>JAQYFP010000119.1 GCA_028723085.1 Erysipelotrichaceae bacterium | reverse complement strand
CAGTACGCATGGCTGAAGATTTAACTTCTTATTTAAAGAGTATGGATTTAAAAGTGGCTTGGCTACATCATGAAGTAAAGACAATCGAAAGAACAGAAATTATTCATGATCTTCGACAAGGAAAATACGATGTATTAATTGGTATTAACTTACTTAGAGAAGGATTGGATATTCCTGAAGTTTCTTTAATTGCGATTTTAGATGCCGATAAAGAAGGGTTCCTTCGTTCTAAGCGTTCTTTAATCCAAATTATTGGACGTGCTGCTAGAAACAGTGAAGGAAAAGTTATCATGTATGCCGATAACATGACCGAGAGCATGGAATATGCGATTAATGAAACAAATCGTCGTCGTAAAATTCAGGAACAATATAATTTAGAACATGGTATTGTTCCTAAAACCATCATTAAACCAATTCATGATGTCGTTCGTTCTAAAGAAACAAAAGAAATGACGGCTAAATACTTGAAGAAAAAGAAGATGGGTAAAAAAGATAAGGAAACGATGATTTTAAATATCGAAAAAGAAATGAAAGAAGCAGCCAAAGTATTAGACTTTGAAAGAGCAGCTCAACTTCGTGATATTTTATTTGAACTAAAAGCAGAGTAATCTGCTTTTTTAGTTATATCAAATCAATGTTTATTGACAAGGACAATTTGTAAAAGTATATTATAAGTAATCGATTCCACCGAGCTGAGGTAGCTTTGCTACATGCGTAACATGGTGGGCCTTTTTTGTATAAGAAATAAAAAAAGAGAGGATTACACATTGCCTCTCTTCTAAATTGCCCTTCCGACGTATATTCATCACTACTTTAAATCTACTTGTTAAGTTTGTTTTAGTCAAATTATCTTTAAATCCATTGAATAGGTGAAACACCATGTTTTTCTAAAAATTCATTACATAATTTAAAATGATTATTCCCAAAAAATCCTCTTGAAGCACTTAAAGGAGATGGATGAGGACTTGTAAGGACTAAGTGATTGGGATTGTTTAAATATTTTTTAGCTTGAATGGCACTGTTTCCCCATAACATAAAAACAATTGGTTGATCTTGTTCATTTAATAATTGTAAAGCTGCATTCGTAAAGTTTTGCCAACCAATTTTACTATGAGAAAAAGCTTTATGAGCTTCTACTGTTAAAACGGTATTCATTAATAAGACACCTTGTTTAGCCCAATCCGTTAAATCGCCATTACGACTCACAGGTACGTGATATTCATTTTCCAATTCTTTATAAATGTTTTTTAAAGAAGGAGGTAAAGGAAAATCACTTGGAACGGAAAAGGCATAGCCTTGTGCTTGTCCAGTATTATGATATGGATCTTGTCCTAAAATCACCACTTTTGTGTCTTTGATGGGTGTTGTTTTAAAAGCTGCAAATATATTTTCTTTTGCGGGATAGATTTCTTTTGTTTTATATTCTTTTGCTAAGAAATAATCAATTTTAATTAAGTAATCTTTTTGAATTTCTTGATCAAATAAAGTATCCCAGTCATTGTTCATTGTACTCATATAAATTCCTCTATTTCTGATATAAATCATAGCACAATTTGATATAATACAAACATGAATGTAGAACAAAAAATAGAAAAAATGGAAAGCTGTCGTGGTAAAAACCATGACTTATTATTGTATCGAGAATGGTTGAATGAATATTTACCAGATCATAAAGCGGTATCCAAAATACAAGTAGGAGGAACCAATGGAAAGGGAAGTACTTGTCAATGGCTACAGGGTTTATTAAAGAATTCAGGATTTAAAGTAGGGGTTTTTACTTCTCCTCATTTGATTTCACATTTTGAAAGAATTGTTGTGAATAATGAAATGATTTCAAGTGTTGATTGGGAACGTATTTATGATCAATATGAACCTTTGTTTAATGAGAAACAAATGACCATGTTTGAAATGGATTTGTGGATGGCCTTAGCGTATTTTTTAGAACAAGAAGTTGATGTAATGATTATGGAAGTCGGTATGGGAGGACGATTGGATGCGACAACGGCTTTGGATTATAGTGCAACTTTGATTACGAATGTGGGTATGGACCATCAACAATACTTAGGCGATTGTATTGAACAAATTGCGTATGAAAAAAGTGGTATTTTTAAACCAGGTGTATTGGCTTTGACAACGGAAAAGAAAGAAAATTGTCAAAGGGTTATGGAACAAGTGGCCTCCATTATAATGCCAATGCTTGGTTTTGTTTCGCTTCCATATCAACAAGATGGAAACAAGATTTCTTTTGAATGGAATGAACATACATATTATATGAATTTGCCTTATTATCAAGTTGATAATTTAGCTTTGGCATTGGAGTGTTTGTTTGCTCTTGGAGTGGAATTAAAACCAGAAGTAATTCAAAAAACAATCGATGAATTTAATTGGTTAGGGCGTTTCACACAGTTAAAACGAGATTATAGAGTTATTTTAGATGGAGCTCATAACGTAGATGGAATTAGAAGTCTAGTTAATAGTGTAAAGGAATGGAAGGGTTCTATTTATTTTTCAGCGTTAAGTGATAAAGACGTTAAAGAAATGTTAGATATTCTAAATACGCTTCATTGTCCTATTACATTAGTTCACATTGATAGTTATCGTGCCTATGATTTAGATTCATTGCATTATCCTGTCATTTCCAAAGAAGAATTAATTAAAAAAATTAATAATCCTAGTGAGGATATGTTAGTGTGTGGGTCATTGTATTTTATGGGAGAAATCTTAGAAAAAGTTAAGGATTAATTTATGGCAAAAAAGAAGAAAAAACGACGTCTTCGTAAGCGTACTCGAAATCGTATTATATTTGGTGTTATTTGTACTTTGATTCTTGTGATTTGTGTAAACATTGTTTCTTTTACGATTAAGACTATTAAAAATATCTTTGTCAAAGAAGAAATCACAACGGAAATGGTAAGTGAAGAAGTCAAACAAGATAATGTAGTTTCGTTTATGGGAGTGGGCGATAATTTAATTCACAGCAATATTTTTAATGATGCGAAAAATGAAGATGGCTATGATTTTACTAAAATGTATAAAAACTTTTCTAAGGATGCCAAACAAGCCGATATAGCTTTTATTAATCAGGAGACGATTTTAGGTGGCGAGGAACTTATTTTATCGGGGTATCCAAATTTTAATTCTCCAAGTGAAATTGCCAAGAATTTAGAGGATACAGGTTTTAATTTAGTGAATTTGGCAACGAATCATTCTCTTGATCGATATGAACAAGGAATTGAAAATGAATTAGAAACGTTTAGAGATACGGATATGGTCTTTGATGGGGTATATGATAGTGAACAAGCTTATAATACGATTCCTACTTTTGAGAAAAAAGGAATTACGTTTAGTTTTCTAGCTTATACATATGGAACCAATGGCATTGTGCCTAATTACGACTATAATGTATCGTATTTAGATGAAGATAGTATTCGTGATGAAGTGAATCGTGCTAAAGAAATCAGTGATGTTGTGATTGTTTCGAGTCATTGGGGAGATGAAAATACATTTGAACCCAATGAATATCAAAAATATTATGCACAGTTATTTGCGGATTGTGGTGTGGACGTAGTAATTGGAACACATCCTCATGTGATTCAACCTGTTGAATGGATTACAGGAGAAAATGGAAATAAGATGTTGTGTGTTTATTCTTTGGGAAATTTCATGGGTGGAATGTTGAGTAGTGAAAATATTGTAGGTGGCATGATTCAATTTGGTTTTGTGCAAAAAGAAGATGACATTACTATTGAAAATGTGAAATGGACACCAACTATCATTCATTTTGAAGGAAATCAAAATAATATTATGGACGAACGAGATCATTTTAAGTGTTATAAAATCGATCAATATTCAGATTCTTTAGCGAAGAAACACGTTTTAAATGGTTTTGAAGGAAATGAAGTCAGTATTGAATATATTATGTCTTTAACAGAAGATGTAATTGATGAAGAATTTTTAAAGTGATACTATAAGCACATGGAGGATGTATACTATGCGTGATACACAGATGTTTTCAATTATTGAAAAAGAACAAGAAAGACAAAAATTTAATGTGGAATTGATTGCTTCGGAAAACTTTGTTTCCAGTGAAGTAAGAGAAGCACAAGGTTCAGTGCTAACAAATAAATATGCGGAAGGATATCCTGGCAAACGATATTATGGTGGGTGTGTTCATGTAGATGAAGCCGAAAATCTTGCGATTCAAAGAGCACTTGATTTATTTAAAGCCGAACATGTGAATGTTCAACCTCATTCTGGTTCTCAAGCCAACATGGCTGTTTATAATACCATTCTAGAACCAGGGGATACAGTTTTGGGAATGGATTTAGCTGCTGGGGGTCATTTGACTCATGGGCATCCATTAAATTTTTCAGGAACTTTATATAATTTTATTCCATATATGGTTAATAAAGAAACCGAATTAATTGATTATGATTTATTGGAACAACAAGCTATGGAAGTAAAACCTAAATTGATTGTTGCCGGTGCAAGTGCGTATTCTCGTATTATCGATTTTAAACGATTACGTGAAATTGCCGATAAAGCTGGGTGTTATTTAATGGTGGATATGGCTCATATTGCTGGTTTAGTTGCCACAGGAGCACATCCAAGTCCTATTCCATATGCGGATTTTGTAACAACGACAACCCATAAAACACTTCGTGGACCTCGTGGGGGAATGGTGTTCTGTAAACAGGAATTTGCGAAAAAATTAGATTCTAAGGTGTTCCCAGGTATGCAAGGAGGACCACTTGAACATGTCATTGCTGCCAAAGGAATTTGTTTATATGAAGCAAGTCAACCTGAATTTAAAGAATACATTGATCAAGTATTAAAGAATGTTCAAGTTATGGTTAAAGGATTTAAAGAAGCTGGTTTCAGAGTCGTATCTGGTGGAAGTGATAATCATTTATTGATGGTAGATGTATTAAATTCTATTGGTATGACAGGAAAAGCAGCTGAAAAACTATTAGACCAAGCAGGTATTACTTGTAATAAGAATACTATTCCATATGATACTCAAAAACCATTTGTGACATCAGGAATTCGTCTAGGAGCTGCGGCTATGACTTCACGTGGTTTTAAAGAAAAAGAATTTGAACAAGTCACAAACTGGATGATTGAAGTGTTAAAGGCAAATGATGAACAGACTTGTGCTCGCATCAAAGAAGAAGTTAGAGCTCTTACGTCACAATTTCCTACGGAGGCTATCATTTGATTGAAATATATGCCATTGGAAAGAACAAAGACAAAGCTTTAACGGCTCTTGAAAAAGAATACTGCAAGCGTATTTCTGGGTTCACTAAAATCAATGTTGTGGAATTTAAAGATGAAACCAATGATCATGTGGATAGAGAAAACGAAGTTCTTCTCATTAAAGAAAAAGAAGGACAACGAGTTTTAAGTAAAATTAAAGATACAGATTTTGTGGTTCTTTTAGATTTACATGGAAAAATGATGGATAGTGAAAGCTTTGCTCAGTCTTTATCTAATTGGCAAATGAAATCAAGTCACATTGTTTTTGTGATTGCAGGGTCTTTAGGACCTAGTCAAGCGTTGGTGAATCGAGCAAATGTCAGATGGAAATTATCGGATTTAACGTTTACGCATTTGATGACAAGGGTACTTATTTTAGAACAAATTTATCGTGGATTCATGATTTTAAACGGTCGGTCTTATCATAAATAACGACCGTTTATTTTTTTAAAAAAGTTCTTTTACTTTTTGATTTTCATGAGATAATAAAGAGGGGATTACAAGAGACTATAAAATAAAGGGGGATTTTTATGGTATCTAAGTGCATTATTTTCGTTGGCGTTTTTATTATTATGTTATGCATAGGAAAGATGATTAATGAAGTTTCATCGACTATGGATAAACGTAAAAAAAGCGTTATTTTATTTATTATAAGCTTTTTGATTTTCCTGGCTTTGTTTGTTCAAATGAAACAAGATTTAGCTTTGGTATGGTCAGGTGGCATGGCTGTGATAGTTACAGTATTAGAAATTGTAACAGAAAAATATTTACCATTTTAAGATCGTTTTCGGTCTTTTTTTAAGATACATTAATTGTTAAAACAAACAACAGGTGATAATATAATTAAAAAAGGAGAAAGGGAAAAATATGATTTTAATTGAGGATAAGTGTTTTTATCTAAATGGTAAAATGTATTCTAAAAGTAATATTGAAGAATGCGAAATCATTAATGTTTCAGAACAATTTATTAATGATCATCCTTTTACAAGTGGATCAGGTGATTCATTTTATGTAGTGGTTAAAATTGGTTTCCAGTTTAAAGATTTAATGGCTGTTGTATCGAATAAACCGGTATCTTTAGACAGTGCTGAATATCGAAAAGACTATAAGCGAGCACAAGAAATCATTCGTCAATTAATGAGTATTTAAAATGTTTGTGAAAAACTAGTCAATCAAATTGTGTAGTGATATAATGGAATCGCATAATTTAGACATTAGGAGGATATATTATGGCTAAAATGACTGTTAAAGACCTTGATGTTGCTGGAAAAAAGGTTTTAGTACGTTGTGACTTTAACGTACCAAGAAAAGACGGTAAAATTACTGATGACAACCGTATTGTAATGGCTTTACCAACTATTAAATATTTAATTGAAAACAATGCGAAAATTGTATTATTTTCACATTTAGGTAAAGTAAAAACTGAAGAAGACAAAGCTAAAAATAACTTAGAATGCGTTGCGGTTCGTTTACAAGAATTGTTACCTGAAACTAAAGTTTCTTTCTGCCCTGTAACTCGTGGACCTGAATTAGAAGAAATGGTTGCGAACTTAAACGAAGGAGAAATCGTTTTAGTTCAAAACACTCGTTACGAAAAAGGTGAAAGCAAAAATGATGAAGAATTAGGTAAATACTGGGCTAGCTTAGGTGATGTATTCGTAGAAGATGCATTCGGATCTGTTCACCGTGCTCATGCTTCAACTGTTGGAATTCCTTCAAACATTAAAGAAAATGGATTAGGATTCTTAGTAGAAAAAGAAGTAACTATGTTAGGAAAAGCTGTTGATGAACCTGCTCATCCATTTGTAGCTATCATCGGTGGTTCTAAAGTTTCTTCAAAAATCGATGTTGTTGACAACTTATTAAAGAAAGCTGATAAAGTTATCATCGGTGGAGGTATGGCTTATACTTTCTCTAAAGCAATGGGTGGAAAAATTGGTAGCTCATTAGTTGAAGATGACAAATTAGAATTAGCTAAAGAATATTTAGAAAAAGCTGGAGACAAATTAGTTCTTCCTGTTGATACAGTAATCGCTGATAAATTTGCAGAAGATGCAAATGTAGACGTTGCTGATATGGACAACATTCCTGATGGTTGGTTAGGATTAGATATCGGACCTAAATCAGTTGAATTATTCAAAGAAACTTTAAAAGGTGCTAAAACGGTAGTATGGAATGGACCAATGGGTGTATTCGAAATGCCTGCATTCGCTAAAGGTACAGAAGAAGTATGTAAAGCTATCTCTGAATTAGAAGATGCTATCACTGTTATCGGTGGTGGAGACTCAGCTGCTGCTGCTAAACAATTAGGATATGCAGATAAATTCTCTCACGTTTCAACTGGTGGTGGAGCTTCATTAGAATACATGGAAGGTAAAGTATTACCTGGTATCGCAATCATCAACGAAAAATAAGGAGAAAGAACATGGCAAGAAAACCTATTATTGTTGGAAACTGGAAAATGAATAAAAACAATTCAGAAACTAAAGCATTCTTCGAAAAAGTAGATGCAGTTGCTGCAAGTGAAAATGCTACATTCGGTATCGGATGTCCATTCACTGATTTAAGAACAGCTGTAGATAACGCTAAAAACTTAATCGTTGCAGCTGAAAACTGCCACTGGGTAGATTCAGGAGCTTACACTGGTGAAGTTTCTGTTCCAATGTTAGAAGAAATTGGATTAAAATACTGCATTATCGGTCACTCTGAAAGACGTCAAATGTTCGGTGACACTGATGAAACAGTAAACAAAAAAGCTAAACGTTTAATCGAAGCTGGAATCACTCCAATCTTATGTATCGGTGAAACAGAAGCTCAATACGATGCTGGAGAAACTGAAAAAGTTATCCGTGAACAATTAACTGGATCAATCGCTGACTTATGTCCAAAATGCGTTGGAAACATGGTAATTGCTTATGAACCAATCTGGGCTATCGGTACTGGTAAATCAGCAACTAAAGATGATGCTCAAAAATGCTGTGCAATCGTTCGTGACCAAGTTCGTGTAATGTATGGTGATGAAGCAGCTGAAAATGTACGTGTTCAATATGGTGGATCTGTTAAACCTGGAAACATCGTTGAATACATGGCTTGTCCAGACATCGATGGTGCTTTAATTGGTGGGGCTTCATTAAAAGAAGATAGCTTCATCGAAATCATTGAAAAAACTAAATAATTGTTTTAATAAATGATAACTAGACTGTTGACTTTGTTGACAGTCTTTTTTTATAAAAATTAGATAATATAAATCAAGCTAATTTTTAAGAAATTGAGGCTTCATTTTTGCGCACGACAAAAATCCTGAAAAATAGGTCTTTTTTTCAGGTGTTGTATGGTTTATAATACCTATGTTTTATTTTTGTTGGTACACAGTACCATTTTTGCACATGCTATAAATTATTCGCAGTAGTTTATTGGCACATGCAATC
>JAQYFP010000118.1 GCA_028723085.1 Erysipelotrichaceae bacterium | reverse complement strand
TATTTAATGAAATTGCTCCATCTTATGCAGACCGTAATGGTGGATACACTAGAGTTGTTAAAACACGTATTCGTCGTGGAGATGCAGCTCCAATGGCAATTGTTGAATTTGTGAAGTAGATTTCTCTACTTCACTTTTTTTAAGGAGGAAAATATGTCTTTACAAGATGAAATGAAAAATTATGCTTGTGACCATAGTGTTCCCGTAATGTTAGACGATGGACAAGCTTTTTTACTTTCTAAATTAAAAGAATATAATTGTCATTCTTTTTTAGAGTTAGGAACAGCCATTGGAAAGACTTCTATTTTAGTCGCAAGTGAATTTGAGGATATGCGCGTTGTAACGGTTGAACGTAATCCAGATATGATTGAACAAGCTAAGATTAATATTTCTAAATCGGGTGTACAAGATAAGATAACTTTAATTGAAGGAGATGCCTTGGAAATTGAAAATCCGGAAGGAAAATTTGATTGTATTTTTATTGATGCAGCTAAGGCACAATATACACGTTTTTTTGACAAATATTCTCCTATCCTTTCAAACAATGGTATAATAATTACAGATAATATGGAATTTCATGGATTGGTAAAACATCCTGAAAATACCCATAATCGTAATACTCGTCAATTGGTAATGAAAATTCAAAAGTATCATGATTATTTAGAAACTCTAGATGATTTTGAAACGGAATTTTATTCAATTGGTGATGGAATTGCCGTTACAAGGAGGAAATAATGAAAGGGTTAAAAAGAGCTGGATTGGCGGCTGTTGTAGGGTTTGCGGCTGCTACAGTTGTGACAAAGCGTTTTTATGATAAGAAAAAGGAACAAGAACTCGATGAATTTTTACTTCCTGATGAATCAGAAGCAATAAAAATTCATATTGATTCTCCTTCTTCATTAAAAGAAGACATTGATTCATTAAGCGCAAGTCCGGTGACATTTGAATTTGGTTTGGAATCAAAGGAAAAAGCTATGGTATTCCAAGATCTTTTATCAGAAAAGGGATTGTCTAGCAATATTGATGCGACTAATTTCAGTGTTGAAGTATTGTTTAATGATGAAGTAAATGATGTATCAAAACAAAGTTTATATGAAAATCTAAATGGGCTTTGTCAACAAGTGAATGCGCAATATAAAGGATGTCATTTGAAATGACGTCTTTTTTCTTTTAATAAATTTATTTTTTGTTATAATGATTTAGCGAAAAGGAAGTGATAAATACATGAACGCTATTGAAATTAAAAATTTATCTTTTTCTTACGATGGACAAAAAGATGTAATCAAAAATATATCTTTATCAATTCCTAAGGGAAGCTACACAACTATTGTAGGACAAAATGGTTCAGGAAAATCAACCATCGCAAAGTTGATCATTGGTCTTTTAGGCGCTAAAAGTGGCGAAATCCATGTAATGGGAAAAGAATTAAATGAAGAAAGCGTATATGATGTACGTTCGCATATTGGCATTGTGTTTCAAAATCCAGATAATCAATTCATTGGTTCAACTGTAGCGGATGACATTGCATTTGGATTAGAAAATCACTGTGTTCCTCAAGAAAACATGCAAGCCATTATTGAAGATGTGGCTTCAAGAGTTGGAATGCAAGATTTTTTGAATAGCGAACCCACTAAATTATCGGGTGGACAAAAACAAAGAGTTGCGATTGCTGGGATTTTGGCAATGGAACCCGATATTATTATTTTTGATGAATCGACTAGTATGCTAGACCCTCAAGGAAAGGCAAGTATTAATAAACAAATCAGGGAGTTACATAAAGAAAAACAAGTTACGATTTTATCGATTACCCATGACATGGAAGAAGTCGCACAAAGTGAACATGTTGTGGTTTTAAATGAAGGTAATGTTGTTTTAGAAGGAACACCTATGGAAATTTTTAAACAAGAAAAATTACTTAAACAAATGAAATTGGATATTCCTTTTGCTTTGGAATTCTCAAAGAAATTAACAAAAGAACATATCACAAATGAGTGTGTTTGTACATTAGAAGAGGTGGTGAATCAATTATGTCAATTGAAATCCACAATTTAGAACACATATACAATAAAGAAACACCTTATCCTCAAGCAGCATTAAAAGGCGTTAATTTAACGATTCCAGAAGGTAAGGTAACAGCTATTATTGGTCAAACGGGTTCTGGAAAATCAACATTGGTTCAACATTTAAATGGGCTTCTTCTTCCTACAGCAGGGGAATTAGAAGTATGTGGTTTTCATATTCAGCCTTTATTGAAAATTAAGGATGTTAAACAACTTCGTAAAGAAGTAGGTTTAGTATTCCAGTTTCCGGAATATCAATTATTTGAAGAAACAATTGAAAAAGACATTGCCTTTGGGCCTAAAAACTTTGGAGCAACTGAACAAGAGGCAAGTGAATTAGTTCGTAAAATATTACCGGTCGTTGGATTAGATGAGTCGTATTTAGAGCGTTCTCCTTTTGAATTAAGTGGAGGACAAAAACGAAGAGTTGCGATTGCCGGAATTCTTGTTTTAAATCCTAAAGTATTGGTTTTAGATGAACCAACAGCTGGATTAGATCCACAAGGATCAAAAGAAATGATGACTTTATTTATGAATTTAAATCGACAAGCTCATAAAACTGTTATCTTAGTTACCCATGATATGGAACATGTCATGAAATATTGTGACCATGTTATTGTTATGGACCATGGAAACGTTGCTCATGAAGCGGATGTTAAAGAGTTTTTCCAAAATCCAGATTGGTTATTAAATATTGGAATCAATCCACCTAGTATAATTCGTTTAAAATTAATGTTAAATGAAAAGGGATTTAATATTCCTAATGATATTTTAGATGAAGAATCACTGTTAAAGTGTATTAAAGGGCAGGTGAAATCACATGGGTAATTTTACATTGGGTAGTTATGTTCCTATGGATTCTGTTATCCATAAGATGGATCCTCGTTCTAAAATCATTATTATGTTATTGTTAATGATTTCCATTTTTATTCCTTCTGGAATTATGGGATATATTTTAATTGGTTTATTCATTTTCGTAATATTAAAATTATCGAAATTAAATGTAAAATATGTACTTCGTTCTATGAAACCAATGATGTTTATGATGGTTTTCTTGTTTGTGATTAATGTTTTTGTCATTAAAACAGGAGTGCCTTGGATTAAACTAGGATGGTTTTCTATTTATTCAGATGCTGTTTATCAAACACTATATATTGTGGTTCGTTTATTGTTTATGATTATGATCACAACAATCTTAACTTCAACCACAAAGCCATTGGATTTAACACTAGGAATTGAAAAGTTATTAAAACCATTAGAAAAAATCAAATTTCCTAGTCATGTTATTGCGATGATGATTAGTATTGCGCTTCGTTTTATTCCTACTTTAATTGAGGAAACACAACGAATCATGAATGCTCAAGCTAGTCGTGGAGTGGATTTAGATAATGGTTCATTAAAAGAAAAATTAATGGCTATTTTATCTTTGATTGTTCCATTGTTTATTTCGGCTTTTGATCGTGCAGATCAATTGGCAAATGCTATGGAAGCACGTGGATACAATCCGAATGCGACAAGAACTCGTTATAAAGTTTTAAAGTTTTCCACAATGGATTTTGTGGGTTTGTTTAGTTCTTGTTTATTATTAATTGTGAATATTGCGATTGCTTATATACTATGATGTTAAAAGTAACAGTGGCCTATGATGGATATAACTATGCTGGTTGGCAAAAACAAGACAATGCATTAGGAATTCAAGAAGTAATTGAAAAGTGTCTAACGCGTATTCATAAACAACCAATTGAAATTGTTTCAAGTGGAAGAACCGATGCTAAGGTACACGCAAAAGGACAAGTGTTTCATTTCCAACCGGTTGTATATATGCCACCTGCAAATGTTCAAAATGCATTAAATACATTGTTGCCAGATGATATTCGCATTATCAAAGTAGAAGAAGTAGACGATGATTTTCATGCGCGATTTAGTGCAAAATCGAAGCGTTATGATTTTATTTGTACGTATGATTGTGATAATCCTTTTATTTATCGTTATGCCCAAAAGTTATTTTCTAGACTTGATGTAGAAAAAATGAAAGAGGCGTGTCAATATTTAGTGGGAGAACATGATTTTACTAGTTTTTGTTCATCAAAAATTGATCCAAGAAAACCAAGAGTAAAGAATGTATTTCGAATTGATATTATTGAATCAGAAAAAGAAGTTCGTTTTATTTTTGAGGGAAATGGTTTTTTACGCTATCAAGTTCGTATGATGACAGGAACTTTAATTGCTGTGGGAAGAAATCAAATTACTCCATATGATGTGAAAAAAATGCTCGATGCGAAAGATAAGAACGCATGTCGTTATAATGCACAACCACATGGATTATATTTAATGGAAGTGAAATATGACTAAAAGAAATTTTCATACACATACTTCAAGGTGTCATCATGCTACGGGACAAGATGAAGATTTTGTTGTGGAAGCAATTGAAAGTGGATACAAGGAATTAGGTTTTTCGGATCATGCTTGTTGGAAATATGATACGAATTTTACTCCTCGTATTCGTATGACGCTAGATGAATTTAGTGATTATAAAAATAGTATATTGAGTTTAAAAGAAAAATATAAAAAGTATATTCAAATTGATTTAGGTATGGAAGCAGAGTATTTTCCTAAGTATATGGATTGGATGCTTGATTTTTGTATTGAAGAAGATATTGATTATCTTATTTTAGGTAATCATTATTATAAATCTGATGAATATGGTTGTTACTATGGTTCTGCACCTAAAAACAGACTTCAAAATTATTTTGATGATTGTATTAATGGCTTGGAAACGGGAATGTATGCGTATTTAGCGCATCCAGAATTGATTATGCGAGCACATGATTGGGATGAAGAAATTGAATGGGGGTTTCATCGCATTTGTCAAAAAGCGAAAGAATTAGATATTCCATTGGAATATAATGTTCTTGGTCTGCAAAACAATATGAGAACCAATCAAGAAGCATATCCAAATCATCGTTTTTGGCAAATTGCTTCGTATTATCACAACAAAGCAATTATTGGTATGGATGCTCATCAAACAAAGGATTTGAATCCAGATTTATATGAATTAGCACTGTATAATTTATCAAAATATGATGTGGAAATCGTGGATAAAATCGAAAAAATTGATTATAAAAAATTAAGGAACAAGTAAATAAAATTTACTTGTTTTTTTGCATAATTTATATTGACTTTTAATCTCGGTTTGAATATCATATTAGATGGCTAAACTCTGGCCTTTTGAGCCCCGGTAAACGCTCAAATCAAGGAGGAAATAAGAAAATGCGTCAAACAACAATGGCAAAACCTGCCGAAGTAGAACGTACATGGTATGTAATTGATGGTGAAGGACAAACTTTAGGACGTTTGGCTACAGTTGCTGCTCATGTATTAAGAGGAAAACACAAACCTACATATACACCAAATGTTGACTGTGGTGATTATGTAATTGTGATCAATGCTGACAAGGTCGAAATGACTGGAAACAAATTAGAAACTGAAAAATACTACAATCATTCAGGATATTATGGTGGAATGCGCGTACGTAGTGCAAAAACTATGAAAGAAAAATATCCAGTTGAATGGGTAGAAAGAGCAATCAAAGGTATGTTACCACACAACCGTTTAGGTGATGTACAACGTGGACATGTTTATGTATACACTGGTAGTGAACATCCACATGCTGCTCAAAAACCAGTTGAATTAAAGGTGAAAGGATAATAGGGGGAATAGAAAATGGCTAAAAAAGAAATGGTTCAATATTTAGGAACAGGACGCCGTAAATCTTCTGTTGCTCGTGTATTCTTAAGACCAGGAACTGGTAACATTGAAGTCAACGGTCGTTCTTTGGAAGAATATCTTCCATTAGAAACTTTACGTATGGTTGTTAAATCACCATTAGAATTAACAAATACATTAGATCAATTTGATGTATTAATTAATGTACACGGTGGTGGATACACAGGACAAGCTGGTGCTATGCGTCACGGAATCACTCGTGCTTTAATGGAAGCAAGTGCTGATTACCGTCCAGTATTAAAAGCAGCAGGATTCGTTACACGTGATCCTCGTATGAAAGAACGTAAAAAATACGGACTTAAAGCTGCTCGTAGAGCTCCTCAATTCAGTAAACGTTAATCAGAAAATTGTTTCAAGAATCAAGGATTTCCTTTATGGAAGTCCTTTTTCTTTCGCTTGAAAAAGAATGTTGTAGAACATTTTTATGGATTTTGTTTTATTGGAAGTAGTTACTATTTGAATTTTATTTC
>JAQYFP010000117.1 GCA_028723085.1 Erysipelotrichaceae bacterium | reverse complement strand
AATAGAGTAGAGGGAAAATAAACTATTTTCGCCCCTCTCATTGCACCGTACGTACGGTCCTCGTATACGGCGCTACATTTATATGTTAAGTACAACTATCTTAGATAGTAACTTAGGGGATTGACCAGTCCTGGTCGGTTCCCTTTTCTCATGGCTAAAACGTCCGCATTAAGTAAGAAATTGACAGTACGATGATATGCTTTTCTATACCAACCTAATCTAGAATTAGCTACCGTGAATAATTGTTCATTACTAAATTTGTAAGGAAGTTTCTTGTTTAATTGTTCCAGACTCTTATAAATCTTTAGTGGTCTCTTCCATTGTTTAATAATGATAACTCGTATTTTGTGTCGTAACCATTGTCCAAATTCATCAATGAATATTTTCATTCTTCCTATGCGAAAGTAATTAATCCACCCTTTGACGATTTGGTTGATTCTAGTAAAGGTAGCTACATTAGAACGTGCTACACATATCCTTCTTACTAGTTCTTTGCGACATTTGTCGTATAGGTTCATCTTACTTTTGTTGTTAGGTCTACATTCCCATTTAGGACCCATCTTAAAATAAGTAAATCCTAGAAAGTTACTATTCATTGGTCTTACCACTTTTGTTTTTGTAGCACTAACTTTAAGAAATAACTTTCTTTCTAGCCATGATGTGACTGACTTCATGACTCTATTTGCACTCATCTCACTTTTAACGAAAATATTACTATCATCCGCATATCTTACAAAGTGAAGTCCTCTCTCTTCCAATTCCTTATCAAACTTATCTAGATATATATTTGATAGTATTGGAGATAATGGACCTCCTTGTGGCATTCCTATGGTAGATGATTTAACTAAACCTTTTTCCATAATTCCTGCTTGTAAGAATTTTCTTATAAGGTGTAATGTTGTAGAGTCTTTTACTGTCTCTCTAAGAATTGAAATTAATTTGTCGTGATTGACCGTATCAAAGTATGCTTCTATATCTAAATCGATGACCCATTCATATCCTTCATTTAGATAATCTAGAGTTCTCATCATCGCATCATGTGCACTTCTATTTGGACGGAATCCAAAACTATTATCACTGAATTTATTATCATAAATTCTTGATAACACTTGCGCAATGGCTTGTTGAATAACTCTATCAATTACTGTTGGAATTCCAAGTGGTCTTTTCTTTCCGTTAGATTTAGGTATATATACTCTTTTTACTGGTTGAGGCCTATACTTCTTCTCAAGTATTAATTGTTTGATGTTTTCTTTATTCTTTAGAAAATATTCCTCAACTTCATACACTGTCATCTTATCGACACCAGGTACTCCTTTGTTTCTCTTTACTTGTTTGATAGCCTCATCTAAATTTTCATCACTAAGTATCACTTCAATTAATTTCATGTTGCTGTTCTCCTTTCCATTTTGTAGATGTGTATAGAACCATTCCCTCTACCTTCGTTCCCATAGAATTACGATTTCTAATTACAGAACTATCTTCGATTTCGAACTGTCTATACATTGCTTTATGGTGAGTAACACCATATAAACATTAGGTCCTTTGGCATGTGACGATATGCCTACTACGACCTCAGCTGACTTCCCTTAGTTAACCTTTTTCGACCGATGGTACCATCACTGATTTTAAAGTTTATTGGAATTCATCGTCCAAGGGACCTCCCGGGGTAATTCACTAATCCTATTTCTTTCACAACGTCTTGATTTACTGTCTTGGTTTTACGTTTACCTTTTGGACTTCGATTTGATCTGCAATCTTATCCACCATTTAGCCTTGTATCAAGTTTATGTTCGTACGCTCGAAAGAATCGCTACACCACTTCCTTCATCCCAACATTACTGTTTTCGACTTGTGGTTCACTACACTTGGCGGTAAATACCTGTGGTTGGTTTATCTCCAACTGAATTAATGCCATGCCCGGCACACAGAATAGAAAGCAGGATTTCCTGCTTTTTTTGTACATAAAAATACCATCTACACTATTTGTAGATGGCATTTTCAATTAATTCATCTTTTTTAAGATATCAGCATATTGTGCTTTACAGATTTCTAATTTATTAGAGTAATCCGCTAATTTTTCTTTTTCTGCATTTACTTTGGCTTCAGGAGCTTTAGAAACGAATTTAGGATTATTTAACATTCCATTGCATCGTTTGATTTCTGATTCAAGACGAGCAATTTCTTTTTCTAATTTACCTTTTTCTTCTTCTAAATCAATTAATTTATCCATTGCCACTGTTAAAACACAATTTTCTACGGTACGAGATAATACATCCTCTGAATTGATTTCACCGATAACAATTCCATGACACATTTTCTTGATAATGGCTTTGATTTCATCAGAAACTGGTTGAGAAAGACAAATTTCTAAGTCTTCACTTGGTTTCATACCATAATCAACTTTGATTTCACGTGTTGTTTGAATAGAACCGATACATAATTGCATTTGATATTTTTCTTCTTCAGTATATGTGAATTCAACTGCTTTTGGCCAAGTTTCTAAGTTAATACTATCTTTATCATGTGCTAGTGACATATAAATTTCTTCTGTGACAAAAGGCATGAATGGTGATAATAAAATTAAGATATTCTTTAATACTGTATAAAGAACAGCTTTTGTTGTTTCAACTGCTTCTTTATCTTCTGAATATAAAGTTGCCTTTGATAATTCAATGTACCAAGAACAGAAATCATTCCAAACGAAACTATATAATTCATTTCCAGCGATTCCGAATTCATATTTTTCCATGTTTTCTTCTACGCTCTTAATTGTTTCATTCATACGATTTAAAATCCATTTGTCAGAACAATTAATTTTATTAAGATCTAGTTCAGGATTTTCTTGACCAATTTGCATTTCTACATAACGAGCTGCATTCCAGATTTTATTGATAAAGTTCCAAGCTGCATCTACTTTTGTTTCATCATAACGTAAATCCATTCCTGGAGACGAATTAGTTGTCAAGAACCAACGAAGAGCATCGGCACCTTTTTCTTGGATTACATCCATTGGATCGATTCCATTTCCAAGTGATTTTGACATTTTTCTTCCTTGTGAATCACGAACCAATCCATGAATTAATACATCTTTAAATGGACGATTATTCATCGCATAACGTGTTTGGAATGCCATACGTGCAACCCAGAAGAAAATAATATCATATCCAGTAACTAATGCATCATTAGGGAAATAACGTTCTAAATCTTGAGTATCATCAGGCCATCCTAATGTTGAGAAAGGCCATAATCCAGATGAGAACCATGTATCAAGAACATCTTCATCTTGTGTCCAGTTTTCTGGATCTTTTGGATCTTCCATTCCTACATATAATTCTCCCGTTTCATTGTTTGTCCAAGCTGGAATTCGATGTCCCCACCACAATTGACGAGAAATACACCAGTCTTCAATGTTTTCTAGCCATTGTGTAAATGTCTTTTCAAAACGATTTGGGATAAAATTAATTTTTTGATCTTCAATTTGTTGATTTGCCAATACTTCTTCAGCTAAAGGTTTCATACGAACAAACCATTGTTTTGATAAGTAAGGTTCAACAATAACACCCGATCTTTGTGAGTGTCCTACTTGGTGCATGTGTTCTTCAATATGATCCACTACACCTGCTTCTTTAAAATCATTTACTAATGCATCACGGCATTCAAAACGATCCATACCTGCGTATTTACCACACATTTCATTCATTGTTCCATCTGGGTTCATACATACTGGCATTTTTAAGTTGTATTTTTTTGCTAAGGCAAAGTCATTAGGGTCATGAGCTGGTGTACATTTCATGACAGCTGTACCAAAGCTCATATCGATATAGTCATCTGCCATAATAGGTAGTTCTTCCCCATTAGCAGGGTTAATCGCATGCATTCCCACAATGTCTTTATATCGTTCATCATCAGGGTGAACAAAAATAGCTTGGTCCGCAAACATTGTTTCAGGACGTGTTGTTGCGATAACTAATTCTTGTCCATTTTCAACAATTTTATATTTGAAATAGTACATGTGACCCATAATTTCTTTGTGTTCTACTTCAATATTTGATAATGCGGTTTTTAATTGAGGGTCCCAGTTAATAATTCTTTCCCCTTGATAAATTAATCCATCATTATATAAATCAACAAATACTTTACGAACCGCTTT
Source organism: Erysipelotrichaceae bacterium (assembly GCA_028723085.1). Lineage (GTDB taxonomy): Bacteria > Bacillota_I > Bacilli_A > Erysipelotrichales > Erysipelotrichaceae > Floccifex. The sequence continues at coordinate 7,094 of JAQYFP010000117.1, read as the reverse complement.
TGATAATCCTTCATCTAAAGTAAATCGTTCACGAGAATAATCAAGCGATAAACCTAATTTAGCCCATTGACTACGAATTGTTGCAGCATATTCTTCTTTCCAATCCCAGGCACGATCTAAGAACTTTTCACGCCCAATATCATATCGAGAAATACCTTCTTCTTGAAGACGGGCATCAACTTTTGCTTGTGTTGCGATACCGGCATGGTCCATACCAGCTACCCAACAAACATCATATCCTTGTAATCGTTTGTAACGGCATAAAATATCTTGTAAAGCTGTGTCCCAAGCATGTCCTAAATGTAATTTTCCTGTAACATTTGGAGGAGGAATTACGATACAATAAGGTTTTTTTGTTAAATCACCTGCTGTAAAATATCCTTTTTCAATCCATGTTTTGTATATACCATCTTCAACTTTTAAATGATCATACTTTGCATCCATCGTCATACTCTTCCATCCTTTCTAAAAAATAAAAAAGCACATCACAAAAGGACGTGCTTGACGTGGTACCACCTAATTTTATACTTCATTCACATAACGCTGTGTGTGCGTATTTTCTTACTTAAGTTCAGAAAATATGCTCCTAGACTACCTTCATCTTTCCTTAATACTTCTTTTCACCAACCAGAAGCTCTCTACAATCTCAAAAAGATTACTCCTTCTATTCATTGCATGTATTAATAGTTTATCAAACTACAAATAATTTTCAAGCGAAATTTGCTTTAATGTATTTTCAATTAATTCTAATTCATCCATAAAAATACAATTATTAAATAAATTATGCTTTACTCCATTCACGCAATCATCAAAAGACATCCACACAACTTTTTCAATTTCTTCTTTTTGAACTGTAAATTGATCTTGATCTAAATAATAACAATACACATTGGAAATCTGTACATCATGAAATACATTCCCATGAAATTCACCTTTAAATTCTCTATTTTGTTTGCCACAATAAATCAATTTCTTTTCATCTATTTCAATACCAAGTTCTTCTTTTGCCTCACGAATAGCACTTTCAACATAAGAACAACCTGCTGGAATATGACCAGCTGTGGAAATGTCAAAACAAGAAGGAAATGAATCTTTTTCTTTACTGCGTAACTGCAACAAAATTTCAAGTTTTTCTTTTTTACGGATGATCCATACATGACTGGTACGATGGCGAATCCCTTTTTCATGAGCAATTGTACGTTCTACAATTTGACCTGTAGGATTTCCTAGTTCATCAACAACATCTAAATATTCCATATCATTCATACCAATACGTATATTGTTTATCCATAAAGATTTTAGCTTTTTTAGGAAGCTTTAAAGCATGATAAACATTTAAGTAATCATCGATTCCTAAGACAAGTGAAAATAAACCGAAAGTCCCCAAAATCACATGAGAAGGATTACTCATAAAAATTAAATATGGAATAAGTCCTAATAAAATATTCGGGAATAAATTCATAAAAATGTACCGATTACGATTCATTTCTTCATTTCCTCTAACAAAAATCAATCCCATACCAAGATACATATTCACTTTTCCATAAAATACAAGCGAATGACAGAATTCATGTACAATCAAAAAAACTAAAGATAAGATTGTTCCAATATTAATAAATTCAGCTAATGCTTTAATTCTTAAACACATAAGCGCATATAAAAAAACCAACAAGACCAAAGCAATCGCATCAACTTTAAATCCTTGTTTATTGAAATCATCTTCTTGTGTTAATTTTTTACTTTTTGGATGTTTTTTGAGAGTACCTGTAGGAAGTTCATTAAAATCCCCATTAAATTTTCTTTTAACACTTAATTCCATAACAAACCACCTTTCAAAAAAAAGGACTCATGCGAGTCCTTCAGATTATTCACCCATGTAAGCAGTTACTGTTTGTAATACTTCATCTGCAGTGTCTTTTGTGACACATTCTGCAGCTAATTTTTGTGCATTTTCAAAAGTAATTGATTTAACTTGTTTACGAGCATTTAAGATTTGTGTAGCACTCATAGAGAATTCATCTAATCCTAATCCTAATAAAATTGGAACAGCTTTTGGTTCTCCAGCCATAGCTCCACACATTCCAACCCATTTACCATGTTTATGAGCTCCGTCAATTGTCATCTTAACAAGACGAAGGATACTTGGGTTAAATGGTTGATATAAGTAAGATACTTTTTGTGACATACGGTCAGCAGCCATTGAATATTGGATTAAGTCGTTTGTACCAATTGAGAAGAAATCTGCATATTTAGCAAATTGATCAGCTAATACAGCAGCAGCTGGAATTTCAACCATCATACCAACTTGGATATCATCGCTAACAGCAACACCTTCAGCAATTAATTCAGCCTTAACATCTTCAAAAATAGCTTTAGCATCTTTGAATTCTTGAACAGTGGCAATCATTGGGAACATGATGCATAATTTACCATAAACAGAAGCACGACATAAAGCACGTAATTGTGTACGGAAAATATTTGTTTGGTCTAAGCATAAACGAATAGCACGGTATCCTAAGAATGGGTTCATTTCTTCAGGGAAATCATAGTAATCTAAGTGTTTGTCTCCACCGATATCTAATGTACGAACAACAACTTTTTTACCTTGCATTCCTTCTAATACTTGTTTGTAAGCTTGGAATTGTTCTTCTTCAGTTGGCCAATCTTTTGAACCCATGTATAAGAATTCAGTACGGAATAACCCTACACCTTCTCCACCATTTTTTAACACACCTTCAACATCAGCATATCCACCGATATTTCCAGCTAATTCAACTTGGTGTCCATCACTAGTGATACTAGCTTCATTTTTCAATACTTTTAATTCTTCTTTTTCTTTTAAGTATTTTGCTGCTTTAGCTTGATATTTTGCTACCGTTTCTTCATCTGGATTAATAACAACTTCACCATCTAATGCATCTAAGGCAATGATATCTCCTGTATTACATGCATCTAATACTCCAGCACAACCTACAACGGCAGGAATTTCTAATGAGTTAGCCATGATTGCAGAGTGAGAAGTTTTACCACCAATTTCAGTAGCGAAACCTTTAACGTATTCATTTAATTGTGCAGTATCAGATGGAGTTAAATCGTGTGCAACGATAACTGAATCTTCTGAAATAGAAGTTAAATCAGGAATAACAACACCTAATAAGTTACATTTTAGACGGAATGTAACGTCTTTAACATCGGCAATTCTTTCTTTAAAGTATTCACCTAATGTTTCAAACATTGCACATGCCATATTTGCATAGTTATCTACAGCATATTCTGCATTTACTTTATCATTATTGATAGCAGCTACTACTTGATCATGTAAATCTGGATCCCCAGCCATCATTAAGTGAGCGTCAAATACAGCTAATTCTTCTTCACTTAAACGTTTAGCTGCACGTTCTTTAACTCCTTCAATATCCTTTTTAGTTTGCTCTAAAGCTGCTTCGAATTTTGCAACTTCACTATCAGCATCTTCAATTGTCTTTTTTTCGATGACAACTTGTGGTGTTTCCAATTTATATACTTTTGCTACAGACACACCAGCACTTGCCGCGATACCTTTTAACATGAATAATTCCTCCTAAGCAAAGCGTTGTAACGCTTTCATCCATTAAATTTTAACATTATTTATATTATTCTTCAATGAAAAAAAGGAGAATAAGTCCCCTTAAGTTTATTTATTCACAACAACATCAATTCCTTTACTACAAGCTCCTCCAACAATTGTACAAGCTAAAACTTCAATCAATCCTTGTAATCCAACTAATAAAACAACAAACATTAAAGGATTGGTTGCTCCAAGTGAAGAACATAAAGCTTGTACATAATCGGTATTATAGAAGGCGATGCAAATATATCCCATAAAAAATACCGTATTTAAAAATGGCGCAAAGAAACTAGCAATAAAATATCGTGCATTTCCCTTCATGCCTTTTTTTAAACCTTGAGCAATCATTCCAACTAACCATCCCATAATCGTTCTTGTCACAACACATAAAATAAATGTGTGGACTGGTGAAATTGATAAGAATGTTGATGTCATAACACTTGCTCCTGATAAAGCATCATAGAAACTAATGATTCCAAACACAAACCCTAAAATTGCTCCCGTACTTGGTCCTAAAACAACTGCTCCAATCGCTACTGGAACTGTTAGAAAAGACATTTTTAGCGGTCCAATGGGTACCATTCCAAGTCCAATCAATTTCATGACAATTTCTACCGCAATCAAAAGCGATAACTGTGTCATAAACTTTACACTTGAATTTCTCTTGTTCATTTTTTTACCCTCCTACTTTCGTTTCAAAATGAATACGATGTAAATTCTAATTTGGTAATTTATTCATAATAGTCAATAGATCTATTTGAACTACCATAGCGATTATATACAATCTAACTTCGTTTTTCAAATTGAAGTTGATAATATTTCGCATATAAACCATTTATTTTCATTAACTCTTCATGTGTTCCCTTTTCTTTAATTCCCTGGGAATCCACAACAAGAATTTCATCGGCATTTTTAATAGTGGATAAACGATGAGCAATGGTGATACAAGTTCTATTTTTAGCTAATTCATCTAAACTATTTTGAATAACTTGTTCACTTTCATTGTCTAAAGCGCTTGTTGCCTCATCTAAAATTAAAATTTTAGGATTCTTTAAAAATACGCGTGCAATCGCAATGCGTTGTTTTTGCCCACCTGAAAGACGAGCCCCTCTTTGACCAACAAATGTATCATATCCATCTGGTAAAGACTGAATAAAATCATGGATATTTGCTTTTTTACTTGCCTCAACAATTTCTTCAAAAGAAGCATTTTCTTTTCCATACGATATATTTTGAGCAATTGTTCCCGAAAACAAATAAACATCTTGTTGAACGATCCCAATATTTTGACGTAGTGACTTTAATTGAAGTGAGCGAATATTTTGTCCATCAATTAATATTTCACCTTGATCTACATCGTAGAAACGTGGAATCAATGAACAAATTGTTGTTTTTCCTGAACCAGAAGGACCAACTAAAGCTACTTTTGTTCCCGCTTTAATCGATAAAGAAACATCTTGTAAAAGTGTTTCATCTTGATTATATTGAAAATAAACATGATTAAAATCTATATTTCCCTTTACATCTTTTAATTCCTTCGCATCTTTTTCATCTTTAATTTCCGGTGTTAAAGAAACAACTTCTTCAAATCGTCTAAATCCTGAAATACCTTTTTGAAACATTTCCGTTAATTCCACTAAAACTTCAATAGGAGAAATAAATATACCGATGTATAAGGCAAAAGTAGCTAAATCAATCACTTCTAGATTTCCTAGAGCAACAAAATAACCTCCAAAAATCAAAACACTCGCATATAATAAACCTTGGAAGAAATTGTTTCCTGATTGAAAGATTCCCATGGCACGATAATTATTCTTTTTCGATTCTAAAAACAAATTATTAGAGTAATCAAATTTTTCTTTTTCAACTTGTTCATTTGTAAATGATTGTACAACGCGAATTCCACTTAATGAATCTTGTACCGATGCATTGACTTCTCCAATTTTTCTTCGATTATCATCAAAAGTTGCTCGCATCTTTTTATTATTAAAATAAGAAAAAATGCCCATCGCAATGGTAATCACAAGTAAAATGAGAGCAAGCGGCCAATAAATAGACATCAATATAATAAATGATCCACTAATTTTCAAAAAAGAAATAAATAAATTTTCGGGTCCATGATGAGCAAACTCACTGATATCAAATAAATCCGTTGTGATTCTTGACATCATAACCCCAGTATTATTTTCATCATAATAACGAAAAGAAAGTTTTTGGTATTGATCAAATAAATCATTTCGCATATCTCTTTCCATCTTAGCTCCCATAATATGTCCTTGTGAAGAAACAAAATATTTACTAAGAGCTCGTATTGTATACAAAATAAGTAAGAAAAGCGCTAAATAAGGTAAAATAGATAAAATATTTTGTTTATCAATAAATAAAGTATTTGTGCAATAATTTAAAATTAGAGGAAACAATAAATCAATGATGGAAATTAAACAAGCACAGATTAAATCTAAAATAAAAATTGTTTTATAGGGTTTGTAGTAATTTATAAATTTTTTTAATGTTGTCATGTAATTACTTTACACCAACTCTAAAAAAAAAGATATAATTGATTTATTAAATCAAATAACGGAGGATACATGGTAAAAATTATATTTTTTGATATTGATGGTACTCTTGTACAATTAGGAACAACTAAATTATCAACCAAGACCAAAGAAGCTTTATTGGCATGCCGTCAAAAAGGAATAAAGATTTTTTTAGCTACAGGACGTCCTAATTTTGTGATTCCTGAATTTGATATTGAATTTGATGGTGTTGTTTCTTTCAATGGTCAATATTGTTACAATCAATCACAAGTTATTTATGAAAATTCTTTAAATCCTTGTGAAGTTCTACAAGTTAAACAAAACTGTGACAAGTTAAATAAACCATTAGCTATCGCAACAAAACACAAACTTTGTTCGAATTATTATGAAGACTTATTGGATTATTATTTCACATTTGCTTCTCAAAATTTAGAAGTAGATCAAAACTTTGATGAAACAATTAAAGAGCCTGTTTTTCAAATGATGGTATCTACTGATTCTTCTTTAGATAAACAATTACTTCATAATTGTCATTCTTTACAAATCACAAGGTGGTGGGATAAAGCATGTGATATTATTCCTTTACATGGTGGTAAAGAAATTGGTATTCAACATGTACTCGATTACTATGGCTTTTCTATCGATGAATCAATGTCTTTTGGTGATGGTGGAAACGATGCTTCTATGATTATGTATACAGGTATTGGAATTGCCATGGGAAATGCCAAAGATGAAGTTAAACAAGTTAGTGACTATGTGACTTTAGATGTTAAAGATGATGGAATTTATCATGCTTTAAAGCATTTTGATATTATTTAGGAGGTTTTTTAAGTAATTAAAAATATTTCTAAACGTTATTAAAAGTGTTTAAATATACTCATGGAGGTATTTGTATGAACACATCAAACATCACAAATTATAAACCAAAAGATTTTGCTGAATTATTAGGC
>JAQYFP010000116.1 GCA_028723085.1 Erysipelotrichaceae bacterium | reverse complement strand
GAGCGCTTCGCGTCCTTGTCCCTTTTGTCGATGACATATTCTGTTAAACACTAGCCTTAGAAATCAGGCATTCTGAAATCATTTGTTTCTAGACTGTCAAGAAATTTTAAAAACTACTTACACAGTTTGCTTGACAAAGCCCAATTAAACAATTTTTAGGTGCTAAATCATCACAGTATACTGGTTTTCCTGTTAATACGGACATCGCATCTTTTTTAGGAATAGGTTTTCCTATTACTTTCATGATTGTTCACCTCGATTCAAATACGCTTTAATCGCACGTAATTGTGACATGTATCCAGTACATCTACATAAATTACCTGCTAAGTATTCTTTAATTTCATCTTCTGTTGGATTTTTTAATTCTTTTTCCATGGCAAATACATTCATAATTAATCCTGGTGTACAGAATCCACATTGTTCAGCTCCTTGATTGGCCATGAAATGAGCAAACTCTTTTGCTTGTTCTTGCATTCCTTCAAGTGTCACAATGGCATGTCCATTGCATCTTGAAACTAACATAGCACAAGACAAAATAGGTTTTTCATCTAACCATACAGTACACAAACCACAGTTAGCTGTTTCACATCCTCTTTTTACACTGTAACATCCATGGTCGCGTAACCAATCTAATAATAGCGTTTGGGGATGTACGTCTTCTTGAATCATTTGTCCATTTAATTTAATCTTAACAAGCATCGCCATCCACCTTTCTAACTAAACGAGTGACTAATCCTTCTACTAATTTTTCACGATATTCTTTTGATCCTCTCATATTGCTTCCGCATAATACATCAAGAGAAACATCATCTAAAGGGCAGTTATATACTTTGGCAATGGCAGGTCTTGCACCAATACAGAATTTATAGTGGTCTTCATATTTTGTGCAAGATGCGTTTAATGTACAAATGTCCGTTGAACTATTTCGCACACATGTAAAAGCACTTTTAAGTCCTGTTTTCTTAATGTATATATATTCAACTATATCTTGTTCATAGTCTAATTTTGTGAATTCTTCTAAAGAAATTCTTCCGTGTTTATATGTTTCTACTTCACATTCTAAACAAAGTAAAGCACAAATCACATCACTAAAACCAAAGCGAGAATAAATGCTTCCTCCTAGCGTTGCCATATTACGCATTTGTACTCCAACAATATCTTTAAAAGCGTCTTTAAACACATTCCCAAAGCTTTTATTTAATGGTTCATTAATTTCCATTTCACGTAATGTTACCATGGCTCCAATTTTAAATTCTTCTTCTGTTTCTTCAATTGTATCCAATGACAACTTACTTAAATCAATGGCACATGGAATTTGAATGTCTTCCATTTTTAGCCAGATCATTCCTCCTAATACACGATTTTTCTTATTTTTACTTAATAGTGTATAGGCTTCGTCGATTGTTTCAGGAAAAACAATAGTATTAATTCTAAGCATAGTGTCCTCCTATTCTGTTTTTATTTTACCATAATAAAAGAGGTCGCTAGACCTCTTCTTTTACTTTTTCTTTATTTTTTTTCTTAGGTAAAATCAGGTTCAATACCGCTGCGATAACGAATGTCATGATAATTCCGTTTTGTGTAAAGATATTTCCAACCCAACTTGGAAGTTGTGCTAATACCACAGGAACTTGTCCAATTCCAACTCCTAATCCAATTGATAAAGCAATAATCAAAGAATTTCTTTCATCGAATTCTACGCGTTTTAATGATTCAATACCACTTACTAAGATACTACCAAACATAATTACGGCAGCTCCTCCTAAAACCGATTGTGGCATAACTGAGAATAAGGCACTTAATTTTGGACAGAATCCACAAAGAATCAAGAATACAGCTCCTGTCATAATCGTAAAGCGGTTTACAACTTTAGTAACAGTAACTAATCCAACGTTTTGTGAGAAAGATGTATTTGGTAAAACACCAAAACAACTTGCGATCATACTTCCAAATCCATCGGCTAAAACCGATCCTTGAAGTTCATCTGTTGTTGCTTCGCGTCCTAAACCACCATTTGTGATTCCTGATGTGTCTCCAACAGTTTCAACCGTTGTAGCAATAAACATAATTCCCATAGCAATAATACATTCCATATTGAATTCCATTCCAACTGGCATGAATTTTGGTAAGGCAAACCATGATGCTTGTGCAACAGGTGTAAAGTCAACCATTCCTAAACAAATGGCAACGATATATCCAACAACAATTCCAATTAAAATCGATGCATTGTTCACAAAGCCTTTAAATTGTTTAGCAATCACAATTACAATAATAACAATTGTTCCTACTAAAATGTGGTTAATGCTTCCAAAATCAGCGGCTCCTGAACCTCCACCAAAGTAATTGATTCCAACTGGTAATAGAGATAATCCAATCGAAATAATAACTAAGCTTGTGACAACAGGTGGGAATAATTTTTTCAATGGTTTAATAAAATATCCAAGAATCATTTCAAAGATTCCACCAACAAAACATGCTCCCATTAAAGCTCCGTATCCATATAGAGCTCCCATTGCTTTAGCTGTTCCAATAAATCCTGAACTAGTTCCCATTACAATTGGTAATTTTGATCCGATTTTTCCAATTGGATACAATTGAATTAAAGTAATGGCTCCAGCAATAAACATCGCATTTTGAATCAATGTTGATTTTAATTCAGGTGCCATATCAAGCATTCCTGCAACAATCAACAAAGGAGAAATGTTTCCAAGAAACATAGCCAATACGTGTTGAATACCTAATGGCACTGCTTCTTTTAATTCGACGGTACCATCTAAATCATAAATAGTACTTTTTTCTTGTTCTTTTTTCATATGCCCTCCGTAAACGTAAGAATTATACACCACTAAAAAGTAAAAAGGAAATAGAGTTTCTATTTCCTTTTATGACAATTTCTTATATAAATAGTTTCCGATGCTTTGAATAATTTGCACGAATACAATTAAAATAACAGAAGTTGCGAATAAATACTTAAGATTATAGGCTTGATATCCTCTTCGGATGGCAACGTCTCCTAGTCCACCACCACCAACTGAACCAGCCATAGCTGTGTATCCTACAATCGAAATCATCGCAAGGATAACACCTGAAACAATGCTTGGGAATGCTTCTTTAAAGTATACGTGAACAATAATTTGCATGTCGCTAGCTCCAAATGATTTAGCAGCTTCAATTAATCCTGGGTCTACTTCTTTTAAGGCATTTTCAATAACACGGGCAACAAAAGGAATGGCACTGATTGTTAGTGGGACAATGGCTGCCGTTGATCCAAGTGATGTTCCCACAATAGCACGTGTAACAGGAATGACTAGAATCAATAAAATAATAAATGGAAATGATCTGAATGTATTCACAATAAAATCAAGTACATTGTATACAACTTTATTTGGTTTTAAACCATCAGGTGCAGTTAAAACCAAGACAATGGCAGGAATAAATCCTAATATTACTGAGAATAAAGTCGATCCCAATACCATATATATAGTTTGGCCTGTGGCTGTAAATAATGTATCAAACATTTTCAATTACCTCCCATTCAACGTCACATGTTTTTAAATAATCCAAGACTTTGTCTTTATCTTTTTGTTCAACATTAATAATAAGTGATCCTAAAATACGACCTCTAAAGTTTTCTAGTTTTCCTTGGCAAATATCAAAATCAATGTTTAAGTCTCTTGCCAAAGAAGTAATGGTATGTGATTTCGAATTACTATTTAAGAAATACAATTTAATATTGATTCCTGTATCCGGTAAAATATCACTGTCATGTCCAGTGAAATCTAAAATATCTTCGTTGTTAGAAACAAATAATTCTTCTGGTTTTCCTTGGGCAACAATTTTTCCTTGTTTCAAGAACACCATTTTATTACAAATTTGTTTCACAACTTCCATTTGATGAGTGACTACAACAATGGTAATTCCTAATTCTTCATTAATTTTTTGAAGTAATGCTAAAATGTCTTGGGTAATTTTAGGGTCCAATGCACTTGTTGCTTCATCGCATAATAAAATTTTAGGATTCATGACAAGAGCTCTGGCAATGGCAACTCTTTGTTTTTGTCCACCTGATAGTTCTCTTGGTTTACTATTAATTTTATCTTCTAGTCCGACTAATTTTAATAGTTCATGAATGTGTTTGTCGTGTTGTTCATCTTTTGGATTTTGTTTCCAGAATTTTAAAGGCAAGGCAATGTTTTCATATACCGTTAAACGATTTAATAAATTAAAGTTTTGGAAAATCATTCCCATGTCTTTTTGAACTAATTGCAGTTCTTTTTTATTTAACGACTTGATTTCTTTTCCTAAAGCGACAATGCTTCCACTTTGATAGTCTTCCAAACCATTGAAACAACGAAGCAAAGTTGATTTTCCTGCTCCTGATTGTCCAATAATTCCAAATATATCGCCTTGTTCAATGGTGAAAGAAACATCTTTGATAACGTCTAAATCACCAAAACTTTTACATAAATTTTTTACTTCAATCATTTTTGTTCTCCTTCTCCAATTTTATGTAATCAAACTACTTTAATCATATAAAACTAGAGAGGCACTTTCGTGCCTCACTTATTTCAATTAGAATACGCAAATAACGGCGCTACCATAGTTTTCTTCAATATAATCTTTTACTTCTTGTGAAGTGATTGCATCAACTAATGCTTTTGTTTTTTCAGAATCTTCATTTCCTTCTTTAACAACTACATAGTTTGTACGAGCTTCAATATCTGGTGTTTCAACGAAAATCGCATTGGCTTTATCTTTGATATTTGCTTCTAGAGCGTAGTTACCATTTACAACTAAAGCATCTGCATCATCATTGTATTGAGGAACTGTAGCTGCTTCAACTTCTTGGATTTGTAAGTTTTTATCGTTTGTTACGATTCCATCTAATGGAGAACCATCTTCTCCAACTTTCGTAGCATCATAAGAAATTAGACCAGCTGCATCTAATACAACTAAAGCACGTTTTTCATTGTCAAAGTCATTAGGAATAACAATTGTAGCTCCATCTTCAATTTCATCTAATGAAGTAAAGTTTTTAGAGAAAATTGTCATTGGTTCATAGTGAATTCCAGCAACTGGTACTAAGTGTAATCCACGTGATTCATTTTGATCGTCTAAATATCCTTTTGTTTGGAAGTAGTTCGCATCAATTTCTCCTTCTTCTAATGAAGTATTAGGTGTTACATAATCAGTAAATTCAACAACTTCTAATGTCCATCCTTCATCAGCTAAGATATCTTTTACAACATCATTTAAAATCATCGCATGTGGAACAGCAGTTGCTCCTACTTTAATTGTTTTATCTTCACTACTATCAGATGAAGATCCACATCCTACTAATGTACTTGCAGCTAATAGGGCAGCTGCTCCCACTTTTAATAACTTGTTCATCGCTTTTTCCTCCTCTTTCTACTTTTCTTGAAAAGGAACTAGGCTTTATATAAATAAAAAACACGTCCCATATTAGGACGTGTGTTATACGTGTTACCACCTAATTTTACGCCAATCTCACAATTGGTGCCTCTTCAAGTACGCTAAATAAGTTATACTCTATTGCGATAACGGGCAAACCCGGCAAAGATTACATATCACCTTTGCAACTCCCAGACCATCTTCCATTAAGCTTTCATTGTCCGATTTCCACCATCACGAACTCTCTACGTTTTCTTTCTTAATGTACTCTTCTGTTCAACATCTTTATGAGACTATTGTAAACGAAATGAAAGAAATGTCAACTTTTTTTGAAACAAAATGTAACTATTCATTAAAATAATCAAAACAAATTTTATTTATGTTTCCCATGATTGTTTTTCCTTGTTCTCCATATGTTGTGAACACACTAATTGAATAAGGATGTCCATCTAATGATAAACCCGAAGCATTTTGAACTTCATATAGCCATCCTGCTTTTTGTGCCATATTTAATGGGGTATTACTATTTAGAAAATCATCGGGAATGGCACTTTGAAGATGACCAATTAAGTCACTATATGTTTCTTTGTGATCGTATAGATTTTTTAAAACATCACACATATATTCCGCGTTTAAATAATTTTCATAAGAATAGAATTCATCGTTTTGTTCATGGCTACTATATTTAGCACATTGTTTCTTAAATTCTGGCCATCCGCCTAAGTTATTAAACAATAAATGAGCTCCATTGTTATCAGAATAAACAATGGTATAACGTAATACTTCAGATAAAGGAATGGTTTGTCCAACACAATAGTCTTGTTCTAAATATCCGCCGCTTTCTTCAATAGCTGAAAATAAAATTGGTTCATCTTTGCTGACTTCTCCACTATTAATTTTGTCGTACCATAACATACATAAAGGAAGTTTATATACACTAGCTGCCACAAAATTTTCACTGGCATTTTCGGATTGAATAATAACGCCTGTTTCTAAGTCTTGAATGGCATAAGACATTTGCGTTGTATCTAATGCATTATCGGAAATATATAAATCAATGACCCCTTTTAATGCCGATAAATCATCACTTTCTTCTTTTGCTTCTTGTTGAATCACTTTTACGGGATTCACTTCATCTGTGGCGATTGATTGGGTTTTTGAATCAATGCGTGTACATCCCATACATAAGCATAAAATCAATAGTAGTTTTACTGTTTTCATATTTTAAAATACCTTATTTAATATATCCTTTACTAATTTTCCTGCACTCTCATAATCATGTGAATTAATTTTAATTGTATTCATGCCTTGTTCATTTTTATAGTCAATATAAAAACAACCTCCCATTCCTTCTGTTACTTTTAAGATACCTGTTTCTTGGTTATGTCCATTGAATTCAAATAATAAACGATTTAATATTTCTTTTGTTTCCATAAAATTCATAAATAAAATCCCTCCTTGTAACTTTTACAAGATTCCATGTCTTTTTTTTATTTCACATAATTATTCCATAGTTATTGTTTATAATGAATTTAAATAAGAAAAGTGCGCATATCCTCCATAAATAGCAAAACTTCAACCTTTTCTTATTATTCACAGGCTAGCAAGTAATCTCTTTATTGCTAGTCTTTCTTTCTATTCAAACTCAATTCTCAACTAATACTTAATACATTCTTAAGAATTTCTTTATTTTTTCTTATTTTACATCTTTTATAAAGGTTACTTCAATTCTTTTATAGACTTTTTAGTCAATTTAGGTATGATGAAGTTAATCAAACACACAGAAAGGAAGTATTTTTATGCGTTATACAATTAAAGGGGACTCAGATTGTCCATTATTAGAAGTGTATTTATCTCCTACAGAAACCATTAAAATTGAAAGAGGTTCAATGGTATATTTATCAAATGTTTCTTTAGAAGGAAAAATGAATAGTTCCAAAAAAGGATTTGGTGGTTTATTAAGTTCCATTGGAAGAAGTCTAACAAGTGGAGAAAGCATGTTTATTACCCATGCCCAAGCCATTGGTCCCAATGCCTTTATTGGTGTTGCTCCAGCTATTCCTGGTAAGTTAACGGCTTTACAAGTTGGTGGTGCTACCCAATATTGTTTAAATACAGGGGCTTTTGTTGCTTGTGATGGTACAGTGGATTACATCATGCAATCACAAGATTTAGGAAAAGCATTCTTTGGTGGAACAGGTGGTTTATTTGTCATGAAGACAACAGGAAATGGAGATATTATTGTTTCTTCTTTTGGAGATATCCTTCCTGTTCAAGTCACAAGTGATCGACCAATGACAATCGATAATGAACACGTTGTTTGTTGGGATGCCAACCTTGATTATCATATTGAAATTGCCAGTGGTACATTTGGATTCACTACTGGAGAAGGATTGGTCAATGTTTTCCATGGAAATGGTACTGTCTATATTCAAACACGTAACATCCATAACTTAGCCGATGCCCTTCGTCCTTATTTCCCTCAAAATAATGGAAATAACTAATTAAATAAAAAAATGGGATAACAAGCAAAACGACTTGTTATCCTTTTTTGACTTTTCAAATGACATTGATATAATAAATTCCATGAAGTACAAAGCAATTTTATATGATTTAGATGGAACTTTAGTGAATACAGTTGATATGAATATGATGACTTTAATTCGTATTATTCATGAAGAAACAGGGATTGAATTAACTTTTAATGATGTCATTCCTTATTATTCGTATCCTGGTATTAAAGTGATGGAAATGTTTGGGTTTAAGGATCCTGAAAAAGTTTATAAAAGATGGGTTCGTTATGTGAATGAATATGAACAAAAAGCGAGTTTATATCCTGGTTTTAAGAAAGTTCTTTCTTATTTTCATGCGCATTCCATTAAACAAGGAATTGTATCGAGTAAGATGCATAAACAATATGAAATTGATGTGGTTCCTTTACATGTTGAACAATTCTTTGATGGTTGTATTCTACAAGAAGATACCAATAAACATAAACCAGATCCAGAGCCTATTTTAAAGTGTTTAGATATTTTAAATGTTAAACCAGAAGAGGCTTTATATATTGGTGATACATATAATGATTATTTAGCTAGTAAAAATGCCAATGTGGATTTTGGACTAGCTCATTGGTCTAAAACATATCAAGGTGATACGAGTGAGTTTACTTATGTTTTAGAGCATCCAGAAGATTTATTAAAGATATAAAAAAATACCTCTTACTAAATAATAAGTAAGAGGATTTTTTCTATTTATATTTTTCGCTTATGGCAAATCCATGATTCAT
Source organism: Erysipelotrichaceae bacterium (assembly GCA_028723085.1). Lineage (GTDB taxonomy): Bacteria > Bacillota_I > Bacilli_A > Erysipelotrichales > Erysipelotrichaceae > Floccifex. Next base: position 2,450 of record JAQYFP010000116.1, on the reverse strand, counting down.
AGGACCGCTTCCTTTTCCTAAATCAAGCATACTAGATAAAGCATCGGATATATAATCTTTAGCTAATGATACAGCTTGTTGTAAGTCGTATCCTTTTGCCAAGTTAGATGCAATGGCACTTGATAAAGTACATCCTGTTCCATGTGTATTGTCATTGTTTATTCTTTTTCCATAAAACCAATAGTATTTTCCATTGGCATAGAGTAAATCATTGGCATCGTTAATTTGATGTCCTCCTTTTAATAGAACAGCACAAGAATATTTTTTACTAATGTATTCCGCTGCTTGTTCCATGTCTTTTTCATTTGAAATACTCATTCCTGCTAGTTTTTCTGCTTCAGGTATATTAGGAGTTATTAAAGTTGCGATTGGAAGGAGTTTTTGTTTGAGTGTTTCAATAGCTTGGTCACTTATTAATTTAGCACCACTGGTTGCTACCATAACTGGATCCACTACAATGTTTTTGGCTTGATAGTGTATCATTCTTTCCGCTATTGTATCAATTAATTCACAATTGGACACCATTCCAATTTTTATGGCATCTGGGTAAATGTCTGTAAAAACAGCATCAATCTGTGCTTTTAAGAATTCAGGAGTGGATTCCATGATTGCGGTTACTCCAAGTGTGTTTTGAGCTGTCATGGCGGTAATTGCACTCATGGCATATACACCATTGGCCATCATTGTCTTAATATCTGCTTGAATGCCGGCTCCGCCAATGGAATCACTGCCTGCAATTGTTAGGGCTGTTTTCATTGTCTTTAGTTCCTTTCTTTCCAAAATAAATCAAATTGCGTTAAATCTTTTAGTGTCATAGTTGCACTGTTTTTCATTTCTTGCCATTCTTCTTTATTTTGTCGATCATATACTCCAAGTGTTTTAAATCCTGCTTGATTAGCGGTTTGAATCGCAAAAAGACTATCTTCAATTATCCATGTTTCTTGTGGTTTGGTTTGAAGTGTTTCCAAGCTTTTAAAATAAATCTCAGGACTGTGTTTTCCTATTCCTACTTCATCACAAGTCAAAATGGCTTTAAAATATTGTCTTATATTTAGTCGCGTTAATGCTTTTTCAATGAGAGTGCGACTTCCTGAACTGGCAATGACCATAGGAATTTCTTTTTCTTCTAATCGTTGAAGGAAGTTTTCAACACCTGGTTTTAAGGAGACTTCATAACAATAGAAATCTTGTATAACTTGGTCTATTCCAGCTAGTATTTGTTCAATGCTTTGATTTAAATGATATGTTTCCTTCATATACTTTGCTCCTTCTTCTAAAGACAAAGTATATAATTTTTCATATAAATCCGATTGGGCAACAATTCCTTGTGTTTTTAAATATTTTTCACCAGCATCATCCCAAATAACAGAAGAATCCAATAAGACTCCATCAACATCAAAAATAATTCCTTTAATCATTTTTTCACCATAATTTCTGTTTTTAATTTCAATTGTGTAGTGGCTTCTTTAATGTCTTCTTGTCCAAAAATAGCACTGATAACCGCAATGCCAGATAGACCATTACCAGATAATTGTTCTACATTTTCATAAGTAATTCCACCAATTGCGATAACCGGAATATCTACGGCTTCACAGATTGCTTTTAGAGTTTCATGACTTACATCATCGGCATCGTCTTTTGATTCGGTTGGAAATACGGCTCCTACTCCTAAATAATCGGCTCCGTGTTGTTGGGCTAATATAGCTTGTTCTACAGTTTGAGCGGATACGCCAATAATTTTATTAGGACCTAGTTTCGCTCTAACATCTAATGTTTCCATGTCACTTTGTCCTACGTGTACTCCATCGGCATCGATTTTCAAAGCAATTTCCACGTTATCATTAATCACAAATGGAACATGATATTTTGCACATAATGTTTTTAATTCAACAGCTTCTTCAAGAAAAGATTGTTCGTTTAAATTCTTTTCACGTAGTTGAATAAAAGTAGCTCCTCCTTTAATGGCTTGTTCTACAACATCAACAAGTCTTTCTTCTGGTTTTAACCAATGACGATCTGTTACTGCATAAAGTAGTAAACTGTTCTTATCTAATTTCATATTTTGCTCCATCCTTTAGTGTTTGTTCATCCATATTGTAAATGGCATCGATAATACGATTTCGATAAGTTGAATTTCCGTCTTCTGGTTTCATATGACTCCAGGCAATTTCACCGGCTAATCCCATTGTTATTACAGCAGCTGCACAAGCTTCCAATTTGTTTTCATTTGCGGTTGCAAAAGCTGTCATCATGCCGGATAACTGACAACCTGTTCCAGTGATTTTTCCCATTTCAGCACGGCCATTACGTATCACGTAACAGATTGTTCCATCACTAACTAGATCAATAGCTCCTGTAATGACTACAATACAATTTGTTTCTTGCGCAAATTTCTTAATAAATGAAATTGAAGTTTCTAAATTTTCTTCGGTAACGGCATCGGCAACATC
>JAQYFP010000115.1 GCA_028723085.1 Erysipelotrichaceae bacterium | reverse complement strand
TTTTCTTAAATACATAAAAATACTTTGAATGGATTTCAGAAAATCTTGATTCAATAGCTCGTCTGCTTCATCCAAAACACAAAACGACAACATTGAACCATCAATATTTCCTCTTTGAAAATGCTCCAATACTCTTCCAGGTGTCCCGACAATCACATGTACTCTTTGTTTCAAATCTTGTTCTTGATACGAAATAGGACTTTTACCCGTAAGACAAAGTGTTTTAATTTTTTTGAAACAACCAACTTGATCAAATACTTCTTTGACTTGTTTTGCCAATTCTCGAGTAGGAACCAAAACAAGACACTGTGCTTGTTTTTGATTCACTGTAAGCGATTCTAAAATAGGTAACACATAGCTCAACGTTTTTCCAGAACCCGTTTTAGCTTGGACAATACAGTCTTTCTTTTCTCTTAAAATAGGAACTACTTTCTCTTGAATCGGAAGAAATTGCTTTATCCCTAAGCGTTCAAGCGCTTTTTCAAGATCTAAATCAAAAGTCATACTTATCCTACCTTTTTAATTTCAATGATTTCTAAATTCGATAGAACACTATCTGGATTAATCACTTGATCAATGTATTCCATTTCCCCTGTTTGATGATCATATGGATCTTTTCGCATAAAAGTTTTATCTGGTTCAAGTGGTTGCAGTACACCTCTTGCACTTGGAATGCGATATGGATCAATATTCCCAAAATAGAAATTACGTCTTAAATCACTGTGTTCACGATATCCTCTTCCTCCAAAAGAACAATCCGCATATAACCATCCATAAGGAGCCACATAAAACTGAGCCCAGTCATGGTTTCCAATCATTTGAGGATGAGCATACAATCCTGCTTGCCAACGACTTGGAATATGAGCAATACGACATAATGTGATAAATAAACTTGCCTGTACCCCACAATCTCCTTTTAAACTTGTTGCCACAAATTCTGGAATGGAAGGAAGTGTACAATAAGCAGGTACAAACGAATATGTCACATGACTAGTGATATAGTCATAAATTTTCTTAGCCTTTAATAAAGGATTCGTTTCATCACCAATGATTTGAGCACACAATTGTTTTAAATACGTTGTGAACACATAATGAGGTTCTACTTCTTCTAAGTAAAAATCTTTTCCATCATCAAAACAAATTGAAGCATCTAAATCATGGTAAATCACATGATTGATAAATTCATATTCAACAAAAAATTCCATATCTTCTTGATAAACACATTCAAAATAAATTGAACGATGATTCACAGTATTATCATTCACAATGCCACCTTGTGTATAAGATAAAATCTTTAAATCCTCAACCTGAGAATATTCTACCGGAATAGGAATCCATACTCGAATTACTTTTCCAGGAATTTGATCCTCCTTAGCTACTTTAAGTGATAAACGAACATGAATTTTAACTTTCATTTCATTTTCATCGATTAATTCTTGTATTGTTTGTTCAAGAATCGTATCATCCTGTGGCATTTCATCACTTCGATTTCGATAATCCAAATGCACTTTCACTAAATTATCATAAATATCATCTTTAAATTTCATTGTGCCATGATCAAATATAAATTCAAAAGCACTTTCTTTAAACAATTCATCAAATTCTTCTTCACTAAAATCAATAATATGACTTTGAATCAAAGCAATTGCTTGTTCCTTAGTATAAATAAAAGCTTTAGGATATTCTTTTAAAATTTCTTTTTCAAGCAACAATCTTTCTTTTAGTGCATTTGGAATATCCTTTTTTAAACGCAAATCAATCATTTCATTGACCAATTCAAACTGCCCATTTTGTTTTAGAATTTCAATATCCTGTGGCAAAGGCGTTCTTAAACTATCCATTTTCATGCTTCCACCTCAATTTCTATACACCCATCAACGGCTTCTTTTTCTAATTCATCAATTATTTGAATACCTGCACTTGTTCCAATTCTTTGTGCCCCACAAGCAAGCATGTTCTTAAATGTCTGAGCATCACGTATTCCACCAGATGCCTTTACTTTCACTTGATTCTTTACAATCGATTTCATTAAGCGAACATTTTCTTCTTTGGCTCCACCAGATCCAAAACCAGTAGAAGTTTTCACAAAATCAATTCTAACTTCCACAGCGATTTCACAGATTTTAATAATTTCATCTGATGTAAGATAACACGTTTCTAAAATCACTTTACATATTTTCCCATGTTTATGAGCTAAATCCGTAATTTGTTTCATTTCATCTTTTACATAAGTCCAATTTTTATCTTTAACTTCTGTAATATTTAATTGATAATCAATTTCATCAGCGCCATTATTAATCGCATCCTGAGTTTCCAATACTTTCGCCTGTATGCTCATTTGACCTAAAGGAAAACCAATAGCTGCTCCTGTATGAATCTCACTATTTTGTAGTAATGAATGACAAAAAGCTGTTTGGCCTGAATTAATTGCGACCATCGCAAAATGATATTGTTTCGCTTGCTCACAAAGTGTTTTCATATCTTCTTTTGTGACATAAGCTTTAACATTGGTATGATCAATTAAATTTGCACATTGTTCGATTGTTAGTTTTTTCTTCATATCTCTATACTCCTTGTTTTAGTATAACACGATTTGATAAAATACATTAAAAGAGGACGAAATTATGTATAAAGTAAAACCCATTTCCTATTCAACTTTATGGGGCGATGATAGGCTCAAACAATATGGAGCTAATATAGAAGCTCCTATCGGAATTGTTTATAGTGTTAGTGGAATTGAAGCCTTCAATTGTGAAATTGAAAACGAACAAGAACACACCACACTAAAAGAAAAAGTGGAACAAAATCCTGAATGTTTTGGATTATTAAAAGGAGAAGAATTTCCTGTTATTATTGCCTTTGATGCCTGTAAAGAATCCGTTAGCTTTCAAATTCATCCTAGGGATGACTATGCTAAACAAAAGCTAAACTTACCCTATGGAAAAAGTGAAGCCTGGTTCTTTATTCAAGCACCGACTCATCATTTTGTATGGGCAAAACACAACGGAAACATAAAGAACGCCCTTGAAACAAATACTATGGAAGATATCATCAATCATTTACCTGTTAAAGAACACGATTTAGTCTATCTTCAATCTGGTGTTGTTCATGCCTTAACAAAGGGTTCATTAATTTATGAAATACAACAATCAACTAATATCACTTATCGTTTATATGACTATAATCGCATCGATCCGAAGACGAATAAACCAAGACAATTAAACATTGATGAAGCCTTAGATAATATTGATTCAAATATTAATCCTGTTTGTATATCATTTGAAGAAGGTAAACAAGATTTTCGTGAATTTAGCTTGCATCATACAACTTTAAAACAAACATTTACAAATGAATCAAATATTGTTTGTGCTATCTCTGTATTAAAAAATAAAGCCATCATCAATCATGAAACAATAACGCAAGGACATAGTATTTTAGTTCTTCCTAAAGAAACAATCACTATTCAAAACGAAGCCGATGTTATGATTGCCTATATTTCAGATTATTTTAGACATTCTTAGTTTAAAAAAGAATGGTTGATACTTCATCACCATTCTTTTTGGTATTGTATTCGTAAACAAGGATTCATAATACTTGCTTGTTTAAAAACCATTAAAATTCCTTGTAAACATGGACGATTGTCAATCTCAAGCCGTATTTCAATATTTAGCGTACACAACAAATCATATAATCCATCTAAGTTTAATGTATAATCAAGTTTAAATTGTTCTTGAAGATAAGCTAATGCTTCTTCTTTTGAATTTTGATTTAAAAGTAATGTCATCATTCACCTTCATACAACAATTCAAATGTTTCATAGTGATCCTCTGTATAATAAACATCGCCATCTTCGGTATAAACCAAACGCTTACTATTTCGATAACCACCTTCATAATCAATATCACATTCATAATAAACATCATCCGGAAGAGTTTGTTCATAATTCATAAATTGATCTCCTCCAATACTCATTCCCGGACAAACATCCCATAAATTTCCTTTAGATGCATCCCATCCTTCTTTCATGGCCTCCTGTTTCGTGATGTAATTATCGGGAAGATGTGAATACGTATAAATGTAAAGAGCTACATCGTCTTTCGAACTATATGTTTCTGTTTCATCAAGTGTTGTTGTACAACCCACAAATAGAAACAAACATAAAATAATATTCAATAATTTTTTCATGATTTTATTGTATCATTTTTTGAAAACATTTATACAATATGATACCTGTCTTTAGAGGTTGGCATAAAAAAATGGTGCAACACTCACTGTTATCGAGTGTGCATCATTTTTATTTGCTTTTCCGTCAGGAAAAAATTCGTCAGTGGCATATTTAGTTTTTCGGCAACATATGTAACGAAATCGCTTTTGGTAAGATTGTTCACATATCTTGTTTCACTGATCTTGGTGACATTAAATTTTCTTATGAAATCATATATCGTAGCTGCACCATATTGGTTTTCAAGTTCCCTGTACTGTAACAATCTTCCTAATAGTACGGTCGCATAACAGATGAAAAAGTGTCCTATGATGCTGTCTTCTTTTTGTAGATATACCGGTCTTGCATCGAGCTCGCTTTTCATTATCCTGAATGATTCTTCAATCGACCAGAGCCTGTGATAGGCTTCATAAATATCTTCTGTGCTCATCTTCGTTTCGGATGTCACTATCATATTGTATCCTGCAACAGCTCTGTCTTTTTCGATAGCCTCTTCATTGATTACGGCTGTGGCTTTTGTTCCGTCATCTGTCACGAATTTCATGTATTTTGAACATTCACCATATTCTTCACGTTTTGCCTGGCTTGCCTTAAGTCCTCTGGCCTTATTTACCATCCTGTCAATTTCGAGTTCTTTCTTGCGTGCAAGTTTATAGTTGTAGCTCACAACGCGTTTTTCCTTTACTTTCTTGATGTATTTTGTGCCGGATTCATCTTTGTATGAATACGTATATTCATCTATCATCGATTTTATCTTATACTTGGCATTTCCATATTCATCGTATATCGTCTTGTATCCTTCATCTGACAGAGCCCATTTCTTTTCCTTTTCAGGGAGGAGCTTCACTGATTTTGAGAAAAGGTATCCATCACCGTTGTTCAGTGCATCTATTATATTTTTGGCACAGTTAAGACCTTTATCAGCTATCTGTATCGTCCTTCCATCGATATTATTCTGCTTCTTCAGCGTTTTTATCGTTTCCCTCAGCACCGGTTTTTCGGATTCGTTTCCAGGATAGATCTTCATTCCAATCGGAATCATATTTGAATCAAGAAGGAGCCCCATCCCGACTATAGGATCTCTTCTATTTTCTTTTGAAGGTCCTTTTCGCTGAAGGACGGATTCTTTATCTATTTCAAAGTAAAAATTGGTGCAGTCAAAGTATGTCTTTGATGTGTCCATTCCAAAGTTCTGCATCGTCGCAGTCGTAAGTATCTCAACAAATTTTTCGTATTCGCTCCCGAAGAATTCGATGCCTTCAAGGACCTGATCGTAACTGAATGAGTAGTCAGGAAAAAGAGAAGGAAATATATCATTATAGGTCTTCCATTTTGAACAGGGAGAAACAGCACGCGCATAAACAAGAGCAGAAAACAGTTCAAAGATATCAAACTGAAATTTTCTTGATTCGGCCATGCGTTCAAAATAATCATGGACATCAAGAATATTCAGCACCCTGGAAAGAAGCACATATCCAAGTCGTACACAGGGTGAAGTATCACCTATCTGTTTTGATGT
>JAQYFP010000114.1 GCA_028723085.1 Erysipelotrichaceae bacterium | reverse complement strand
ACTAGAATTTGAAGACCCGTTTACGGGAAACAAGAAATAGTGCTCGTCGCAGACCACATTAGCGCTGTAAAGCGCAGCTTTGAGAGCAGGGCTATGCCCGAAACTGAAAAACCACCAGCTAGGCTGGTGGATATTTATTTTGATATGTCTTGCATAGCTTTCATTAAGCGTTCTTTTTCAATGTCATTTAAAGGGGCTTCGGGATTCTCTAAAAAACGAGCTAAAACATCGGCATCTTTTAATACTTCACATAAAGGAGAATCGTATCGATCTTTTTTAGAGTGCGTACGAATCGCATAACAAATGTCATCTATTTCATTAATTTTAAATAAATTTGTTTCTTTTAAAAATTTAGAACAATATAAACTTGATAATTTGGCATGTTCTTTGTGGGGACAATTATCAACAAATTGCGCATAATCATGGAATAAAGCACAGATTTTTGCTCGTTCCACACGAACATTACGTGAGATTGCTAAAAGTGTAATACATGAATCAACCATAGCGGTATGGGTATAGGCAGCACTTTGTAGAGGTTCATAGCTTATTTTTGAAAACTGACTATAAACGTATTCTTTAACTACTTCGTATTTTTTCATAGGTCAAAAAAAAGCACGAAAGTGCTTTTTTCTACTGAATTACAGACACATTTGTAGCCTGTTTTCCACGTTCACTTTCAACTAATTCATAAGAAACCGTTTGACCTTCTTCTAAAGTACGATATCCTTTCGCATTAATCGAAGAGAAGTGAACAAAGACGTCTTTACCATCTTCACCGATGATGAATCCAAAGCCTTTTTCAGCATTAAACCACTTTACTTTACCAGTGCACATGTTCTTACCTCCTGCCTTGATTACCTCTAATAAAATACTAGAAATAATGAAGAATCCCTATTTAGTGTTATTCTATCACTTTGAGTGTCAAATTGTCTATAAAAGCTTCAAAAAAATAACACATGACTATTGTTTAAAAACAATTCTTGTGAATAATAAATATTATGTTAAAAGTAGACTGTTTTCTTTAAAGAATACAATATTATGGTGTATAATAAAGAAAAGTGGAGGTGCTAATAATGTTAATTAAAGATGATGGACTAAGAGAAGTTATTGCCTCAAAATTGAAATGCAAACCAGAAGAAATTACCGAAGAAAAAATGTTGGATTTGGTTTATCTAGATGCTCGTGAAAGAGAAATTGAATGCTTAGATGGATTGGAATATGCTCAAAATCTAGAAACTTTAATTTTATCTCGTAATAAGTTACAATTTTTGGATCCAATTAAAGAATTACGAAGTATTGAACGCTTAGATGTGTCAGGGAACCAGCTTCGTGATCTACAAGCCTTACATGGCTTTCGTCAATTGAAATATTTAAATATCTCTCATAATAATTTATACACAATGGATATTTCGGCTATTGCAGGGATGATTAATTTGGAATATTTAAACATGACAAAAGCTAAAATTGATAGTTTAGTATATGTCGAAAAGTGTTGTCGTCTTCAAGAAGTAAGTATCAATACCGAAAATGGACCATTTAGTTTTGCAGTATTAGGAAGATTAAAAAATCTAAAGAAATTGGATTTATCAGGAATGCGTCTATTTAATATTGATGATTTAACGTATGTTTCTACTTTGGAAGAATTGGATTTATCAACGAATTTAATGAGTGATATTTCACCATTATTATCGATGGAAAACTTAAAAGTACTAAATGTTCAAAATTGTCCTTATTTAAAGGATTATTCTTTATTAGAGGAATTCCCATCATTAGAAGAACTTGATTTATCTTATAATGAACCAGATAGTTTTGATTTCCTTAATTCTCTAGACAAACTACAAGTGCTTCGTATGGAACAAAGTGGTTTTAGTGATATGCGTATTTTAAATCATTTAAAATCTTTACAAAAATTAGATGTTTCCAAAAATGAATTAATCCATGTACATGATTTCACAACGGTAAGTGGTTTAAAAACATTTAAAGCACAGTATTGTCAGCTACAAGATATCAATTTCTTAGATAAAGCAGATGAACTCGTTCATTTAAATATCAACAATAACTCAATTCATGATATTTCTCCTTTGAAAAATGCCAACCACATGGTTGATTTGAAGGCGGGAAACAATGATATTGAAGATATTTCAGCTTTAGCGGATATGGAACAACTTCAAATTATTAATTTTGAATACAATAATGTTCGTGACATTAGTCCTTTGAAAAACTTAAAGGAATTGTGTTATGTAGATTTCTACAATAATAATATTGAAGATTTATCACCATTAGAAGGATTAGAATTTATTTCTTATTTACGCTTAGATCACAATGCGATTAAAGATATTACACCTATTTCGCATTTACCATATTTATTATCATTATCATTGAAGTCAAATCAAATTACAGATGTGGCAGCATTGAATAACTTAGATTTACTTGAAACATTACGAATTGATGACAATCCAATTGAAGATTTATCTGGATTGGATTATGGTAAATTAAGAAATTAAAAAGACAAAAGCTTAGACTTTTGTCTTTTTATGTTACAATAGAAAACAGAAACGGAGAATCAAAATGAAGAAAAAATGGATATTAGCAATTGTTCTTTCCCTTTGTTTAATTGGATTAGATCAAGTCAGTAAATATTGGATAACGAATACAATTTCTTTATCTGAAAAAATAAACTTAATTCCCAATCTTTTATATATAACATATTGTCAAAATACAGGCGCTGCCTTTAGTATGATGGAAGGATTTGGAAAAATCTTTTTTGGGATTATTACTATTGTGGCCTTGGTCTTTATTTTTTATATGTTTAAAGACAGCCAAGATCGTGTTTCCATTTTAGGATATGTCATGGTTTTTTCAGGAGCCATTGGCAATTTTATTGACCGCATGGTTTTCAATTATGTTAGAGATTTTATTGGAGTATATATTGGATCTTATGCGTTTCCTATTTTTAATGTTGCGGATATTTGTATTACCGTTGGATTCGCAGTGATATTAATTGTAATGGTATACCAAGAAGTAGAGGAAAAAAGAAGATGGAAAAAAGAATTATCAAAATAGATGAAAGCTTAGCTAAGCAAAGATTAGATAAAGGAGTAGCAAGTGCTCTTGATGAATCTAGAAAATATGTAAAAGATTTAATTGATGGAAAACACATTTTTGTGAATGGAAAAAACGAAAAGGCAAGTTATACGCTTTGTGAAAATGATGAAGTGGTTGTTGAAATACAAGAACTAGAAAGTACAGAAGTATTACCAGAAGATATTCCTCTTGACATTGTTTATGAAGATCAAGATGTAATTGTCATCAATAAACCCAAAGGAATGGTCGTTCATCCTGCTCCTGGACATTATAGTGGCACTTTAGTAAATGCATTGTTGTATCATTGTAAAGATTTAAGTGGAATTAATGGTGTTATGAGACCTGGAATTGTTCATCGTATTGATAAAGATACATCGGGGTTATTAGTTGTATGTAAAAATGACTTTGCGCATCGTTCTATTAGTGAACAACTACAAGATAAAACATGTCATCGACAATATGTATGCATTGTTCATCATCCTTTTAGTCATGAATATGGAACGATTCATGCTCCTATTGGACGATGTGAAAAAGATCGTAAAAAAATGGAAGTAACAGCTAAGAATTCTAAAGATGCGATTACTCATTTTACCGTATTAAAAAACTTTAAAGATTATGCGTATGTTCAATGTCAATTGGAAACAGGAAGAACCCATCAAATTCGTGTTCATATGCAGTATATTGGACATCCAATTGCTGGGGATCCAACTTATGGATATCGTAAAACCATTGAAACCAATGGACAATTGTTGCATGCGAATAAATTAGAATTTAAACACCCAAGGACAAATGAATTAATGACATTTGAAATTGGTTTAGAACCAGAATTTGCCCGTGTATTAAAAGAGTTGGAGGAAAATGAATGAATCAACGCATTGAAGTATTAAGCTGGGATGAATATTTCATGAGTATGGCTCATTTATCAGCCAAACGCTCTAAAGATCCAAGCACCCAAGTAGGCGCTTGTATTGTGAATGATCAAAAACGTGTAGTAGGACTTGGATACAATGGCTTTCCAATGGGATGTGAAGATGAATTGTTTCCATGGCAAAGAGAAGGACAATTCTTAGATACGAAATATCCTTTTGTGGTTCATGCTGAATTAAACGCCATTTTAAATAGTATTCAAAACTTAGAAGGATGTACAATTTATGTTTCGCTGTTTCCATGTAATGAATGCGCCAAAGCCATTATTCAATCAGGAATAAAAAAAGTGGTATATGAAAGTGATAAATATAATGGAACGGAGAGCAATGTGGCATCAAAAAAGATGTTTGATCATGCCCATGTAGAATATGTAAAACTTGATAAAACGGTACAAGTAGATGTGAAAATAATAAAAGGAGGGGTATAGTGAGCTTAAGCTTATCAGAAATGATTATTGTCTTTTTTATCTTTTCTTTTTTAGGATGGTGTATGGAAGTCATTTTAAAGTTCATACAACTTCATCGTTTTGTGAACCGAGGATTTCTAGTAGGACCGTATTGTCCGATTTATGGATTTGGAGTTGTGTTCATCATTGTAATCATCGGTGATATTTTAAAAATCCATAATAGTATTTTTGCTGTATTCATTGAAGGATTCATTATTTGTGGAATCTTAGAATATGTTGTCAGTTATGCTTTAGAAAAAAGATACCATGCCAGATGGTGGGATTATTCCAATAAACCATTAAATATAAATGGACGCGTATGGATTGGAAATTTATGTTTATTTGGATGTGCAGCCGTTGTGATTATTGAAGTTGTGTATCCTTTATTAAGAACGATGTTAGATTCGATTTCTATTACAAGTCGAAATTTAATCGCAACATTAATTTTAATTTTATTGTTTGTGGATTGTATTATATCACGACAAGCCATGCATGTGATTCGTGATGAAATCGATGGAACAGCAGCTGATGATACCGAAGAAATTAGTTCTAAGATTCATATGGCTTTAAAGAGTCGCTCTTTATTTACGAAGCGTTTGGAAAGAGCTTATCCTACAATGAGTATTTCACCTGCCATTTTAGTTAAAAAATTAGAAGAAGCTAAACAAAAAGCCAAAGAAGCACTACAAGAAATTGATTCAGTTGTAGAAGAAAAGAAAATAGAAGTCTATAAGAATGTATCACAAAAAGCTGAAACACTAGGAAATGTATTAAGTGATGTATCGGATATGGACAGCGATGAAAGAGTTGAATTTATTAAAGATGTAATCGATGATAAAAAAGACGAATTAAAAGATACGATTAATGATAAGAAAGATGCTTTTATAGACACCAAAGACGAAATTGTTCGTCGCATTAAAGAAGGCGATAAAAATGCTTCATGAAGTAAATGATTTTGATCATACTTATAAATTAATAAAACCAGAACCATCTGATTTTATTTTAATGTATCAAAATAATTCTTTTGCCGGAAACATTGAAAACAATGTGATTGAAATTCCTCAATATAAAGATTGTAAAGTCGATTGTTTGTATTTATTTACAATTTCATCAAATCGCTATTTTTTGACAATGGAAACCAAAGAAATGAATTATATGTCAATGAATACGATTCGAAATACCAACAGTCCTGAACATGCCTTTGCTATAATGAATGGATATCATATCTTTCAATGGTTTCAACACAATGTATATTGTGGATGTTGTGGACATAAATTAGTTTTGGATAAAGAAGAATTTATGCTTCGGTGCGAATCCTGTGGAAATCTAGTATATCCTAGAATTAATCCAGCTGTGAATGTTGCGATTATAGATGATAATCGTATTTTGTTAGCTAAACATGGAAAAAATAAACCCTATGCTTTGATTTCAGGATTTGTGGAATATGGAGAAAGTTTGGAAGATACCATTAATAGAGAAGTAAAAGAAGAAGTAGGATTGAAAGTGAAAAATATTAGATATTATGGTTCTCAACCATGGGGATTTGCCGGTAATATTCAAATTGGTTTTACTTGTCATTTAAATGGTAGTGATCACATCACTTTAGAAATAAAAGAATTATATGATGCACGTTTCTTTACAAGAGAAGAAGTTATCAATGAAATTGGACCATCAAGTATAACGGGAACAATGATCCAAGCTTTTATAGATGGAAAAATATAAACCGTGTGGAAAATTCAATCTACACGGTTGTTTTTTGTATACTCTACATAAATTATTATAATTCCTAGAAGAAGAAAAGTGAAATCTAATGAAGCTTTAAATGTACCAACAGGCTTATCATTAAGATATTTATATAAGTTAATTAAATTCAGAAGAATTATCGCAATCGAAGAGATAATTATAGATGTTCTAATCTTTTTCATGATAGCACCTTCTTTCTTTTAATTTTATCTATACAATTATTTTTTTAATAACACCATCTTAATCAATCCCTCTTTCTTTATTTCATATTAACACACAAAAAAAATAAACAATCTGTTAGTTATCTAAAAATAAATGTTAAAATATAGTTATATTGTTAGAAATAGAAAAAATACATTATTCTTAACGGGTTTTAAAAAAACGACTATGTTTAAGCAAAAAAAATGAACTACTTAAATAGTTCAATCTTTTCGGTATTCTTAAAATGAAGCTTAGCTACTTTTCCCAGTTCTTCTTTTCCAAACTGTTGTACAAATTCTTTGGCACAAATATCGACATTACTACCAGCTCCTTTTTGGAAAGTAAAATGATAATGTTCTTCCATTTTATCCCAATACTCTAAAAACGCATTTCGAGCTAAAATAGAAGCAGCGGCAACGGCTAAATATTTATTTTCGGCCTTTGTTTCAAAATGAATTCCACGAATTACTTCTTTTTCCTTTTGTAGATAACGATAATAACTCTTTTCTTGAACAAACTGATCAATGACAATTTGTTTAGGTAATTCATATCCTTTATGAACTAAATTCACATAAGCTTGATTATGAAGCTTACACTTAATATCAACCATATTATGAGTTTGATGCACGACATTATACTTTTGATTATTTAAAATCAAAATTGAATACTTGGAATGTTCTTTAATTATTTTGGCAATTTTACGAATATTTGTATCATTTATTTGTTTAGAATCCTGTATCTTTAATGAACGAAGAGCTTGTTCATCTTCTTGAGTAAGAATACAGCTTGCCACAACTACTGGTCCAAAATAATCACCAGTTCCAACTTCATCGCTACCAGCTTGAGGAAATACTTGTTCTTTCTTTTCTTTCTGCATGAATTCTAAGTCTTTTCCTTGAAACACAACTTTACCAGATGTATAAGCGGTAATGGTGCATTGTTCACATTTAATTTGATAATACGTATAATTGGGTTTACTTTCTTCTGAAATAAATGGTTTCATTCTTTCTTTTAATTGAAAGATTTCTTCTTTTGTCATCTTCTTTGTTTCTGTCATGTATGCATTTTACCATATATGAAAAAAATGGTAAAATACATGCATGAATTTAAATGTAAGTAGTTATTCCATTTTATTTTGGATTTTATTCGTTATTATCTTAATGATTGGATTTAAAAAAGGATTTCTAATGCAGATATTGGATTTATGTGCATGTTTTGTATCATTCTATTTATCTTATAAATACTGTACCTTTATGTCACATCTCATTCCTTTTTTATCGCTTTCTATTTTAAATACATTATTATGGTTTATTATTTTATATATTATCAATAAGATAATTTATTCTATAATTGAACACATTCTCGTAAAACTATTACATAAAACAAAGCTAAAGACATTTGATCGTATTTTAGGTGGATTAGTTAGTTTAGTAAAAATAGTTTGTATTTGTGTAGTTGTGTTTTATATATGTCAAATGCCTTTCTTTTCAAAGGGACATGAAATAATTGAGAATACACCGTTAAAATATATCGGAGGAATTTTAAATGAGTTATAAAAATTTTTCAGAAAAATTAAATAAAGCAATTGATTTTGATCGCGTACTTGGAAAAATTGCAGAGTATGCTTCTTTTTCATGTTCAAAAGAAGAAATAATTAACGCCCTTCCTTATCGAGATCGTTTAAAAATACAAAGAGAATTAGATTATGTATCAGAAGCATTAGAATTTGTAAGAAAAGGGGAAACCATTTCTTTTGCGGGGTGTATGGATATTTCGTATTCTGTCAATAAAGCCAATAAAAAAATGTCTTGTACACCACAAGAATTATATGAAATTGCTTTATTTTTAGTTACAGTTAAAAATGTTAGGGAAACATTACTGAAATCAGAAACAAAGTTATTAAAAGATTTAGCAGAGTCGATGGATGTTTGTGCCAATTTATATAAAGACATTCAAAAACAAATTGATGCTACGGGTAATGTGAAAATGGATGCCACTGTCAAGTTAAAAAGCTTACACAAACAATTAGTAGATACACGTCTATCATTGAATGAAAGAGCACGTGCTTTTATGAAAAAGAATGCGGATTCTTTAATGGAAGTTATGACAACAACTATTAATGGGCGTTTATCTGTGCTTGTTAAGAACCAAGATAAAAACCGATTTGGAGGAATGATTCATGCTTCAAGTCAATCTGGACAAGCAAGTTATGTTGAACCTGATTGTTTTATCTCACTTAATAATGAATTAGCCCGTACACAAAGTGAAATTGAAGAAGAAACAGCTCGTATTTGTCGTGAATTAAGTCAAAAAGTTGCTTCTTTTGCGATGCCTATTTTATCGGATTTAGAAACAATGACGATTTTGGATGTAGCTTTTGCCAAGGCAAGATGGGCATATGAACACGAAGGATGTGTTCCAACGATTCGTTTATCACAAAGAAATTTATTATTAGAAAGAGCTAGACATCCTTTGATTGATGAAAAGAAATGTGTAGCTAATACGTATGCTCTAAAACAAGAACAAAATTGTCTAATGATATCGGGACCGAATATGGGTGGTAAAACCGTAACACTTAAAACCATTGGTTTATTTGTGGCTTTAAGCCATGCTGGTTTTCCCGTTTTATGTGATCGTGCTTTGATTCCTTTTTATGATTCAATATGGTTTGATATTGGTGATAATCAATCGATTGAAAATAATTTATCAACATTCTCAAGTCATATTTCTAACATTGCGAATATTTGTCAAAATGTATCCAATCATTCATTTGTCTTATTAGATGAAGTAGGAAATGGAACCGATCCATTAGAAGGAGCTTCTTTAGCTATTTCTATTTTAGAATATTTAATTGAAAAAGGATGTACAGTTATAACTTCAACCCATTATTCACAAGTGAAATCATTTGGAAAAGCCAATGATCATGTATTAGTAAGTAGTGTGGAATTTGATTCACAAACACTACAACCAACTTATAAATACATACCAGGCGTATCAGGGGCTTCTTATGCGTTTTTAATTGCGCATAATTATCATTTACCGGATTCTATTATTCAAAGAGCCGATGAATATAAAAAAGACAATGAACAAGATGTGCAACGACAATTAGAAAAATTAGAAAAACTTCAAAATGATGTTTTGGTAGATAAAGAGCGTTTTAATAAGATGATTAAACAAGCACATCAAATTCAAAAAGATGCCTATCAAGAAAAAGAAAAATGGGAAAAGAAAAATAAAGAACTTCAAGAAGAATATGAACAACGTCTTCATGATATGTTAGAAGAAAAAGAAAACGAAGCCAATGAAATTATTCAAACATTGAAAAAACAAAAAACGGGTAAACTACATGAACAAAGTGAAGCGTTGCATCAAATTCATGTTCTACAACAAGAAAATACTCAAGAAGAAGAAAAACAAGCAGATGAATCTTTAAAAGTAGGAGACTATGTTCAAATTGAGTCTTTAAATTCACATGGTGAAATTCTAGATATTCGTAAAAAAGAAGCTACTGTTTTAGTAAATGGAATGAAGATGAAAGTGAAATTGAATCGTTTAAAACGAATTCAAAAACCAAATGTTCAAAAAGTACCTAAGAAAGTACATCAAGATCGTAACTTTACGCGCTTTCCTTTGGAATTGAATTTAATTGGTATGCGTGTGGAAGAAGCTATTCAAGAATTGGATCGATACATTGACCAAGCCATTTATCATAAAGTTAAACAAGTTCGTATTATTCATGGTATGGGAACAGGTGCTTTGAGAAGTGCGGTATGGAAAGATTTAGATAAACATCCAATGGTGGTTTCGAAAATGAGTGCAGGACCTAATGAAGGTGGATTAGGTGCTACAGTGGTATTGTTGAAGTAGGGATTTTATGGCTATTTCTAAATTACTACAAGATAAATTAGCACTTCTTCCTGATAGCCCGGGATGTTACATAATGAAAGATGTCCATGGTGATATTTTATATGTAGGAAAGGCAAAAGTACTAAAAAATAGAGTTCGGTCTTATTTTCATGGGACGCATAATTATAAAACAACGAAGCTTGTTTCTCATATCTATGATTTTGAATTTATCAAGACAACAAGTGAAAAAGAAGCTTTATTATTAGAAATAAATTTAATAAAAAAACATCGACCACCATATAATATTATGCTTATGGATGATTCTTCCTATCCATATATTGTCATGACCAATGAAGAAAATTTCAGAGTATATACAACACGGAATATAAAAAATAAAAAAGATACGTATTATGGACCTTATCCAAGTGCTCAAAGTGCAAGTGAAATGGTACGAATTATAAATACTTATTTTCCAATACGTAAATGTAGCCATATTCCGAATCGTGCTTGTTTGTATTATCATATGCATCAATGCTTAGCACCATGTATTCATGAAATTGATAAAAATCAAAATAGAGAATTAAAACAAAAAATAAAGAAACTATTACAAGGGGATACAAAAGAATTATTACAAGACTTAAATCAACAAATGATGGATGCTAGTGAAAATCTTCAATTTGAAAAGGCTCAACAAATACTTGAATCCATTCAAGCTATTCAACATATTGAACAAAAACAAGTTATAGATTTTAAAGATAATAAAGACAGAGATGTGTTTGGTTTTTATGAAGATAAAGGATATGTATCGTTTCAAGGGTTCTTTATTCGACAAGGTAAATTATTGGAACGCACATTTTCAGTGCAAGCAATTTATGAAGATACAATGGATGCTTTTATTAGTTTTATTATGCAGTATTATCAAAATAATATTGTACCCAAAGAAATACTAGTACCAGAAGGGACACCTATTGATATTTTAGAATCTTCTTTACAAACAAGTGTAAAAATTCCTTTAAAAGGAGAAAAGAAAAAATTAGTTGATTTAGTAATAGAAAATGCCAAAGAGGCACATGAACAAAAATTTGCGTTAATCGAAAGAAGAGACAATGATTTAGTACAGGCAAATGAACATTTAAATGAAATCTGTAAAAAAGAAATTCATCGTGTGGAAATATTTGATAACTCCCATATTTCAGGGACATATAATGTTTCAGCTTTAGTTGTGTATAAAGATGGTGTCCCAAATAAAAGTCAGTATCGTCATTATCAGTTAAAAGAATATAAATCGGATTTAGATAGTATGAAAGAAGTGATTTATCGTCGTTATTATCGTTTATTGATGGAACAAAAATCAATGCCGGATTTATTGTTAGTCGATGGAGGAAAGCTTCAAATTGAAGCGGCTA
>JAQYFP010000113.1 GCA_028723085.1 Erysipelotrichaceae bacterium | reverse complement strand
AGCACCATGCCTGGTTGATTTTTGCGTGCCATAATTTAAAGAGAATGGCATTATGGAGTTGGAAAGGAGCATAGGATATGCTCGATTTTTCGTATATATGCAGAAAAATATGTCCAAATTTTTACAATTTTAGAAAATGGTGAAAAATTGGCAAAATATAACCCCTCGAATAAAATAAAACGAGGGTTTGTCAACAAACTGAAAGGAGCCTGAGCTCCTTTTTTAAAATACATATTTTTTTAATCGTTCAAAAGCTTCTTTAACTCGATCCGTTGGTAAGGCTACGTTCATACGAATGGTATTTTCTTTTTGGAAAGGTGTACCATCTTGCCAAATAACACCGACTTCAATTCCTTTTTGAAGTAAATCTTGTATAGACATATTATGTGCTTTTAAGTACTTTGAACAATCTAAATACAACATATAAGTTCCTTGTGGCTTACTTACTTGAACACCCTGAAAATTATTTTTAATAAAATCATAGGCATAGTTCACATTGTTTGATAAAGTTTCACATAATTCATCTGTCCAAATTTGTCCTTCATCACTATAAGCTCCCATTAAAGCATATACCGATAAAATATTAGGAGCATTATAATGAGTGCTACTACTTTCTTTAATGACTTTATCACGAAGCATCTTGTTGTAGATAATATGATATGAACCCACTAAACCAGCTAAACTAAAAGTTTTAGAAGGAGCATAAATCGCAATGGTTCTGTTTTGGGCATCTTCACTAATTGATTGAGTAGGAATGTGTTTATTATTATTTAATAAAATATCTGACCAGATTTCATCGCTAATCACAACACAATCATTGTTGCGATAAACTTCCATCGCCTTTTCAATTTCTTCTTTTTCCCATACTCTTCCAGTTGGATTATGTGGAGAACAGAAAATCGCAAAGTGAATGTGATATTCTTTACAAAGCTTGTCCATATTTTCATAATCCATGCGATAAATTCCATTTTCATCTAAGTACAAAGGACTATGAATGATTTTACGACCTAAGTCTTCTAATACATGGGTAAATCCTACGTATGTTGGAGAATGAACTAAAATGGCTTCTCCACTTGATGTAAAAGCACGAACAGCTGAACTTAAACAACCTAAAACACCGTTTTCATATTCAATGGCATCGGCTTCAACTTCAACATTGTTTCTTGTTTTTTGCCAATTTTGAATGGCTGCATAATACGCATCACTTGGTGAGAAATAACCAAAATGAGGTTCATTTAAGCGAGATTGAATTGTTTGTTGAATGTTTGGAAAAGTGGGAAAGTTCATGTCCGCAACCCACATTGGAATGACATCAAATCCATCTTTAACTTGGGTTCCATAAGTTGGATAGTTATCAAGTGCAAGTGCATCGTGTCCTTTTCGATTTAATTTTGTTTGAAAATCATATTTCATTTTTTTACCACCTCTTGTATATTAAAACACAATCAAAACTATGTTACAATGAAATAAATTAAGGAGGGTCAAAAATGAAAAACGATTGTAAACGAATAGGAAGAAGTCTATGGATTTGTTTTGCGGTCCAATTTTTAGGAGGAATTATTGTCGGATTTGGTGGCCGTAATGAAGGAATCATAAATGTTTTATTAGCCATTGTATTGACTCTTAGTTCTTATTTGGCATACCGATATTTAAAAAATAATAATCATATAGAAATAGGAAAAAAAGATTTTCAAAATAACTTTCCTTTAAAAATATTAGGATCATCTTTTCTTAACATTCTTGGACTTAATTTAGTAATTACATTGTTTATGCAAGCATTAAATTGGTTGTTTGGCTTTAATATTGATACAGCACAAGTAGAAGTGAGCAATAATCTTTTATCAAATATTGGTGTTTTTATTCAAGTTGTTATTGTAGCACCTATTTTTGAGGAACTATTATTTCGAGGCGCAATATTAAGAACTTTAGATCGATATAATCGTACGTTTGCGATATTGGCATCGAGTTTTCTATTTGCCTTAATGCATATGAACTTAACACAGTTTTTCTTTACATTTTGTTTGGGATGCATCATGGCTCATTATTCTTTGAAATACGATTCTATGAAAGTAAACATAGCCATTCATTTTATGAATAATTTATGGGCTATGCTTGTTACGTTCATAACGCTTTATGGACCCACATATTTAGTGGCATTCCTTAGTTATGTAATGTTTTTTGTCATGATTGTGGGAGTCATTTGTTTACTGAAAAATATAATAAACTTAGCTAAAAATATAGAATTGGAATCTTTTCCGGATGAATTGATTTCTTATACATTCTTCAATGTTCCTACTATCTTATTATGGATTGTTAGTGTTATTTCAATGATTGGAAATTTATTATCAATATAAAAAGAGGATTGGCTTAATGCCAATCCTTATTTCTTCCATAATCCATGAAGATTGCAGTACTCATAACAAGCAACAAGTTCATCATCTTCACTTAATACAAATTTTGCACTTGGAACTTCTCCTGGTTTTAAATATTTAATTTGACTTCCTTGTTTTGTTTCAATGGCAATGAATTCAATATAATGTACATCTAACATTGGATGTTCAACACTACCAACTTTAACTGTTACTTCATTTCCATTGACTTCTACAACAGGAACGTGTTTTTCACCAGCTCCATCACTTGTGTTAGGAACAAGTTCTTTCATTGGTTGTCCACAACACATAACAGGAACGCCTTTATCTTCCACAAATGTTACGATATTTTTACAATGTTCACAAATATAAAATTTCATATAATTACCTTCTTTCTATTCTATTGGTTTAAAATCGCTTGCCCCATGTTTACACCAAGGGCAAATAAAATCATCTGGAAGGATGTCTCCTTCATAGATATATCCACATACTGTACAAATCCATCCTTTTTTCTTTGTTGTGTTTGGTTTTTGTTTGATGTTCTTTTGATAATATGCATAGGTTACGGATGGATCTTCACTTAAAATTTGGCAATCACAAACATCGGCAATAAATAAAGTATGACTATCTAAATCAACGGTTTGAACCACTTTACAACTTAAATAGGCATTGGTTTCATTGGTGATATAAATGATGCCATTGTCACTTCTTTCATATTCAATTCCAATACATTTATCAACATCTTTACCACTTTGAAATCCCCAGTGTTTATACGTATCAAAGGAAGATTTCTCTGTCAAAATAGAAACATTAAATTCTTTGGTTTTAAGAATCATATCGTGTGTTAAATTATTTTTATTAATAGAAACAACTACACGATTAGAAGAATTTACTTGGCTTACTGTATTCACAATGCATCCATTGTCTTTGTTTTCATCTTTGGCTGTGCAAATAAATAAACCATAGGTTAAGTTATACATTGCTTTATTGTTCATGATGACCTCCTTTAACTTTATCATACATGATTTTATTGATTTGTCATGCGAAGTGCTTCTTTAATCACATGAATATAACTATCAGGAATACGAGTGACATATAAAGCTAACAACAATCCCTTTAAAGCATTTTTCTTTTCTCGTAAATAACGAAGTTGACTAGGTTTATATTTTTTCATGAAACTCACTTCATCTAAGTTTTCTTGTTCCCAACAATTATGTAAATAGGTATATCCTCCAATTTCTTTTAAACAATTAAAATAATCATCTAATGCAAAGTTGTCATAAATATCTTCTTCAAAGTCAATGCCATGGGTATAGAAAATATTCGAAATGTTTTTATATTTATCTTTTTTGTCTTGATCAATAATGGCTAGTGATTCAATTCCAAATTTACGATACAACAACATACAACGAACAACACTTTCAGCGCCATCTAATTTCACAATACCAATGCCATGTTCATCTAAATCAATTTTTAAGCGACGAGCAAAAACAGGAAAAGCACCGTTTTCACTATCTCCTTCCACAAAGATAACTAATTTAGAAAACATAGCTTCTTTTAAATAAATGAAGTTATGGAGCATATGTTTATAAAGTTCTGTTTCTTCTAAGTTGATTTTTGAACCTGAAACAATATGTAATTGTTTATTCTTTAAAAAGACACGAATAAATTGTTTATAATTCATCAATAAAATATTAGGTGAATGCGTAACAATGAATAATTGATTTGATAATTTCTCATGAATTTTTTTAACCATACTTCTTTGTTTATAGGGATGAAGATGATTCTCTGGTTCATCAAATAACACAAAAGAAGGACAAGGAAAACAATCTTGGATTTGTTTCATAATCGAAGCAATGGTCTCATCTTCATTTAAAGTAGGATGACATTGAATAAATAAACCATGAATGGAATCAAGATTATTTGTGTTATCGTATATTATTTTGTCTTGATTGGGATATTGTATACCCATTATTTGTTCATTGTTTTCTAAATCAACTACGATTTTAATAGGCTTTGATGGATGATAATAATCGCTGATTTCAAATCTTTTTTTAATGAAAAAACAATTCAATAATTCAAGAATGTTTGTTTTACCTAAGTCATTGTCACCAATTATAAAATTAATATCATCATCAAAGTAAATCATTTGATTCGATAAATTACGATAATTCTGGATGAACGATATTGCCTTTATTTTCATAATGCCTCCATGGAAGATACATTAAAATCCATAAAATTAAACAAATTATTATATAAGATAATACGAAACCATTCCCAAATAAATCATAGAGAACAACCGAAGGAGAACCAGGGGAAGGTGTATTTATAAAGAAGAAATTTGTATCCCAAACTTTATTAATAAAATAAATAGGAATCATAAGTAGTAAAGTAAAAACAAATGTATATTTCAAATTTTTAAAATTAGGAATTAAAGTACCTGCATATAATTGAATGACAACATACATGATTAACCAAGTATGCATAGTAAAACTATTGACACTTGAAAAATGAAGAAGAGGATATTGCGTCCAATCTGGACAGGCTAAAGCGATAATGGCTCCGGGTAAAGTAAGGGCATAGATAAATTCACTGTTTAATTTGTTGGGTTTAAAGGCGTGCCAAGTGACCATAAAGATAGAAATTCCGCATAAATGTAAAGGTAAATGAGACAAAG
This sequence comes from Erysipelotrichaceae bacterium, assembly GCA_028723085.1. Taxonomy (GTDB): domain Bacteria; phylum Bacillota_I; class Bacilli_A; order Erysipelotrichales; family Erysipelotrichaceae; genus Floccifex. The sequence goes on along the minus strand of JAQYFP010000113.1, from coordinate 19,941 downwards.
TGAGGCTTCCTGCTGTATAATGTAAGATGTCTTTTAAGGCTTCTTGGACACAAATCAAAATGGCAATACCTTTTAAAATTTGATTTTTTATAGATATTAGCCATGATGACAACAAGAATACTTAAAATAAGAATCCATGTCCAATATCCTAAATGATATGGTTGCCATTGATATTGACTTGGAATGTCTTTGACATTGTAAAAGAAGTACTTTAACATACTTATATTTTACATCATTAGAAAGTAGAAAAAAATATGCAGTTTATTTTATCTTTATTGATTATGATTATTCTAATCAAAGTTATTTTCAAAACAACAAAGTTTTTAATTAAAATTATACTTTGGATTCTTGTGATTTTGTTCGCACTAGCGCTATTTCTATAGTAAAATAGTACTATGAAGACATGGTTGTTGACATGGAATCCAGAAAAATTTGCGTGGGATTCTTATCAAGAAAAACGAAATGAATTTTCACAAGTGGGAACTACTTTTGAAAAATGGAATTGTGGAAAAAATCGTTCCATTCAAAAAGGAGATCGCCTTTTTTTGATGAAAGTGAATAGTTTTCCCAAAGGAATCATCGCAAGTGGATATGCCGCAAGCAATGTTTTTAAAAGTGATGATAATCACATGGTCTATATTTGTTTTGATTGTATTTATGATGATAAATCCCAAGAGATATTATCAATTCAATCTTTAAAGAAAATCGCGGACTTTAATTGGTTAAAGAAAACGACGGGGACCCAAATTCCTTATCCGATTAGTGAAGATTTAGAGAAAAAATGGAAAGAATTAGATTCTTTGAATTTTATGAATTCGTTTGGAAAGGAATATGTATTAGCTCCGAGTGAGTTTTCAAATGATTCTATTCCTTTAGATGAATTGTTGAATCAATATGGATTTGAAAAAACAAAAGAAAACGAAAAGATTAATGAATTTCAAAATAAAAATAGTAAAGAAATTGTTTATACTTTAAACATTGATTGTGCTAATGTGATTGTTCATCCGGATACGTATTTGAAGGGATACAATGGATCTGTTTATTTCAATCGTGAATTAAGTGCTTTTCCCGAAAATGAGGATTTACATTTTGGGATAAAGTATGAATTTGAACATGAATTTGAAATGGAGTTGTTTTTATCTGCATTTTCTAATCAGTGTACTCACATTGATATCAATCATACATGGTTGATGTCAGTGAATCCGAATCATTTTGATCACTATGCGTTTTTGAAAAAGCATAAGTGTATGTATTCCCGGCAGGTGTTCCACTATGAAGTGGGAGATACTATTTTATTATATAGTTCCAGTCCGGTTCAAAGAATTATGGCTTTGTGCAAAGTGAAGGAAATTAATTTAGATCATAAAGCATTAGATGATTCACAGTATTGGTATTCACAAGAAGATAAAGAAAAAGATGATGAATATGGTCATTATTTTTGTATGGAACTTGTTCATTTCATTGATAATGATTTACTGTCTTTTGAAAATTTAAAAGAACATGGATTGAAGAATGCACCACAGTGTGCTATGAAATTAAAAAAGGAATTGTATCAGTATATTTTTTATGAAGCTCGAATATAAAAAAAGTGGCGCAAGAACAGGGATTTGAACCCTGGCATCGCTTGCACGATCTACTCGCTTTCCAAGCGAGCCCCTTCAGCCACTTGGGTATTCTTGCGTACTAAAAGGATACATGATTCAAATAAAGAAGTCAAACGGAGGAAAAGAAATGAAATACGATGTAGCTATTATTGGAGCTGGACCAGGAGGAATTTATTCTGCTTATGAATTGGCAACAAAATCTAATTTGTCAATTGCGATTTTTGATGCAGGACATACATTAAATAGACGTAAATGTCCAATTGATGGAAATAAAATCACAAATTGTATTAATTGTAAAAGTTGTTCAATCATGAATGGATTCGGTGGAGCTGGAGCATTTAGTGATGGTAAATACAATATCACAAATGACTTTGGTGGTACTCTATATGAATACATTGGAAAAGAAAAAGCTACAGAATTAATGAAATATGTTGATGATATCAACATGGAATATGGTGGACAAGGTACTAAGATGTATTCTACAGCTGGTTCAAATTTCAAGAAAATTTGTATGCAGAATAAACTTCAATTATTGGATGCATCTGTTCGTCACTTGGGTACAGATGTGAACTATATTGTATTAGAAAACTTATATAACTTATTAAAAGATAAAGTTGATTTTTACTTTGATACACCAATTGAAAAATTAGAAGTATTAGAACAAGGATATCGTTTATACTATAAAGATCAATCAATTGATTGTGATAAATGTATCGTTTCAGTTGGTCGTTCCGGATCAAAATGGATGGAAAGAGTTTGTGAAAATCTACAAATCCCAACAAAATCAAATCGTGTGGATTTAGGTGTTCGTGTTGAATTACCAGCTGTAATTTTCTCACATTTAACTGATCAATTATATGAAAGTAAAATCGTATATCGTACCGAAAAATTCGAAGATAAAGTTCGTACTTTCTGTATGAATCCAAATGGAATCGTTGTTAGCGAAAACACAAACGGTATTATTACTGTAAATGGACATAGCTTTAATGGAGAAGACAAGAAAACAGATAACACAAACTTTGCCTTATTGGTTTCTAAACAATTCTCAGAACCATTCAAAGATTCAAACGGATATGGTGAAAGTATTGCTCGTTTATCAAATATGTTAGGTGGAGGCGTTATCGTACAACGTTTCGGTGACCTTGAAAGAGGACGTCGTTCAACTGTTAAACGAATTGAAGAAGGTATGGTTCGTCCTACATTAAAAGCAACACCAGGAGACTTAAGTTTAGTTCTTCCTAAACGTATTTTAGATGGAATCATTGAAATGATTCATGCTTTAGATAAAATTGCACCAGGTACTGCCAACGATGATACTTTATTATATGGTGTAGAAGTTAAGTTCTATAACATGGAAGTAGATATCGATGAAAACCTAGAAACAAAATACAAAGGATTATATGTAATTGGAGACGGTTCAGGAGTTACTCACTCATTGTCTCATGCATCTGCTTCCGGTGTATATGTAGCCCGCAATATTTTAAATCAGGAGTAATTCATGCTTCAAAAAGAAAGACACGATCATATTCTTGCGAAATTAAATCTAGAATCATCGATTCGTGTTCGTGATATAGCTCAAGAATATGAAGTGACAGAAGATTGTATTCGAAAAGACTTAGCTATCCTAGAAAAAGAAGGAAAATTAAAAAGAGTGCATGGAGGAGCAATTAGTATTCGAGAAAATCCGCATACTTTTAATGTTTCCGCACGCTTAGATAAATATGTAGAAGAAAAGAAGATCATTGCCCAAAAGGCGGTTCAGTTAATTAAACCTGGGGCAATGGTGTTCTTAGGAATTTCTACTTCAAATATTGAAATTGCTAAGTTAATTTATCAAAAGAATTTGAATATAACGGTTGTTACGAATAGTGTTGATATTTTATTAATTTTCAGTGCTGAATGTGATACAAATTTAATTTTTATTGGTGGTGGATTTAATCGTACGAAAGATGGATTTGTGGGTGCCATCACAAATGATTTATTAAAAGATTATCAATTTGATTTGTCGTTTCTAGGTGTTGTAGGAATTGATTTAAATAAAAATCAATTAACTACTTATGATGTGAATGATGGAATGACAAAGAAAATGGTACTTTCTCGTTCAAAACATAGCTATGTTGTTGTTGAAGGTGTTAAATTTGAACAAGATGGAAATTTTGTTTGTGCGCATTTAGAAGATTTTGATGGAATTATTACAGATCGTGTATTGAATGATAAACAAAGAAGTATTATAGAAAAAAAAGGACTAGTGATTATCTAGTCTTTTTTGTCGTAGTATTTTTTTAATATATAGAAATTAAAGTAAAAACAAAGTAGAAAACAAATTTCACAAATTATGAATAAGATATATAAAAATGATTTTTTAGGACAAAAAGTATATACCAGGGAATTGGCAACAATTAATATTCAAAATACAATTTGACCTAGTATTTTACTTAATTGTTTTCGTTCTATAAAGTAATTATTTATTTTGTTTAATATTTTTTTGATTTTTGACATACAAATACCTTCTAATAATTTTTATTATCTGTAATCCATTTATCTAAAATATCATATTGATTGTTTTCTAGAATAGGCAATTGATTTCTTGGTGTAGCATCTTCAATCCAATATACAGTGGGAACAAGTGAAAAATCTTCAAAAGTAGTTTAAAAAAAATTCAAATTTTCATTATAGTCTTTTTCGTTTAAATCAGTAAAAAATCTAAAAATGATTTCATCATTATTTAAAAAATATTCATTCTCGATTTTTTCTAAATCCTTGCAAAAAGGACAAGTTGTCTTAGTGAATTGCAATATAAAGGTATCTTTGTTTTCTATTTTATTAACAAGTTCTTTATATGTAATGTCAATAAATTGACCCTGTGTTTCACTTTTAATGTTTTGACACCCAAAAGAAAAAATAATCAAGAATGAGATAATTAAAAACCTATAAACATTTTTTATAGTAATCACACTCCTTAAAAATAATTGTTTTTGTATAGTGTTAAAAAAGATGTTCCAAGTAATTGAAAAATGATTATTTTTTGAAAACAAATCAATAAAAAATAAAACAGTGCAGTAATTCTTTTTTATTTAAATTAACAATTACTATATTAATTACTCATTTCTATAATTTATGATAACGTTATCTTTAATTATATTATATATATTTTATAAAATAACAACAGTTTTATATAAATGTTTTATGATTTTATAAAAATGAAAAGAGGCGAATTGATTAAGTATAATTATTGACATTTCGTATTTATAATCGTATATTGAACGTATAAACAATAAAAAACGATAAAAAAGGAGAAAATATATGAATAAGCGCATCCAAATATTAAAAGAAAAAATGTTATCGCATTCTCGCTATGTCAGTATTGAACAAGCCATGATTATTACCGAAACCTATAAACAACACGAAAATGACTCGGTACAAATGAAACGTGCTTATTCACTTTATAATGCTTTAAACCAAATCGAAATTGCCATTGAACCCGAAGAATTGATTGTTGGAAATCGTACTAAAGGAGTTCGTGATGGTGTTGTATTTCCAGAAAGTGGAATTAGTTGGGTAGACAAAGAATTTGAAACGATTCCAACTCGTCCTCAAGATAAATTTAATGTCAGAGAAGAAGATATTAAAACTTTTAGAGAATGTATTGTTCCTTACTGGAAAGGAAAATCATTGGAAGATGATGTGAAAGCCGATGGAAAGATTGCGGCAATTTCTACTGTTGTCAAAATCAATCAAACCGATCATGCCCAAGGACACATTTGTCCGAATGTAAAGGAATGGTTAGAAACAGGCCCAGCTGGGTATATTCAAATTGCCCAAGATAAATTAGAATCGTGTACAGATGTGAAAAAAAGAGAATTCTATGAATCAACGATTATAGTGATGCAAGGTGTACAAGACTTTATGAATCGTTATGCATCACTTGCCAAAGAAATGAACTTAGATGATGTAGCAGAAATTTGTCATGATTTAAGTATAAGACCAGCTCATACCTTTAGAGAAGCACTCCAATCACTTTGGTTTTTAATGGTTGTGTTACACATGGAAAGTAATGCCTCAAGTTTCTCTCCAGGAAGATTAGATAAAACACTATATCCTTACTATAAAAATGATCATTTAACTGATGAACAAGCACTAGAATTAATTGAGTGTTTATGGCTTAAATTTAATCAAATCGTGTATTTACGAAATGCCCATTCCGCTAAATATTTTGCTGGATTCCCTATTGGATTTAATATTGCTGTGGGTGGACAAGATGAAAATGGGAATGACTATGTCAATGAATTAAGTCATTTAATGATTCAAGCGCAAGAAGAAATCGGATTACCACAACCCAATTTAAGCGTTCGCTTACATAAAAATACGAATCAAGAACTATTAGAACATGCGATTCGTTGTGTTGCCAAAGGAAGTGGAATGCCACAATTCTTTAATGATGAAAGTTTAATTCCAGCACTAATGGACTTAGGAATTTCTAAAAAAGATGCCATGGACTATGCGATTGTAGGATGTGTTGAAATCACTACCCAAGGAAATAATTTAGGATGGTCAGATGCGGCAATGTTCAACTTATGTAAGGTGTTAGAACTTACATGTAATCATGGAAAATGTTTAATTACGGGTAAAACATTAGCACCTGATTTTGGTTCTCTTTCTACTTATAAAACATTTGATAAATTAGAGTGTGCATTTGAAAAAATGATGGATTATTTTATTGATAAAATGATTGAATGCTGTGAAAAAGTAGAAAAAGGACATCAAGATCATTTACCAACACCATTTTTATCTTGTGTTATTGATGATTGTTTAGAAAAAGGTATAGATGTAGTGAATGGTGGTGCGCATTATAATTTGTCAGGAATTCAAATGATTCAAGTTGCGAATTTAGCAGATTCTTTAGCCGCTATTAAAAAGATGGTATTTGAGGAAAAACGTTATACAGGTAAAGAATTAGAACAAGCGCTTCAAAATAATTTTGAAGGACAAGAAGTTATGCGCCAAACTTTATTGAATCGTGTGGAAAAATATGGAAACGATGTGCAATGGGTTGATGAACTAGGTTCTAAATGGGCCAGTGCTTTCCGTAATAAGTTAAAGAAATATACTAATTATCGAAATGGACCATATCATACGGGTATGTATACAGTAAGTGCTCATGTACCTATGGGACAAAATGTAGGAGCCAGTGCGGATGGAAGATTGAGTCAAAGTCCATTAGCAGATGGAGGATTATCAGCGGTATATGGACGTGATTTAAATGGACCAACAGCTGTTTTAAAATCTGTTTCTCGTTTGGAAAATCAATGTACAACCAATGGAGGATTACTAAATATGAAATTCCTTCCTGAATTCTTTAGTACAGAAACAGGAATTAAGAAATTTGCGAATTTTATGAGAACATTTGTAGACTTAGAAATTCCACATGTACAATTTAATGTTGTTTCTAAAAAAGATTTATTAGCGGCTAAAGAACATCCTGAACAATATAGTTCTTTAACGGTACGTGTTGCCGGATATACCGCTTATTTCACTGAACTAGCAGGAGACCTTCAAGATGAAATCATTGCCAGAACAAGTTACGATGCCATTTAAAGGAAATGTCTTCGATATAAAACGATTTGCGACCCATGATGGACTAGGAATTCGTACGACTTTGTTTTTAAAAGGATGTCCTCTTCGATGCAAGTGGTGCCACAATCCAGAAGGGTTAAGTGCTTCTAGACAAGTTCTTTATATGGAAAATAAATGCATTCATTGTCAAACGTGTGTATCGATTTCGAAGCATAAAGGAATTGAATGTGTAGATGGTCGTATTGTGATTCATAGAGAAATTGATGAAAATTGGGATGAATGTGTAAATATGTGTCCTACCCGTGCTTTAAGCTATGATGCTAAGGAATATACAGTTGAACAAGCATTTGATGAGTTAATGAAAGATAAAGCTTTTTTCAATCATGGTGGAGGTGTTACTTTTTCGGGAGGAGAACCTTTTGTGCAACATGAATTTTTACTAGAACTTTTAAAGAAATGCAAAGAAGAAGGAATTCATACCGCAATTGAATCTTCTTTTTATACAGACATTGAAATTGTTAAGAAAGTTGTTCCTTACATAGATCAAATATATTGTGATTGTAAATTGTTCGATGAAAAAGAGCATATAAAATATACCGGTGTATCCAATGAAATCATTAAATCAAATATTACTTATTTACTAACAAGTGAACATCGTGATAAAGTAACGATTCGTACGCCTCTTATTCCTTTTATGAGTGCAACAATGGATAATATAGCTATGATTTCACGATTTATCTCAGGTTTATATGAAGATGTAAAGTATGAATTATTAAATTATAATCCATTAGCTAGTTCTAAATATTCTTATTTGGATATGGATTTTTGTTTTGAACAAAATCCAGAGCGATTTACCAAAGATGAAATGAAAGAATTTTATATGTGTTGTGAAAACAATGGTATAAAACAATTAATTAAAGAAGTCGACTGACTTCTTTTTATGTTATTATTGTTGACAAGGAGGGTCCATATGATTCGATTAGCTAAATTAACAGACGCAGCGCAATTAAATAAGATTTATCAATATTATATTGAAAATACATCAATAACGTTTGAATACGATGTAATCAGTGATGAAGAATTTCAAAATCGAATGAAAAAGATTATGGAAAAATATCCGTATTTAGTATATGAACAAGATGGTATTGTGCTTGGATATGCCTATGCTAATTCATTTAAAAATCGTAAAGCCTATGATTGGTCAGTGGAAACAACCATTTATTTGGATGTCAATGCGAAAGGAAAAGGAATTGGAAGACAGTTATATGAAGCATTGGAGTATTGTTTAAAGAAACAAAATATTCTAAATATGAATGCTTGCATTAGTTATACAGAACATGAAAATGAACACTTAGATAATACAAGCATGTATTTTCATGAAAAAATGGGATTTCAATTAGTAGGAACTTTCCATAAGTGTGGATATAAATTCAATGAATGGGTGGATATGATTTGGATGGAAAAATTCATTGGAGAGCATAAAAATAATATGGAAGAGGTAATTCCATTTGTGAACATTAAATTAGTAAAATAAAGGACTTTGTGTTATATTTGAGTGGTCTGGAGAAAGGATTAAATATGGAAATTAAAATTGGAAACTACAAGGGAATTGAAGTTGAAGTTGAAAAAGTAGAGTTATCAGATGATATGGTAAACAAACAAATTCAATATACTTTAACTCAAAATCCATTAAAAGAATCAAAAGAAGGTTCAATTGAAAACGGAGACAGCGCTATTTTTGATTTTGAAGGATTAAAAGATGGAGTTGCCTTTGATGGAGGAGCAGCTAAAAACTATGAAATGGTAATTGGATCTGGTCAATTCATTCCAGGATTTGAAGAACAAATGATCGGAATGACAAAAGGTGAAGAAAAAGATCTTCATGTGACTTTCCCAGAAAATTATCAAGAACAAAGCTTAGCTGGTCAACCTGTAATTTTTAAAGTAAAAGTACATGATATTTTTACATCAAAACCTGCTGAATTAAACGATGAATTTGTCGCATCTTTACAAATTCCTGAAGTAAATACTGTTTCAGAATTTGAAAACTATGTTCGTGCTTACTTATCAAATGAAGTTCAAAAACAAAATAATGAAAAAGTTCAAGATGTTGTTTTTGATGCCTTAATGAATACAGTTGAAGGTGAATTACCTGAAGACATGATTGAAGCTGCTTTAGAACAACAAATGCAACGTGTAGAAATGCAAATGGCTCAACAAGGATTTAGCTTAGATCAATATCTTCAAATGGTAGGACAAACACGTGATGATATTCGTGAGCAATTTAAAGATTTCGCAACGAAACAAGTTCGCTTAGAAGTTGCGTTAATGGAAGTGGCTCGTTTAGAAGAAATCATTGATGTGGAAGAAGAAATTGCTGAACAAATGAAATTAATTGCTGCTTCTTATGGAATTGATGAAGAAGTTGTTAAACAACAAATTCCTCATGATGAAATGGAAAAAGAAATTAAATTAATGAAAGCTAGCCAACTTGTATTAGATAACGCTATTGTTCATTACCTTTAATAAAAAGAGAACCAAGATGAAAAATCTTGGTTCTTTGTATTATAGTGCCTTTTCTAATCGTTCAATAGCTTCTAAAGTGGATTCTCTTGATCCAAATGCAGTTAATCTAAAATATCCTTCTCCTTGTTGTCCAAAACCACATCCTGGGGTTCCAACAATTTGTAGTTCATTCAATAAGTAATCAAAGAATTCCCAAGAAGACATATTATTAGGGCATTTTAACCAAATATATGGACTTGAAATACCACCTGTATGCCAAATACCTTTCTTATTTAATAAATCTGATAATAATTTTGCGTTTTCCATATAATACGCAATATGTTCTTTACATTCTTTAAATCCATCAGGACTTAAAGCAGCTTCACCCGCTTTTTGAATGATATAAGCAGTTCCATTAAATTTTGTGGATTGACGACGATTCCACATTGGATTTAGTGCTGTTCCTGAACAAACAAGTTCAATAGGAACAATAGTCCATCCCATACGTGTTCCTGTAAAACCAGCGGTTTTAGATAAAGAACATATTTCGATGGCACAAGTGCGACTTCCTTCAATTTCAAAAATAGAATGTGGATAATCACCGTGAATATAAGCTTCATAAGCCGAATCAAAGATGATTACAGATTCTGTTTCATTGGCAAAATCAACCCATTGTTTCAATTGATATTTAGAATAAACGGCTCCAGTTGGATTATTAGGTGAACAAATATAAATGATGTAGCTTTTCTTTTCTACTTCATTTGGCATAGGAAGAAAATTGTTTTCTTGTGATGCCTGGATGAAATTTATTTTTCTTCCACACATGATATTTGAATCTAAATAAACTGGATATACAGGATCCGGAATTAAGATTTCATTGTCTCCAAAGATATCAGTGATATTTCCACAATCGCTTTTGGCACCATCCGAAATAAAAACTTCTTTTTTGTTTAATGTGACACCATAAGATTGATAATGCTTCATTACAGCATCAATGGCAAAGTCATATCCTTGTTCATTTCCGTATCCTTTGAACGTTTCTTGATGTCCCATTTCATCAACAGCAGCATGTAGAGCTTCAATAACTTTATTGGTTAAGGGTAAAGTGACATCTCCAATACCTAGACGAATGATTTTTTTATCAGGATGTAATTCTGTATACGCATTTACTTTTTGAGCAATTGTTTTAAATAAGTAGTTTTGTTCTAAATTTTGATAATTTTCATTTACTTTAATACTCATATCGATTGTTCCTTCCTTTATCCTAACAAGTCATCCATTGAATATAAACCAGCTTTTTGAGAAACAATAAATTTAGCGGCTTTAATGGCTCCATTGACAAAAATTTGACGACTTGTCGCATTATGAGAAATAGTGATACTTTCATCATTTCCAAAATAATAAACTGTGTGTTGACCAGCTACCGTACCTCCACGAAGGGCAAAAACACCAATTTCTTTTTCACGTTTACCAGTCATTCCTTCACGTGAGAATACGTGTTTGAATTCATTGTTTGGATCAATGGCATCTAACAACATTTTTGCGGTTCCACTAGGAGCATCGGCTTTTTGGTTGTGATGGGCTTCCACCATTTCAATGTCAAAGTCTTCTTTTAACATTGGGGTAATGTATTCTAGTGCTTTTCGAACAACAGCAACACCATAGGAATAATTATATGAGAAAAACACAGGATTTGTATTCGCCAAAGCTTGAATCATATCCAAGTGATGTTGTTCTAAACCAGTGGTTCCCATAACTAGACATGCCTTTGTTTTCTGGCAATAATCACAAACCCATTCCACGTTATCACGATGAGAAAAATCAATCACAACATCACATTGTTTATTTGAAATAGAATCGGCATCAAAGATATCGACTATTCCAATGACTTCGTGTCCTTTATCTAAGGCAGTTTGTTTAATTAAAGAACCCATTTTACCTTTTCCAATCACAAGTATTTTCATTACAATAAACCTGCCTGTTCTAGAGCATTGTGAAGACGTTCTTTATTTTTATCTTCCATTTCATATAAAGGAAGACGATATCCACCAATGTTCATTCCCATCATGTTCATGGCTTCTTTTACCGGAATGGGATTCACTTCACAGAATAAAGCATGAATCACATCTAAGTATTTTAATTGTTGAGCTAAGCTTTCTTGTGGCTTTCCATCTAACCAAGCTTGAACGATATCATGTGTTTGTCTTGGTGCAATGTCGGCAAGAACAGAAATAACACCCGATCCTCCTAAAGCCATAATAGTGGTAATCATGTCATCGTTTCCTGAATACATAACGAAATCATCACTTAAATAGCGAGCAATGTTTGTCGCATAACTAATATTTCCGCTTGCTTCTTTGATTCCAATGATATTTGGATGTTGAGATAAAACTTTAACAGCGTTTTCGCTAATAGCACATCCAGTTCTACCTGGTACGTTATATAAAATAATAGGAATGTTTACAGCATCTGCGCATTCGGTAAAATGAGCAATCATTCCTTTTTCGTTTGTTTTATTGTAGTAAGGACTAATCAACAATAATTGGTCGGCACCCATTTTTTCGTATTTAATACTTCTTTCTTTCATAGCCTGAGTTGAGTTAGAACCAGCTCCGACAATAACAGGGACACGATGATTCACAACACGAATTGCACATTCAACAACTTCATCGTCTTCTTCTTGGGTCATTGTTGATGATTCACCAGTGGTTCCTAAAACTAGAATTCCATCGGTTTTGTTTTCAATGTGCCATTCCAACAATTCTTCTAACTTCTCAAAATTTACACTTCCATCTTCATGAAATGGAGTTACTAGTGCAACGATACTTCCTTTAATTGGTTTCATACAAGTTCTCCTTTTGATATAAAAAATGTCAGTAAGCACACTATCTTACTGACATTAAAGATCAAATTAAGATAGCACTCCTACAAAGTAGACAGCCCAATAGATATTCTCCATTGGTCCACCATTTTTTTATGCCTAAAAAAACAGTTCGGCGATATTGCTTAATGAATGAATCAAATGTTTGCCAACTCTTCATTCACTTGTCGTTATCGCGCCTCTATCTAAATAGAATTATACTCTTATAATGTAATTAATCAAACAGATATAAAAAAATCTTTATACAATCTTAATACAAAATGATGTATATTAATACAACGTTAATATTGATTTATAGATAATAGTAGCTAGAGGTGAATGTAAACATGAAATCGTTTTTAATCATTGGTATGGGACGCTTTGGAAGGCACTGTGCACATAAATTATATGAAATGGGACACCAAGTTATGGTTATAGATAACCGTGAATCAAGAATTGATGCTGTATTATCATATGTACACGTTGCACAAATTGGAGACAGTACAGATGAACAATTTATGAGTACAATTGGAGTATCTGATTTTGATTGTTGTGTATGTGCAATTGGAGATGATTTTCAAAGCTCATTGGAAACTACTTCTTTATTAAAAGAATTAGGAGCACAATATGTTGTTGCTCGAGCATGCCGTGATCGACATAAAAAATTCTTATTACGCAATGGGGCTGATGAAGCTGTATATCCAGAAAGACAATTAGCCAATTGGACAGCCATTCGTGTTAGTTCAGAACATATTTTTGACTACATTGAACTAGATAAAAATCATGCGATTTATGAATTAGATGTACCAGGAAGCTGGATTGGGAAAACCATTTCTCAAGTTGATGTAAGAAATCGATATCACATTAATGTGATTGGCTTAAAAGTAAACGATGCTGTGACAATGGATTTTGGTCCGAATACGATTTTTACAGGAGATATGCGTTTATTGGTGATTGGTCAAATTAAACAAATTCAAAAAGTTTTTAAATACGATTAAAACTATTTGATATAAAATATAGATATGAAAGAAATAGTATTGGTGTGTTTGTCATCTTCGCAAATAAATGGTCGCGTAATCCAAGCAGCTTATGAAATGAGTAAAGCCTTTCATGCCGAGTTGATTGGTGTTTATGTCGAAACGTCAAAGAAAAAGAAAGAAACACAACAAACACAGCTACAATTAAATATCGAATATGCCAAATCTTTAAATATAAATGTGAACTATGTTTATGGTGATGATGTGGCCTTTCAAATAGCGCAGTTCGCCAATTATATTGGTGCTCAAAAAATAGTGATTGGACAATCTAAGTCTAAATCTATTTTTATTCATCATCAATCAATTAGTGATCAGTTAATTGAATATTTAACAGATATCAATGTTTATATTATTCCAGATAAAAATGCCTTTTTTGATAAAAAAGAACGTTTTTCATTTAAAGGAAAAGACATTGTGATTATGTTGCTTGAATTATTGGTGACAAGTTGCATTGGGTTATGCCTTGCTCAAACTGGAATGAACGATGCTGATATTATCACAATTTATATATTAGGAGTTTTAGTAAATTCGCTTTTGACTTCGAATCCACTTTTAAATGGAATTGACTCATTTTTAAGTGTAATCATTTTTAATTTTTTGTTTACGGATCCAAAATATACTTTGTTTTATTATGATAACGGATACGTTTTGACGTTTTTAATCATGTTTTGTTCATCGTTTATAACGGGTACATTGGCATGGCAATTAAAGTCATATGCACGAACGACATCTAAAATTGCTCGTCATACGAAAACATTATTGGAAACAAATCAGTTATTAAATCGAACTCGTAATAAAGAAGAAATATTAAATGTCACGATTTCGCAAATAAAGTTAATTGTGAATAAAAATATTGTTGTGTATCTACAAGAAGATGTTCCTTTTTATTATGAAAAAAGTGATGAAGCTATTTTAAAAAAGGAAATAGAAGTGGTAGAATGGGTTTTTAATCATCATGAAAGTGCAGGAGCCACTACAAATTATTTTGAACAAGCAAAATATGTTTATTTTCCTTTGTATATTCAAGGAAGAACACATGGTGTGTTTGGAATTTGTCTAGACGGAAAAGGGCTTGAGATGTCACAGAAAAATATGATTTTATCAATTTTGATGGAATGCTCAATGGCTTTAGAAAACGATAAAAATGCTAGAGAAAAAGAAGAATCTTTGATTCGTGCGAATAATGAAAAATTACGAGCGGATTTGCTTCGTACAATATCTCATGATTTGCGTACTCCTCTTACTTCTATTATTGGATGTTCTAACACATTAATAGAAAATGGAAATTCACTAAGTGAAGAAATGCGACACGGCATGTTGGAAAGTATATATAAAGATTCACTGTGGTTGAATGAAATGATTGAAAATGTTTTATCAATAACGAAAATTGAACAAGGAAAAATTGCGTTAAAGAAAACACCAGAAGTCGTGGAAGAAATAGTGGAAGAGGCAGTTCATCGTGTGCATTGTGAGCATCACATTATTTATTTAGAACCAAGCAAAGAAATATATGTTGTGAAAATGGATGCTCAACTTATTATTCAAGTGCTTGTGAATATATTAAACAATGCGATAAAATATGTACCAGAACAAACGACTATAACAATTCAATTAAAAGACGATGATTCTTATGTATATATTTACATTAAAGATCAAGGAAAAGGAATAAAAGATAAAGATAAAATATTTGAAATGTTTTATCGAGGTCAACACGAAGTTATCGATGATGAACGTGGATTAGGATTAGGCTTGTCTTTGTGTAAATCGATTGTTGAACTACACAAAGGAAAAATATGGGTAGAGGATAATGTTCCACATGGTAGTGTTTTTGTGGTGGCATTATTAAAGGATGAAGAACATGAAAAAAATAAATATATTAGTTGTTGAAGATGATGTGTCTGTTCGTAACTTGATTGTGACAACACTAAAATTACATGAATACAAATATGAAATAGCACAAACAGGAAAAGAAGCACTTATGATTGTTTCATCACAATCACCGGATGTTATTTTACTTGACTTAGGATTACCAGATATCGATGGATGTGAAGTGATTTCTACAATTCGTTCTTGGAGCAATGTTCCTATTATTGTAGTGAGTGCCAGAACAGAAGATAATGATAAAATTGAAGCTTTAGATCGTGGTGCCGATGATTATTTAACAAAACCATTTTCGGTAGATGAATTACTAGCACGTATTAGAGTGGTAATTCGAAGATTGAATACAGTAGATACAAGTGGTAGTTCATTATATCAAAACGGTAATTTATGTGTTGATTTTATAGCAGGAACAGTTACGATGTGCAATGAAGAAATTCATTTAACTCCAATTGAATATAAGTTATTGTGTGTGTTATGTAAAAATACAGGAAAAGTTCTTACTCATAAATATATTTTAAAAGAAGTATGGGGAACGGCTTTAGAAAATGATATCGCATCGCTAAGAGTATTTATGGCTACACTTAGAAAAAAATTAGAGGAAAAAGATCCAACAACAAAATATATTCAA
Source organism: Erysipelotrichaceae bacterium (assembly GCA_028723085.1). Lineage (GTDB taxonomy): Bacteria > Bacillota_I > Bacilli_A > Erysipelotrichales > Erysipelotrichaceae > Floccifex. The sequence goes on along the minus strand of JAQYFP010000113.1, from coordinate 3,852 downwards.
ACACATGTTGGTGTAGGTTATCGAATGATTAAACACTGAAGGTGAATCTAATGGAACTAGATTCACCTTGTTTTTATATATTTCTTTTTTTATGTTTTTTATTTGAAAGAAAAGGCGTTAGGAAAATTATAATTGGATAGATCTCTAGTCGTCCTACTAACATAGCAATGGATAATACAATCTTTGATAAATTAGAAAATTGTGAGAAGTTTCCCATTGGTCCACATAACCCAAAACCAGGACCAATGTTTCCAATACAAGCAAAGACAGATGTGATTGTTGTTTCAAAATCAAAGTTATCAAGTGATACAATTAAAACACAAAAGAATGCGAAAAACATGAAACAACAAAAATAAGATAATATATTGTGTACTAAATCATCTTCTACAATTTTTCCATCCATTGTAATCGCATCAATTTTTTGAGGATGAATCAGTCTTTGAATATCAACTTTTAATTTCTTTAAAATAATTAAAAAACGAGAAACTTTTAATCCTCCACCTGTACTTCCAGCACAAGCTCCTAAGATCATTAATAAAAATAAAATGATTTTGGAAAACATTGGCCATAAATCAAAGTTGGTAGTAGCATATCCGGTTGTTGTTATAATAGTCGCAACTTGAAAACTACTATAGCGAAGGGCTTCAAAAATATTGGCATACATAGAGCGGATATTAAAGGCAATTAATAAAGTAGATAAAACGACAATTCCAATATAGGCTTTAAATTCTTCGTTTTTATATACTTGTTTGTATTCTTTAATTAATAGAAAATAATACATGTTGAAATTAACACCAAACAACAACATGAAAATCGTAATAACAATATCGAAATAAGCACTATTATAGCCACCTATTCCACTATTTAAAATACTAAATCCACCTGTTCCAGCCGTTCCAAAGGCATGGCAAAGTGAATCAAATAAAGGCATTCCACCAATGCATAATAAGAAAATTAACACAATCGTTAAAAAGATATAAATCGCATATAAAATAGAAGCACTGTTTTTCATACGAGGAACAAGTTTTCCAATAGTAGGACCAGGTGCTTCGGCACGCATAATGTGCATAGTACGATCATTGCTTCCTGGAACAATAGCCAACACAAAAACAAGAATTCCCATTCCACCAATCCAATGGGTAAAACTACGCCAAAATAAATTGGCATGAGATAGAGCTTCGATATTTGTTAAAATACTTGATCCAGTTGTTGTGAATCCAGAAATAGTTTCAAATAGGGCATCGATATAATTGGGAATGTCTTGCGATATCACAAAGGGAAGACACCCAATCATAGACACCACAATCCATGATAATCCAACACCAAATAAACCATCTCGCGCAAATATAAATCCTTTTTTTGATTGAATTAATGTGAGTGGATATCCAATCACTAAACATAAAACAATGGGAATTAAATAGGCTATAAAATCGTTTTCACCATAGATAAAGTTCACAATCAAAGGAAATAATAATAAAACACTTTCAACAAGCAATACATATCCAATGATGCTAAAAATCATTGACCAATTTAATTGCTTTATTTTACTTGTCCAATACATCGTTGATATCCCTCAATCCTTTTTCTAAACTAAAAATCATAACAGTATCTCCAGTTAGAATGATGGAGTCTCCTTTGGCAATGGAAATAACTCCTTTTCTAGAATAATATCCAATCAAAATGTCTTTTTTGAATTTTACATCTTTTAGTGGAATTCCTGTGAATTTACAATTATCACGAACCCTAAATTCAAGGATTTCGACATTGGAATCTAGAATAGTTAATAATGATTCTACATTACTTCCGACACTATTTTGCATGGCACGAACGTACTGTACGATTTGGTTGGCACAAAGCATTTTTGGTGTAATCGCGTTTTGTATTCCGAGTCTTTCTAATAAAAAACCAAGGGAAATACGATTTATTTTAGGAAGAACACGTGGTACGCCATTTTTGGAAGCAAACATACAAACAATGACATTTTCTTCATCGTTATCTGTTAAAGCAATAAATGAATCCATTTGATTTAATGATTCACTTAATAAAAATTCATGATCGGTTCCATCCCCGTGAATAATTGTTGCTTCTGGGAATTGCTCAACAAGTTCTAGGCATCTTGCTTTATTTTTTTCAATAATACGTACATCAATTCCTAGTTCAATGAGTTTTTGAGTTAAGTAGAAAGTGATTTTTCCACCTCCTACAATCATTACTTCTCGCAAAGGACGAGTACGCTTTATACCATTTTTATATAAGAAATTTTCAATGTCTTTAGTGGTTCCTGTAAAATTAATTTTATCTCCTTGTTGGATAATAGTAGAACCTTCAGGAATGTGAATTTCATGTTCTCTTTCGATGGTACAAAACAAGACATTAGTTTTCAGTGTTTTGTTTACTTTAGAAATAGGTAAGCCAATTAAAGGACTATGGTTCATAATTTTAAACTCAACTAATTCACTTTTTCCGTTGGCAAAACTATTGACCTTTACTTGAGAAGGATAGCTAAGACTCTTAAGAATTTCACGAGCCGCAACTTCTTCGGGGTTAATTGACATTGTTAGTCCTAATTCTTCTTTTAATAAACGCGTTGTTTTACGATATTCAGGATTTCGAATACGAGCAATGGTATGGTCGGCTCCTAATTTTTTTGGCAATAAAACAACAAATAATGTTGATTTCATCACTGGAAGTAGAAGCAATTACTAAGTTTGCTTGGTCTACTTTGGCAGCATTTAATGTATCAGTACTTGCACCATTACCATTTATGACATCAACATCTAATATGTTTGTGATTTTATTTAAAACATAAGTGTTGTTGTCAATTACAGTAATATCATGTCCTTCGTCATCTAATTGTTTTGCGATTTGGAAACCAACTTTTCCACAACCTACAATAATAATCTTCATACTATCTTAATGTTTCCTTATTTCTTCTTAATTTAATCTTAATATATAATACTCGTATAAAGATTTTCTTTCAATTAGATATTAAAAAACCATCTTGCGATGGTTATAATGCATTCTTTATGGCTTCATATAATTCGTCATAGTCTTCGTATGCTGGGATATCTGGATACATTTTCTTTATATCATCTGTTGTTTTAAATAAGAAACCAGCTTTACTTGCTTGAATCATTCCTAAGTCATTGAAACTGTCTCCTGAAGCAATTGTTTGAAATCCACATGATTGGAGGGCTTGAACGGTTGTTAGTTTAGAATGATCACATCTCATTTTGTATCCAATGATAGTGCCTTTTTCATCAACTTCTAATGTGTTACAGAAAATGGTTGGCCAATCTAATTTTTCCATTAAAGGAGAAGCAAATTGAGTAAATGTATCACTTAGAATAATAACTTGAGTAATTTTTCTAAGTTTATCCAAAAATTCTTTAGCTCCTGGCATTGGATCAATTTTAGAAATGGTTTCTTGAATTTCTTTTAGACCAAGTCCATGTTCTTTTAAAATATTAAGACGATAGTTCATTAATTTGTCATAATCTGGTTCATCTCGCGTTGTTTTCTTTAATTCTTGAATTCCTGTTTCATTTGCGAAAGCAATCCAAATTTCAGGAACAAGAACGCCTTCCATGTCTAAAAATACAATATTCATATCCATATATAATTCCTCACCTTTATAATGTATATACTATATCAAAATAATATAAAAATGTACACAATCTTTTGACATATGTATTTAATATAAAAACAAGTATAAAAAAGCTAACTATATAAAAATCAATAGAATTTATGAAAAAGTTTGAAAATATATTTTTATTGATTATACGTTAACTTTATCAAATTTGATCTTTGAAATTGTGAATAAATGGCATGACGAAAACAACCTTTATCAGG
>JAQYFP010000112.1 GCA_028723085.1 Erysipelotrichaceae bacterium | reverse complement strand
CAGCTTGCAGAAGATAAATTAGCAGATGAATTGAATATGAAAGAATACATTGATCCATTCACTGGAGAAAAAGTGAAAACAAGCGATCTACCACGCCTCTTCTAGAGGCAGCATGTGAAAGCGTTGCGGCTGGCAGGTCCTCAGTGGTCGAAGGACCCTGCGCAACAACACGCCCTTATAGGGCTTACGATACCACTAATTTTTATTAGTGGTTATGATAATGGTATATGTTCATGAAATTGAGACAATTGTATTCTTTTGTTTGACAAAATTTATTTTTTCTTTATAATCGAATCTATACAAAATGCGATGAAAAGAATAGTAAAACAAGGATGTTTTAAAGAGACTTCTTGGTAGGTGGAAAAGAAGAAATTAATTGTTTGAACACATCTTGGAGCAGTATAGATGAACTAAGTAGTTTATAACGTAATCCCGCGTTAGTGGTTTGAGGTGCATTGCACGAAATAAGGTGGTACCACGTGAGTTAGCTTTCGTCCTTTGGATGAGAGCTTTTTTGTTTATTTAGCAGGAGGATTTTATGGAAAAAGTACAATTACCAGAAGGAATGAGAGATTTAGTGTTAGATGAATGCCGCAATAAAAGATGGCTTCAAAATAAAATTGAAACTATTTTTGATTCATATGGATATCAAGAAATTATGAGCCCTACCATTGAATACTATGCGACATACGCAAATGCATATGAAAATATAGTTGAAGAAGATAAATATAAATTCTTTGATCAAAATGGACGAATTCTGATGCTTAGAAGCGATATGACCGTACCTATCGCAAGAGTATGTTCAACTAAATTTAAAGACACCAAACCACCATATCGCTTCCGTTATACCTCTAATGTTTATAAAGTACGCCAAAAATTTAGAGGTAAACAAAGTGAAGTAACGGATTGCGGAATTGAATGCATTGGACTTGATCATAGTAATTTAGAAGTTCTACTATGCGCAATCGATGTTTTAGAAAGCTTGAATTGTCCATATACATTAGAAATTGGTAACGTAAATTTCTTTAAAAAGGCAAGCTCTTATTTTAATTTAAGTTCTGAAAAATTATCAGATCTAATCAATCGTAAAAGTATGGTAGAACTAAAAGAATTTTTAATTCAAAATAATGTATCCCAAAAAGCATATGAATTCTTTATGAAACTACCTTTTTTATCAGGTGATGCCTCTGTTCTTGATGAAGCATTAGAATTAAGTTTTAACGATGAAATCGAAGCCGTTGTTTTATCTTTAAAACACTTACATCAAATGTTAGAAAAAATGGGTGTAAGCCAACATATTAGCTACGATTTAGGGAAAGTACCTCATTATAAATACTACACTGGAATTATATTTGAAGGATATGTTTCAGGTATTGGAACGTCGATATTAAATGGAGGAAGATACGATTCTTTATTAGATAAATTCGGCTATGATTTACCAGCTTGTGGGTTTAGTGTAAAACTAGATTCTTTAATTGATGTGATACATCTAGAACCACAAAAAAAGATGGTTGTTTACTTTCCGATATCAAAACAAGTCGAAGCCTATATGAAAGCCAAAGAACTTCGCAAAGAATATCAATGCGTAGAATGCAGAATATATGATGAAAATATAATTACTGTAAAGGAGGAAATGCGATGAGTATATCAATTGCCTTAACAAAAGGACGACTCGAAAAACAAACCGTTTCGATGTTAGAACAATGTGGATATGGAGTTGAAGCATTGAAAAATAAAGGAAGAGCACTTGTATTTCCAGACTCTGTTTATGATATTTCTTATTTTTTAGTAAAATCAAATGACTGTATAACATATGTGGAACATGGAGTGGCGGATATTGGTGTAGTTGGTAAAGACACATTAATAGAAGGTGGACAAGACTATTATGAATTACTGGATTTAGAAATTGGAAAGTGTAAATTTATTGTTGCTTCACTTCCTGAAAATGAAATATTTAATAAAGTGGGACACATTAAAATTGGTACAAAATATCCAACGGTGGCAAAAAACTATTTTCTATCAAAAGGAATGGACGTAGAAATTATTAAAATTGATGGTTCTGTTGAATTGGCTCCTATATTAGGATTATGCGATGGAATTGTTGACATCATGGAAACCGGGACGACATTAAAAGAAAATGGATTAGTTGTTTTAGATACGGTTTGTGACATTAGTGCTCGGGTGATTGTTAATAAAGCGAGCTATAAACTAAAAAGAAAAGAAATCATGAAAGTAATTACGGACTTAGAAAGAATGGTGAAAGAAAATGCTTCAAATAATTGTTAAAAATAATACTAAAGAATTAACGCAATATTTAAATTCACGAAACCAGGAAATAAGTAGTGATGTTTTAGTGGCAACATCTAAAATAATTGAAGATGTAAGAACCAATAAAGATGAAGCGTGTAAACGATATACGAAACAATTTGATGGCATCGATATTGATTCATTTAAAGTCTCACAAGAAGAAATTGAAAAAGCTATTTTAAAATGTGATCCATTCTTTTGTGAAAGCATGAATAAAGCAAAAGAAAATATCATCTATTTTCACCAAGCCCAAAAACAAAATAGTTACCTTCTTCAAAAAGAAAAAGGAATTTATTTAGGTCAACGTGTTTTACCACTTGATTCCGTAGGAATCTATGTTCCAGGAGGAAGAGCACAATACCCATCAAGTGTATTAATGAATGCCTTACCTGCAAAAGTAGCGGGTGTAGAAAGAATTGTGATGGTTACACCACCTTCTAAAGATGGAAGCATTCATCCAAACATTGCTTTTGCGGCTTCTATTGCTGGGGTAACGGATATCTATAAAATAGGAGGAGCCCAAGCTATTGCAGCTTTAGCGTATGGAACAGAAACTATTCCAAGTGTAGATAAAATTGTTGGACCTGGAAATATCTTTGTGGCCGCTGCAAAAAAACTTGTTTTTGGAAAAGTAGACATTGATATGATTGCAGGACCAAGTGAAATATTGGTAATTGCCGATGAAAAAGCAAATCCATCTTATATTGCCGCAGATTTATTGTCACAAGCTGAACACGATCCTATGGCTAGTTCCATATTACTAACAATTTCATCTTCTGTATTAGAACAAGTAAACGAACAATTGCGTATTCAAAGTGCCGTTTTACCTAAAAAAGAAATCGTTGAACAATCGCTAAAAAATTATGGAAAAGCGATTCTTTGTGACTCTATTGATGAATGTATAAAAATCAGCAATGCCATAGCGCCTGAGCATTTAGAATTAATGATAGAAGAGCCAATGCCTTATTTAGGAAAAGTAAAAAATGCCGGATCGGTGTTTATGGGATATAACACATGTGAAAGTATTGGAGATTATTTTGGAGGAACGAATCATGTTTTACCTACAAGTGGCACGGCACGTTTCTCTAGTGCATTAGGCGTTGATAGCTTTATTAAAAAATCAAGTTATTTATATTATTCCCAAGAAGCAATCCAAGACTATGGAAAATATATTGTTGCGATGGCTCAAGAGGAACAGCTACAAGCTCATGCGAATGCTGCGAAAGTGAGAATGAAAGATGAAGAAAATTGAAAGTTATCAAACGAATACAAGCAAAGGAATTTTATTGAATGCCAATGAAGTAAGTGACAATCTTTCCCAACAAATAAAAGAAGAAATAAAAAAAGGAATAGATTCCATTGCGTTTAATCGATATCCTGATACAGATTGTGTTGAATTAAGAAAAAAATATGGACAATATATAAATATATCCTATGAACAAATCCTATGTGGAAATGGTTCCGATCAAATGCTTGATTTAATTATGAGCTACTATTTAGGACCCGATAAAACAATGTTGACCCTTTCACCTGATTTTGGAATGTATGACTATTATGCATCTAGATATGGTGCAAATATTCTTAAATTCAAATGTGAAAAAGATGGTTCCTTTGATATTGATGAATTTATCGATTATGCGAAAAAACAAAAAGTGGATTTAGTGATTTTTTCAAATCCCAATAATCCTACTGGACACTATTTAGATAACTCGCAAATTCTTAAAATAGTTGAGGCACTACAAGATATTCCTTTTATAGATGATGAAGCTTATATTGAATTTGCTTGTGAGAGTATGATTCAATACGTGAACCAATACAATAATTTTTATGTGACACGAACACTATCCAAGGTTTTTGGATTAGCTGCGATTCGTACAGGTTTTTTGATTGGGTCAAAACAAAATATTGAAATACTCTCTAAAATAAAAGTACCTTATGCCTTAAATTCTATTTCACAAATGATTGCTGTTGTTGCTTTAAATCATATAGATGAAGTAATGGAACGCATTGAACCAATTAAAGAAAGAAGAAATCAATTAATGAATGCAGAATATAAAGACATTATTGTATATCCTTCCAGTGCTAACTTTGTGATGGTTACATGCTCTAATATTTCTTATTTAAAACAATTATTTGAAAATAGAAAAGTAATTATTCGTACATATGTTGATTGTGATTATGTACGCATCACAATTGGAAATGAAGAAGAACTACAAATTATACTAGATGTATTTGATCAATATGAAAGGGACACGATATGAGAAACGCTAATTTAATAAGAAATACAAAAGAAACTCAAATTGAAATGGCATTAAATATAGATGGAACAGGAAGCAATGAAATTGAAACAGGAATTGGTTTTTTTGATCATATGTTGACACTATTTTCTTTTCACTCTAAATTCGATTTAAAATTAAAAGCAAATGGTGATTTAAATGTATGTGATCACCATACTATTGAAGACGTAGGAATACTTCTTGGAAAAGCGTTTAAACAAGCATTAGGAGATAAAAGAGGAATCGCACGCTATGGTTTTTTCTCTTTACCAATGGATGAATCTTTAGCCCAAGTTTCTATGGATATTTCAGGACGCCCTTATTTAGTATTTAATGCTTCGTTTACTCGTGAAACCATTGGAAACTATTCATGTGAAATGACAGAAGAATTCTTTCGAGCTTTTTGTGTGAATGCTGGAGTTACTTTACATATTAATGTATATGGAAAAAACGATCACCATCAAATTGAAGCCATCTTTAAGTCCTTTGGACGAGCATGTAGACAAGCTGTACAAATTGAATCCGATGAAATTCCAAGTTCAAAAGGAGTTTTAGAATGATTGGAATAATCGATTATGGCATGGGGAATCTATACAGTGTGTACAATGCTTTAAATCATATCCAAGCACCTTGTATAATCACAAATTCAAAAGAAGAACTTGAGAAATGTGAAAAATGGATTTTACCAGGAGTCGGGGCTTTACCTGATTGTATATCTAACTTAAAAGAACTTGGATTATTTGACTATATTAAAGAAAAAGTACAAATGGGTAAACCATTATTAGGAATTTGTTTAGGAATGCAAGCTTTATTTGAATATAGTATGGAAAATAAATATTGTGAAGGATTTGGATTTATTAAAGGTCATATAGAATTAATGAAAGATGACTCTGTTCGTATTCCACATATCGGATGGAATTTATTAGAAAAGAATCAAGACAATGCTCTTTTTGATTATTTAGAATGTGAACCCTATGTTTATTATGTTCACTCATATTTTGCACAAGACTACAATGAAGACGATTTATTAGGTTATTCAATGTATGGCAATTTAAAAATATGTGGTTTAGTACAACATGAAAATGTATTAGGAGCTCAATTTCATCCTGAGAAAAGCGCTGAAAATGGATTGAAAATATTAAAATATTTTGTGGAGGAATTTGTATGATTATTATTCCAGCAATCGATATAATTGAACAAAAACCAGTTCGCTTATATCAAGGAGACTATAATAAAAAAGAAGTCGTAGGAAGCGATGTATTATCAATTGCCATGTCTTTCCAAAATCAAGGAGCTCAATACGTTCATTGCGTTGACTTAGATGGAGCAAAATCAGGAAAAAAAGAAAATGCGAAATTGATTTGTGAAGTAGCTCAATCTTTATCCATTCCAGTTGAAGTGGGTGGAGGAATTCGTACGATGGAAGACATTTCCTTTTATCTTGATAATGGTGTATCTTGTGTTATTTTAGGTACGGCTGCCATTCAAGACGAAGAACTCTTAAAACAAGCACTAGCGAAATATGGAACGAAAATTGCGGTAGGAATTGATTGTAAAGATGGCATTGTTGTTGTGAATGGCTGGTTAGAAAGCAGTGAGATGTATTATGTTGATTTTGCAAAAAAAATGGATGAATTAGGTGTTCAGACAATAATATTTACGGATATTTCTAAAGATGGTACATTGATGGGACCTAACTTTGAAATGTTGAAAACACTTAAAAGCAATGTGAAATGTGATATTGTTGCCTCAGGTGGTATTAAAGATATGACTCATATTAAAAGTTTGAATGAATTAGGTTTATATGGAGCGATTACGGGAAAAGCCATGTACACGAATTCTTTAAATTTAGAAGAAGCAATTTTATATTGCCAGGAGAACTAAAAATGCATACAAAAAGAATTATTCCTTGTTTAGATGTTAAAGATGGCAAAGTTGTAAAAGGAATTAATTTTGTGGGATTAAAAGAAGTAGGAGATCCTGTTGAGCTTGCTAAAGAATATTATTTGCAGCAAGCAGATGAATTAGTTTTTTTGGATATAACGGCAACACATGAAAATCGCGATACAATGGTTGAAGTTGTATCTAAAGTGGCTAAAGAAATATTTATTCCGTTTACTGTAGGTGGAGGAATTCGAACCATTGAAGATATTCATAAGATGTTATTAGCGGGAGCCGATAAAGTTTCCTTAAATAGTGCAGCTGTTCAAAATCCTGAATTAATTTCCTTAGGTGCTAAACGATTTGGTAGTCAATGTATTGTCTTAGCAATCGATGCAAGAAAACGAAGCAATGGCGGATGGAATGTCTTTGTTCGTGGTGGAAGAGAAGATACGGGAATGGATTTGTTGTCTTGGGTGAAAAAAGGCGTTGAATTAGGAGCTGGAGAAATTTTATTAACTTCAATGGATGCGGATGGAACAAAAAAAGGATTTGATATTGAAATGTTAAAGGCGGTCCATGATATTTGTAATGTACCTATCATTGCATCTGGGGGATGTGGTTCTCTTGAGCACTTTGCAGAGGTCTTTGAAAATGATTGTGCGGAAGCTTGTTTAGCAGCTTCTTTATTTCACTATAATCAAGTAACAATCCCAGAAGTAAAGCATTTTTTAAGTAAGAAAGGAATTCCAGTTCGCTATGAAGATTGATTTTGAAAAAAATAATGGTCTTGTACCTGTTATTGTACAAGACGTTCAGACTAATGAAGTTTTAATGCTTGCTTATATGAACGAACAAGCATGGAACATGTCTTTAGAAACGAAAGTCGCAACATATTGGTCACGTTCTCGTCAAGAGATATGGATAAAAGGAAAAACAAGTGGTCATTATCAATATATAAAAGAAATTTATATTGATTGTGATGAAGACACGATTTTACTTAAAGTAGAACAAATTGGGGCAGCGTGTCATACTGGTAACCGTTCTTGTTTTTATCGTAAGGTTGAATTATAATATACTTCAAAGGAGGATTTGATATGAATTGTTCAGATCCAATTGGAGTGTTTGATTCTGGTTTAGGCGGAATTAGTGTTCTACATACTTTAAAACAAATACTTCCTGATGAAAATTATATTTTTTTCGGGGATTCTAAATATAATCCATATGGAATTAAAACAAAAGAAGAAATCACAGCTCGTTGTATTGAAATCTGTGATTTTTTCATGATAAAAAAAGTAAAAGCGATTGTGATTGCTTGTAATACAGCAACTAGTGCATGCGTTAATTTATTAAGAGAAAAATATGATGTACCTATCATTGGTATGGAACCTGCTTTAAAAGTTGCTTGCGAAAAAGGAAAACATCAAAAAATTGTTGTATGGGCAACAAACTTTACCTTAAAAGAAAAGAAATTCGTCGATTTAATGTCGCATTTTGAAAATGATCACGAAATAGAAAAAATTCCTTGTCCTAAGCTTGTTCGTTTAGTTGAAGATGATCAGCTAGAAAATAAACACTTAATTGAATCGACGCTACAATCTTATATTCCAAATCATTCTTTTGATAGTATTGTCTTAGGATGTACTCATTTTGTGTTTTTTAAATCGTATTTGCAGAACCTATTAAAAGATGTGTCAATCATTGATGGAAACGAAGGTACAGCTCGTCATGTAAAAGAAATATTGATGACAAATGATTTATTAAATAAAAATGGAGGAACTATTGAATTTCATAATTCATTAGATAGTGAAATTTCTTTATCGAAAAAATTATATTCCTTTTTAGATACTTATGAGAGAACATAAATATGTGTTTTCTCTTTTTATTTTATTGACATTTTTTTTTATTGGACTACTATTCTTAAGGAAGGTGAGAGTATGGAATATAGTATATTAAGAGATTTAGCGATTATCGTTGTTATGGCTAAAACTTGTGGTATTATCGCCCGTAAATTTAAAATTCCCCAAGTATGTGGTGAAATTATTGCGGGATTATTGATTGGACCTAGCGTATTAGGATGGGTTCAACCAACTGATTTCTTAGCTCAAATGGCTGAAATTGGTGTTATTTTATTGATGTTTTCAGCAGGTTTGGAAAGTGATCTTCACGATTTGATGAAAACAGGACCAAAGGCTTTTGCGATTGCTTGCGGTGGAGTATTTGTTCCATTGGTTTTAGGAGCTTTAATGTCTTTTTGTTTTAATGGATTTGCACCGATTGGATCATTAGAGTTTTTTCAAAATGTTTTTATTGGATGTATTATGACGGCAACAAGCGTCAGTATTACGGTACAAACATTGAAAGAAATGGGTAAGTTGAGTACTCAAACAGGTACAACAATTGTATCTGCAGCTATTATTGATGATGTTATTGGTATCATTGTTTTAACAGTATTAATTGGATTTAAAGATACAAGTGTAAAACCCGCATCGGTTATTATTAACACAATTTTATTCTTTATTCTAAGTTTGGTATTAGGTGTAATCATCTATCGTTTCTTTAAAAAATTAGATAAAGATAATCCTCATACCCGTCGAATTCCTATTTATGGATTAGCGCTATGTTTGATTATGGCCTATGTTGCCGAAACTGTGTTTGGTATTGCCGATATTACTGGAGCATTCATGGCTGGTCTTATTTTATGTAACATTGATGATAGTAGTTATATTGATCGTAAAATGGAAGTATCAAATTATATGTTTTTTGGACCTGTATTTTTTGCCAGCATAGGATTAAAAACACAAATTGATCACATTTCTATGCAAATTATAGTCTTCTCAATCGCATTTATTATTGTTGCATTGTTGGCAAAAATTATTGGATGCGGTTTAATTGCTAAAATTTGTGGATTTGATAATAAAGATTCTATTCGTATTGGTGTAGGAATGATGACGCGTGGCGAAGTTGCTTTGATTGTCGCTCAAAAAGGATTGTCTGTTGGTTTAATGGATTCCGTTTTATTTACATCTGTTATTTTGTTGATTATTGTATCAAGTGTCACAACACCAATTTTATTAAAACTTCTATATAAAGAAGATCCTACATTAAAAAATGCATAAAATGCTTGTATTTGTGTAAATAGAAGACTAAACTAATTAAAAATAAAAATAATTGTTTTACTTGAGGCGCATCGATTAAGAGTACGCAAGTCGGAAAGGATGAGATGCCGAAGTCTAGAAATAGGCTGGGGGTATATAGAATATATATATCACTGTCATTGAAAATCAATGGAGAGCTTGTAAAACAGGTAACCAACCATTATCTGTTTTGATAATGGTATTTTTTTTTTTAGGAGGAGAGAGCATGAAAGAAAAGAAAAAGTGGCAAATGCCACATGCGTATGTCATCATTTTCACAATGACAGTTTTAACAGCTGTTTTGGCTAATGTTGTACCTGCAGGAGAATTTGATCGCATTATTGATGCATCTGGAAATGAAGTTGTCGTAGCGAATAGCTTTCATTATGTTGACAAAGTAGGTTGTTCAATTTTCGATATGTTTAAATCCATTCAACTTGGATTTGTGAACGCTGGACAAATTATATTTTTTATTGTTTTTGCGTATTTCTTTGTTTATATTTTGATGAAAAATGGAACATTTGAAGCAGTAGTGGGATGGATTTTACGTAAAATAGGAAACCGTATTGAATTAATTATTCCTGTTTGTATGATTTTATTTGGAATTTTAGGATCTACGATGGGAATGTTTGAAGAAACATATGGATTGATTCCTGTTTTCATTTCTATCGCATGTATACTAGGATATGATGCGATTGTAGGAGGAAGTATTATCTATTTGGGTGTTGCGATAGGATTTGCAGCGGCTACTATTAATCCTTTTACTATTGGAATTGCTCAACAAGTTGCAGGTGTTCCTTTGTTCAGTGGAATTGGATATCGAATTTTTTGTTTTGTTGTGTTTATGAGTATTGCTATTATTTACGTATGGCGATACGCCCACAAAATCCAAAAAAATCCTGAAAAATCATTACTATATGGAATTAAAACGGAAATGCCTGAAGTAGCTAGTAAAGATGAATTAGTTAATATTAAATTCACAACAACACATAAAATTTCTTGTTTGTTATTTGTGTTCACAATTGTAATGCTTTTAGTAGGAACAATTAAAATGAGATGGTATATTGATGAAATCGCAACTTTATTTATTATTATGGCCTTAGTGATGGGTGCAATTTCTCATTTTAGTCCAAGTCAGATAGCAGAATATTTTATTGAAGCAAGTAAAGAAATGATGTATGGTGCTTTATTAGTAGGAATTAGTTACAGCATTCCCGTTATTATGGAAAATGCCAAAATTATTGATACGATTGTATGGGCAATCGCTTCTGTTCTTCAAAACTTTTCTGGAATGGCAAGTGCAATTGGTATGTTGTTTGCACAAAACATTATTAATTTCTTTATACCAAGTGGGGGTGGACAAGCACTTGTTACAGTTCCTATTTTAGCTCCAGTTGGAGACATGGTAGGTGTTTCAAAACAAATTACGGTGTTAGCTTATCAATTTGGAGATGGATTCTCTAATATTTTCTGGCCAACAAGTGTTTTTATGATGTGTGGTATTATGAGACTTCCAATTGACAAGTGGTATAAGTTTGTAACTCCATTATTCGGATTATTGTTTATTGCTGAAATTGTACTATTATGTGGTTCTTTTATGATTGGGTACTAGGTGAATATAATGAATATTTATGATATTGAAGAAACCTTAAAAAAAGAAATCGAAAATATTTCGGAATATATTTTTAATCATCCTGAATTAGGAAACGAAGAATTTCAATCGAGTCAGTATTTAGTGGATGTTTTGAAATCGCATGGATTTGATGTTGAATATCCATATTGTGATATACCTACTTCATTTCGAGCAGAATTTAAAAAAGGAGAAGGAAGAAAGGTTGCCTTTTTAGCTGAATACGACGCACTTCCAGGATATGGACCAAATAAAGATGAAGTAGCTCATGCATGTGGACACAATTGGATTGCAGCTAGTTGTTTAGGAGCCGCTATTACTTTATCTAAGCTTGAAAATATTTCGGGTACTATTGTAGTGATTGGAACACCTGCTGAAGAAACAACAGGTGGCAAATGTGAATTGGTAATGAAACATGCTTTTGATGATATTGATGCTGCTATACAAATGCATTTAGGTGCAGAAAACAATATCAATGTAGTCACTTTAGCTATGGATTCTATTGAATTTACGTTTAAAGGAAAAGCTAGTCATGCAGCGGCTTATCCGG
>JAQYFP010000111.1 GCA_028723085.1 Erysipelotrichaceae bacterium | reverse complement strand
TCTCTTTGTGCAACTAAGTTCTTAATTTCATTGTATTTTTCATTATATAAATACTTAAAAGAAAGATCTTCTAATTCATTTTTAATTTCACTAATCCCAAGACGATGAGCAATAGGTGCATAAACAGACAATGTTTCATTAGCAATTTTCTTTTGTTTCTCTGGCTTCATATATTCAAGCGTACGCATATTATGAAGACGATCGGCAAGTTTAACTAAGATTACACGAATATCTTTAGCCATGGCAATAAACAACTTACGATGATTACTTGCCTGGTATTCTCTTTCATCTTGAAATTTAATATTACCGATTTTAGTTACAGCATCAACAATAGTACTAATCTCTTCTCCAAACAATTCTTTAATTGTTTCATTCGTTACCCCATCACAATCTTCTACCGTATCATGTAGAAAACCAGCAGCAATGGTTTTAGGAGACGTATGTAGTAAAGCTAATGTATTGGCAACCTCAATCGTATGAATCACATACGGTTCTCCACTTTTACGAAATTGTCCTTCATGATGTTCTTTGGCAAATTCATATGCCTTTTCAATCATCTCGAGATTTTCTGGGCGCTTAATATAAGACTTAATATTGCCCATACATTCTTCATATGTAACTGTTTTTCGACTACTCATATTAACCACCCTTTCTAATTTATTCTCCTTCAAAATGTGTTAATGAACAAACAGGAATATCTTTGAATTTTTCTTTTCCTTTTAAATCATCTAGCTCAACTACAAAACCAATTCCAACAACTTGTGCCCCTTGTTTTTGTACTAACTTAACGATTGCTTCTACTGTTCCTCCAGTCGCTAAAAGATCATCAATAATCACAACCTTTAGTCCTGGTTTCAAAGAATCCGCGTGCATACATAAAGTATCTGTTCCATATTCTAATTGATATGTTTCTTCAATTGTTTTACGAGGAAGTTTCCCTGGTTTACGAACAGGTACAAAAGGTAAATTCAATTGATTCGCAACAGGAATCCCAAACCAGAATCCACGTGCTTCTGGACCAATCACAATATCAGCTTGTACGCTTTGTACAAAAGATGACAATTCATCCGTAACTTTTTTATAGGCTTCAGGGTGTTCCAAAATCGGTGTTACATCTCTAAAAATAATTCCTTCTTTTGGAAAGCCTGGAATGCTTTCAATGTAGTTTTTTATATCCATATATATTCCTCACTTTTTACTAATAATAACACAAATTTGTCATTTTATTTATACTTAATTGCATCAATACAAAAATTAACACTTTCTTTTTTACGATACGAACTAATCGAAACTGAACCAATCAAACTTGAAATAGCTCTGTTTTTATTTTGAAAATGATCCAAAGACTGATTAAAATCCATACACTCAAGCCCATTTTCTAAAACATATTTACGATGTTTCCCATTTTGAAAATCAAATAAACTCTTTACCTTTACACTTTGAATCTCAAAAGAAGGAAGCTCAAAGCCAGGACCAAATGGACGAAGTACATCTAGACCTTTCACTTGTGATAAATTTAATTCATCGCTATTCACAAGCAATGTTTTCTTTTCTTCTTTTTGCCATTGATACGATTGTGACTTTTGTTCTATGTATTGTTCAAACTCAGGAATTTGTTCATCAACGAATGTAAAACCAGCTGCTTGTTTATGTCCACCCATTGTTTCAAAATAAGGAAAGTCTTTTAAAAATTCCACACAATTAAATCCCAATGGAGCTCGCATAGAACAACGACAAATACCATCACAACTCGTTGCCACAATACATGGTTTATCAAATTGAGAATTAATTTGTCCACACGTTAAACCAATAATTCCTTCATGATAATTTTGATCATACACAAACAAGACATCTTTATCTTGATCTAGTTTTTGGATAGCTTGTTGAGTCATGTTGCTTGACATATTCTTTCGTCTATCATTGATTTGTTCCATCTGACAAACAAAGTTTGTACAATCACCATCACTTAGAAAATAGCGCACCGCATTATTCACGTTCGCCACATCCGATAATCTTCCTAGCGCATTTAGTTTAGGAACAATTTGAAAAGCTATCGAAGTTTCATTTAAAACAGGGTCTTTACTAAGCGCAAAGAAATGTTTCTCATGACTTTGATTTAAACATTTAATTCCTTTTTGAATAATCCATCGTGTTTCATCTTTAACAGGCATCATATCTCCAATACTGGCAACACATGCACACATCAAATGAAACGGTGTATCCACTTTCAAAGCACGAATGCACTCATAAGCTACTCCAGCTCCACATAAACTTGAAAACGAAGGTTCCATTTCGTTGGGATGGACTAATAAATCACATGGTACAAATTCATCAAGGGTATGATGATCGGTAACGATTGTTGTGATTCCAAGTTGTTCAGCCCTCTCTAATGCATCAAAAGCTTTAATCCCATTATCAACTGTAACAATAATCTTATAGCCTTTTTTATAAGCTAAATCTACAGTATGAGCATGTAGTCCATATCCTTCTTTTAAACGATTGGGAATATAGAATCCACAATCTATGCCAAACTTTCTAAGGCCATCTACCATAATGGTAGTTGCCATAATACCATCGCAATCATAATCTCCTGCTACTAATATTTTTGTATTGGATTCTTTTGCTTCAGTAATAATTTGAATAAAATTTTGAATGCATTCACTATTTGATATAGGCTCCAAATCATTGTGTTCTAACCATTGATTCCATTTTGAACAATCCGGTTCAATAAACTGTAATACTTTTTTTGATAATATTGATAAATTTTCCATGGCATTATTCTATATCAAAAAAAAATGAATGACAATTTTGTCATTCAAATAATTCCATTTGATGCATTATTTTTAAATGATCATACGCTTTTTGTGTCACAATACGACCACGAGACGTACGATTGATAAACCCAATTTGTAGTAAATAAGGCTCATATACATCTTCTAGTGTCGTGGCTTCTTCTCCAATGGAAGCAGCAATGGCATCCAAACCAACTGGACCTCCATTAAAACGTTCAATAATTCCCATCAAATATTTATGATCCACTAAATCAAGTCCTAGACTATCCACATGTAGACAATCCAAGGCTTTTTTCGTGACATCTAAAGTAATCAGCCCATTATTTAACACCTGGGCATAATCCCGTACCCTTCTAAATAAACGATTCGCAATTCTTGGTGTTCCTCGTGAACGAAGCGCAATTTCACTAGCTGCTTCATCATCAATTTCCGTTTTCATGACACGAGCTGTACGTTGTACAATCTGACATAGCTCATCAATTTCATAATATTGAAGCTGCCAGACAATACCAAATCGATCTCGAAGTGGACTGGAAAGGTCTCCAGCTCGGGTAGTAGCTCCAATTAAAGTGAAAGGAGGTAATGGAAGACGAATAGAATGAGGATTTCCTGTATCTTTTCCGACTACAACATCGATACAAAAATCTTCCATTGCCGAATATAAAACTTCTTCTACTTGTTTAGAAAGACGATGAATTTCATCGATAAATAATACATCCCCTGGTTCAAGAGTGGTTAAAATAGCCGCTAAGTCGCCACTTTTTTCAATAGAAGGACCACTTGCGGTTTTTAAGTGTCCATTCATTTCATTTGCCAAGATATAAGCCAACGTTGTTTTTCCTAAACCCGGTGGCCCATAAAATAAAGCATGATCCAATACTTCTTCGCGCTGTAGTGCCGCTTGAATAAAAATTCTTAAATTTTGTTTTAATTCCCTTTGTCCTATATATTCATCCAAACTCGCTGGACGTAAAGACTGTTCATATCCATCATTTTCTTGAAGATTCGCATCTACTTCTCTCATCTTATACTCCATTTCGTTTTGCGATTATATTTAAAGCCATACGAAGCATCTGATCCGTATTTAAATCCGTACGATCTTGTAGCTCTTTTTTAATACCTGTTAACTGATTCGCTTTAAAACCAAGAGCTATTAAAGCTTCTTGACATTCTTGCCAGACTGGATTCGTACTTGTTTCATTTTTAGAAGGAACGGAAACAAATTTTCCTTTCAAATCCAAGACAATTTGAGAAGCTGTTTTTGCACCAATACCCGGAAGTGACTTTAATCGCTTAATATCATCCGATTCAATGGCCTCAACCATTTCTTGAGCAGGACAAGCTCCTAAAATATTTAATGCCGATTTAGGACCAATCCCTTTTACATTGATTAAACGCATAAACACATCATAGTCTTGTTCATCTTTAAATCCAAACAACAATATCGCATCTTCCCGTACGTGTTGATATGTATATAAAAACACTTCGCTATTTAATTGATACTGACTTGTATTGGATACATAGACTTCTATGCCAATGTTTTGTACATCCACTACAATGGTTTCTTTTCGTATAAGCCGCACTTTTCCTGATACAAACGCAATCATACCTTCTCCTTTTTGCCTTATATTATACTAGACAATTAGTCTTGTTCAAACTGTGAATTATATAAATTCGCATAGAAACCATTTTGTTTCAATAACGTTTCATGATTTCCTTGTTCAACAATATCTCCATCTTTCATTACTAAAATTAAATCTGCATTTTTAATAGTTGAAAGACGATGGGCAATGATAAAACTTGTTTTTCCTTTCATCAAGTTATCCATAGCTTTTTGAATTTGTTGTTCGGTACGCGTATCCACACTACTAGTGGCTTCATCTAAAATCAATACTTTATTATTAGCTAAGATAGCACGTGCAATTGTCAACAATTGTTTTTGTCCTTGAGACAAGTTTGATGCATCTTCATTGATTTCCATTTGATATCCCTTAGGAAGCGTACGAATAAAGTGATCCGCTTTGGCTTGTTTTGCAGCTTCAATGACTTGTTCATCACTTGCTTCTAAATTACCATAACGAATATTTTCCATGATTGTTCCTTTAAACAACCAAGTATCTTGAAGTACCATACCAAAGTTTTGACGTAAATTAGAACGATTGAAATCACGTATATCCATACCATCCAATAAAATAGCTCCATCATTCACATCATAGAAACGCATCAATAATTTCACAATCGTCGTTTTTCCAGCTCCTGTTGGACCTACAATGGCAACTTGTTGACCAGGTTGAATGTGACAACTAAAGTCTTTGATAATTGTTTTATCTGGTGTATATCCAAATTTTACATGATCAAAAGTGACTTCTCCTTTTATTTCTTGTTCGATTTTATTTTCGCTTTGAACTTCTTCTTTCTCATTTAAGAATTCAAAGACACGTTCCGCAGCGGCTGCCATACTTTGAAATTGATTAGATACTTGTGCTAATTGTTGAATAGGTTGAGTAAAGTTCTTTACATATTGAATAAAAGCTTGAATGTCTCCAATCGTAATGTATCCACGACATGCATAGACACCACCCATAACCGCAACCATTACATATCCTAAATTCGCAATGAAATTCATAATCGGTTGCATTAATCCCGATAAGAATTGTGACTTCCAAGCAGATTCATATAGTTTTTCATTGTTTTGTTCAAATTGATTCACCATATCTTGTGTTCGATTATAAGCACGAATCACATTATGACCTGAATAAGTTTCTTCGACTTGTCCATTCACAACACCAAGCATTGCTTGTTGTTGTTTGAAATACTTTTGAGAATGTTTAACAACCACCATCACAAACACAAATGTCAATGGCAAAATCAATAAAGCGACAAGTGTCATACTAGGTGAAATCGAAAGCATCATGATAAATACACCAATTAATGTTGTGATGCTTGTGACTAATTGGGATAAAGATTGATTTAAGCTTTGTCCTAGGGTATCAACGTCATTGGTAATTCTTGATAAAACTTCTCCAATGGTTCTTGATTCAAAATAAGATAGTGGTAGACGATTAATTTTTTCACTGATATCTTTTCTAAAGTTATAACAGATTTTTTGTGTTACACTACTCATTAACCAATGTTGAATAAACGAAAATAAACCAGATAAAATATATAAACCTAATAAGAAAATCAATACTTTTCCAATGTATCCAAAATCAATAGATCCTGTATTTGTTACTTTAGCAATCCATCCTTCAGCTAATGCTGTGGTTGCCTTCGATAAGATTTTAGGTCCAATAATATTAAATACCGTTGATAATATCGCAAAGACCATAACAACAACTAAAATAAAACGATATGGCTTTAATGAAGCAAAGATTTGTTTCATTGTTCCCTTAAAGTCTTTGGCCTTTTGTACGGGTTTTCCTCTTCCTGGATGTGCCATTAACAAACACCTCCTAATTCACTTTCTGATAATTGCGATTTGGCAATTTCTTTATATTCTTCACATGTTTTCATTAATTGTTCATGCGTTCCAACCCCAACTACTTTTCCTTCTTCCATGACAATAATTTGTTGGGCATGAAGAATTGTTGAAATACGTTGAGCAACAATCAATACTGTCGCATCTTTCGTTTTTGTGGATAGTGCTTTTCGTAAAGCTGCATCTGTTTTAAAGTCTAGAGCTGAAAAGCTATCATCAAAAATATAAATTAATGGATTTTTGGCAATTGCACGAGCAATTGACAATCGTTGTTTTTGTCCACCCGAAACATTGGTTCCGCCTTGTGCAATGGGACTATCATATTTTTGTTCTTTGATTTCAATAAATTCTTCTGCTTGGGCAACTTGACTTGCTTCCATCATTTCTTCATCACTAATATCTTGTCCAAATTTAATATTAGAACCAATTGTTCCTGAGAATAAAACTCCTTTTTGAGGAACATATCCAATTAAATCATGAAGCTGATCCACACTCATATCACGAATATCTACTCCATCTAATAAAATTTGTCCTTGTGAAACATCAAAGAAACGGCAAATTAAATTTAGAATCGTTGATTTTCCACATCCTGTACTACCAACAATGGCTGTCGTTTGTCCTGGATGAATTGTGAAATTCAAATCCGATACAGTATAGTCTTCACTGTCTGGATATTTAAAGGAAACATCTTTAAATTCGATTTCCCCTTGCCATTTTTTATCAATCACTTTTTCTGTATCTTTAATTGACAAAGGTGTATCTAAAACTTCATCAATACGATCAAATGCCACACTGGCTCTTGGAAGCATAATGGATACCATGGAAATCATCATAAACGACATAACGATTTGCATTGTGTAACTAATATAGGCAATTAAATCCCCTACTTGCATGTTTCCTAAATCCATTGATAATCCACCAAACCATACAATGGCAATGGAACATGCATTCATAATAATCGTCATTAATGGCATCATCATAGCCATCGTACGATTTGTGAACAATTGATTTTTCATTAAATCGGTATTTGCTTGATCAAAACGTTTTTCTTCATATTTTTCTTGTGAGAACGCACGAATTGGCATAATACCTGTTAAAATTTCACGCGAAACTTGATTTAAGTTATCTACTAATTTTTGTACTTTCTTAAATTTAGGCATCGCAACAAATACCAAGATTCCAATAATTGCTAATAATAAAACAACCGTTACTACAATAATCCACGATAAATCACTACCGGTATTCGATATTTTAATAATTCCTCCTATTCCAATGATAGGCGCATAAAATACCATTCTTAATAACACAACACAAACCATTTGTACTTGTTGAATGTCATTGGTTGTACGTGTAATTAATGAAGCCGTTGAAAAAGATTCAATTTCTTCATTAGAAAAAGACATTACTTTTTTATACACTTTGGCACGTAAATCTTTACCAATTGTAGCCGATACACGAGATGCCAATAAACCAACACCAATAGCACAAGCTACTAATAATAATGTATATCCAAGCATTTTTCCACCTGTTTTCAACAAGTAGTTCATTTGTGTTTTTTCTTCAATGCCTTGGGCACGATATTCTAATTTCACAAATACTTTTCCTTGGCTTTCCATTAATTCAAGGGTATCCTCATCAATTTGTGATACAACTTGTTCTAATTGTTCTTGGATAATATCACGTTTTTGGTTATCTGAAAGCATGGGTGGCATTTGTTGAATCATGCCATTTACTTGTTTACAAGCATCATCTAAATCCTTTACTTCCACTTCTTCTTTACCTTGACTTGCCATAGAAACAAGGGCAATTTCAGGCATTGTGAACGCATCACTTAAATCTGGTGCATCTTCTTTTAAAACATAAATATCATCTTGTTTGTCATAATTATCAAACACCAAT
Source organism: Erysipelotrichaceae bacterium (assembly GCA_028723085.1). GTDB lineage: Bacteria > Bacillota_I > Bacilli_A > Erysipelotrichales > Erysipelotrichaceae > Floccifex. The sequence continues at coordinate 1,288 of JAQYFP010000111.1, read as the reverse complement.
TCCGCATCACTTTCTGGCATTAACCATGTAATAGCTTCCATTGATTCTTCTCGAATTGAATCGGGTACAGTACTTTCAATTCCAGACATTTGAATCCCAACATCAATTAAATCACTTGTCATGGAAGGAATGCTTAAATCACAGTTTGCTTGAATAATCAATAAAACAAAGATTACTAGACATGTCTTCCAATGTTTCAACAATTGTTTAAATATTTTAGTCATTTAATTCACCTCTGTTCGCATTTACAATTTGCACAGCTTGATCTAATTTATATAAACATTGATTTAATAAATTCAGATTTTCAGCACCAAGTTCTTGTTCAACGCTTGTCACAAACGCTAACAAACGATTTTCACATTCACTATGGGCTTGTAGGCCATATTCACTTAATTCTACATAAACTTTACGACGATCTAACGGATCCGTAGTACGAATAATCAGACCATCGTCTTCTAATTTTTTAAGTGTACGAGACACAGATTGTGGCAATAAATCATTGATAATAGAAATATCTTTAACCGCAATCTTACCATTTTCCCCATGTTTATCGATAATCACAAATAAACGATGTAAAGCTGGAAAATGACATTCAGGTCCATTCACAAGAGATGCATTCACACCTTCTTGTATGTGTTTCTGAAGTGACTTCAACATTAAATATGTTTCTGAATCCATAGGTACCTCCTTTTTTAACATGCGTTAATTATTATACTTTACATATAGTATGTCAAATAAAAAACCCAGAAAAATCTGGGCTATAATTCGATATCTAATTCAACAGGACAATGATCCGATCCATATATATCCGTTAATATTTTCGCATCTCGTACTTTTTCTTTTAAATCATTTGAGACTAACCAGTAATCAATTCGCCACCCCGCATTTTTTTCACGGGCTTTAAAGCGATAAGACCACCACGAATATTCTACTTTTTCAGGATAGAGCTCACGGTATGTATCCGTTAAAAAAGATAATAAATTGGTTTTAAAGCTATCTCGTTCTTCATCTGTAAAACCAGCATTGCGACGATTGGTTTTGGGATTTTTAATGTCTATTTCTTCATTCGCAACATTAAAATCTCCACAAACCATAACTGGTTTATTTAAAGAACGAATATATTGGGCAAAGGCTTTATCCCATTCCATACGATAGTCAAGACGCTTTAGACCATCTTGGCTATTAGGTGTATAGACTGTTACCACATAATATTGATCATATTCTAAAGTGATAACGCGACCTTCGGTATCATGAATCGCATCATTGATTCCATATGATACATTTAATG
>JAQYFP010000110.1 GCA_028723085.1 Erysipelotrichaceae bacterium | reverse complement strand
CATCTATTTCATTTTCACTTTGAACATTTAAAACTTTATAAGTCGATTTTAAAATCGCGTCACATCCACGATTTTTACTTCCTGTATGTCCACACAAAAAAATACGCATTGCTATACACCTCCAAAACCTAAAACCAACTCTCTTTAATTATTTCTGCTTTACTACATGGTCCTGACTCATATAAATCAGGATACTTTTCTCCATCTAAAATATGTTGAGCTAAATTAATAAAACGTTTAGCAGCAACTTCTGCATTCCATTCTGTAACAATTGTTTTATATGCTTCTTTTCCTAATCGTTTTTGTTCTTGAGGATGATCTAATAAGTATTTAACCTTTTCATATAACATATCAACATCACCTGATTTATAAACTAAGCCATTCTGATTGTTTTTAATTAAATACGGAACTGACCCAATTAAATGACTTGCCACAACAGCACATCCACTATTCATTGATTCATTTAATACAGCTCCCCATCCTTCTTGACGATCACTAGTAAATAAATAAATTCCAGATTTTTCCATTTCATCTCGAACTTGTTCAGGCCTCATTGAGCCCAACAAATGAACATAGTCTTCTAATTCATATTCTTTAATCAATTCCCTAAGATTAGACTCAAGTTCACCAGTTCCAATAAAATCCATTTGAAATGAATATCCATCTCTTTTTAATCGACTAGCAACGATCAAAGCATCATCTGGATGTTTCCAATCAAGAAATCTACCTGCCCATAAAATTCTTGTTTTATTTTTATTTTCTAGTTTTTTGTTTAAATCTTGATAATATCTTGTTTCAGGAAAATAGCCCCATTTATAACACCGATTCCGAAATAAGAAGAATTTAGAATAATCTGAAGAAGTGTATGCACTAGCACATAACATGTAAATACACTTAAAAGAAGGATTAATTACATGAAATTTAATTAATTTCATAAAATATTCTTTAATAGTTAACTCTTTTTTTAGTGGTCGCTCAGAATAACGAAATAATAAATTATTATTCCAAATGCACTTTTGAATAACTTTTTCAGGTGCTGAACCTGCAATTACAACCGCATCCTTTTTTAACATGAAATCATTTATATTAGTGATAAATGACGGCTTATAGTTAACACCATATCCTAATCGAACTCTTTCTTTTCTCATTTGAGATGTTTCAACAAAATTATATTGTTGACATGTCTCTTGAAAAAAACTTTGAGAAAGACAACTCTGATGATGATTATAATAATTAGATATAAAATCAATTTTCATTTTTTATTCCTTCTTTTAAGTATATATGTGGCATTTATGCCACATATATCACTTATGTAATTTATATTGTTGGTGGATTGATCATTTTTCCATCTTCTCCAAACTGATATTTACCCGCTGGTAATAATCCATTTGTTTTTGCTTCTCCGATTCCATATGTACGATTTTTAACAGCTTCTAAAGAACTATTGATGTAATAATAATTACCTTCTTCATCTTGGACTAATCCAACATATTGAGGAACTCCATCTTTCAAATAAACGATATGTGCATTGTCTCCATAAATTTTCAGTCCGTTTCCTTCAAATTTAGCTTGTAAAATACCTGAATTTTCATCAAACCAATAATATTCACCTTCATCACCATGAGTTAAAACTATTTTTTGAATGCCTTTTACCGGGTTAGTATCGTTACCAAAGAAATAAGTATTTCCATCTATTTCAAAGAATTTATGCTTAACTGCTTTACCTGCCCAATAGTAAGATAATTGGCCGTCATTTTCATACCATGATCCAGAAGTCAAAACTCCATTTTCATTAAAAATATATTTAATTAACGGATTTCCTAATTCTACTTCACCAGTCATTACATAATATTTTCCATTATGATGCGTTCCTAAATAATATACATCTTCATTTTGCGAAATAACCCAACCAACATGTGAAGTGCCATTTGCAACATAATACTTTCCAAAATCGTCTTCCATGAATCCTGTATATTTACCTTTAGAAATTCCGTCTTCTCCGAAGTCATAGTAATAAGTATCTTTACCATCTGGTGATGCTACTTCATGAATACCAGTTAATTTAGTTCCTTGTGAATAGTAACTATTTTCTAACCATCCTTCTTTTAGTTGGCCATTTTCATATACTAATCCATCTGTCCATGTTCCTGTATATGTTTCATTACAACTTGTACATTGTAATACACCGTCTACAAAGTCATATGTATGTCCTGTTGCTGGAATTGTTGTTCCCCAGTCTACTACTGAATTACAGTCATTACAGAATGTTCTTCCTGTGTATCCTGGTTCTGTACATGTTGCTGCTTTATCTTCTAAGGCTATAGTATTAGTTGCATTGTGATAGTGCCAACTTTTTTTATTTGCATAGTCTCCATTAGCATTTAATGCAGAGTAGTTTCCATATAATTCAGTGTCTACTTTTACTGGAGACATAGAGAATGAACCTGTAGTTCCGTCTGTATATGCGATTGATCCTAAATTAGCACTTAATTTGATATCAATTGGCCAGATGATTTTACGTTGCCATAATTTTTCTGGTGTTTGGTCTTCATATCCTGGGTATTCAGTTAATCTTGATTCCCATGTACGAATTGGTAATTGTGCTAATACAACTTGTCCTGTTGCATTGTTTCCACTTGTTCTTGTGATTGTGATAGTTGCATCGTTTGTAACTTCATCAATTGTGTATGTTGCTTCAAATCCATAAGCAACATTCATATGATCTAATTCCCATTGACTTACTGAGTTTAGATTTAATTCCATTGTTACAGATTGTACTTTTTCAACATCACTAGCAACTACGTCCATCCAATATAGAGATCC
>JAQYFP010000109.1 GCA_028723085.1 Erysipelotrichaceae bacterium | reverse complement strand
GTTTGTATCTGGCCAATTGAAGATGAAAGCAAATGGAATAAATGCGATGCGATTTATCATCGTTCTAAATCAGGAGGAGGAAGCTGGGAATTCAAGAAACCGGTCAAAGAATTTTGGACAATCGGATATAAGGATCTTCGTTTTAAAATTAGTCCTACTGGCTTTAAGCACACGGGTTTATTTCCTGAACAAGCTGCCAATTGGGATTTTATGATGGATAAAATTCAAAATAGTGACTTAGAAGAAATTCGTATTTTGAATTTATTTGCCTATACAGGTGGAGCCACTATGGCTTGTGCTAAAGCTGGAGCAAGTGAAGTTGTCCATGTAGATGCTTCAAAAGGAATGGTGCAATGGGCCAAAGAAAATATGGCTCTATCTCATTTAGAAGACCACAAAATTCGTTTTATTGTTGAAGACTGTGTTAAATTCGTTAAACGTGAACAACGTCGTGGACGAACTTATCATGGAATTGTAATGGATCCTCCTAGTTATGGTCGTGGTCCTAATGGCGAATTATGGAAACTAGAAGACCAATTGTTTGATTTAATCACAACTTGCCAACAAATCCTTGATAAAGATGCTCTATTCTTTATTGTGAATTGTTATACGACAGGTTTTTCATGTTCCACATTAGAACAAACACTTCGTCATTCAATTCAAAAGGAATTTGGTGGAAACGTTGAAGTTGGAGAAAACTTACTTCCTGTATCGAATTCAAATGATGTTCTTCCTTGTGGAATTTTTGGTCGCTGGACAAAGTAGGTGATTTTTATGTTAGGTCGTAAGCCTATTATTTTTACTGTTCATGGTTTTGGGAAAAATCTTTCGCATGAATTTGATCCTTTAGCTAAATACTTAAAAAAGAGACGTTATGAAGTCATTCAATTTGATATGTTTAGTGTTGAGGATTCAGATGTGAATTATTTAGATTGGATTAAAAAAGCAGAACAAGAGCTTCAAATTCAATTAAAGAAAAAAAGACCTATTGTCATTATTGGATTTAGTATGGGCGGGGTTATTGCGAGTTATTTAGCTTCGATTTATCGTGTACAATCACTGATTTTATGTGCCCCTGCTTTTCAGTACTTTGATATTCCGAATATGACGGCACAAGGAATCAAAATGATTAAAAATAGTTCAGGTAAACAATCATCATCTTCTTTATCGAAGAATCATTATATTGCGTTTACTGAAGTTGTTTCGCATTATAAATCATCTATCCAACATGTTGATTGTCCTGTTTATTTCATTCATGGAACAAGCGATGATGTTATTCCTGTTGATAGTTCTCGTAATGCGTATCGTCTAGTTCAAGGTCAGAAGCGTATGATTTTACTAGAAGATGCTCGTCATAAATTTTTATATGATGGTCAAATGGAACAAACGGCTTTTGTCCTAATTGAAGAAATGATAAAAGGAAATATTAAATAAGATTTAGTCTATTCGGGCTAAGTCTTTTTTATTGTAGACATAAAAAGTGGACTGTTTATAGCCCACTTCATTGTATTTTATTTATATTCTTGAAGCATTGATAATTTTAAATCCAATAATTTTTCAGATAAATCGACATAATATTCTTGTGGATAAGTGAATCGTTTGATTTCTTCCCATAATGTATCCATTTCTCTTTGTGAGTAATCACGAATTCCTTTTAGTGTTGGTAAGTCATAAACCAATTCACCATTTTTAAAGATAGGAACCAATAAATTTCTTAGTTCATATGTACCAGCTGGAATCGTTTTATTTTTCCATTTACTCATCGCATGATAGATTGTTAAGTCTTGTTCTGGATCTAATACTTAATCTTCTAATGTCATGATATCCGCTAAAGCTTTTCCTGTTTCTTTATCGATAATACGATATAGATTTTTTACACCTGGGTTTGTGACTTTTTCAACATTGTCACTGATTTTAATTTTAGGAACCATAACTCCATTTTCTTCAGCTGCTACCATTTTATATACCCCACCAAAGACAGGACTGTTTTTAGAACAAATTAAGTTTTCACCAACTCCAAAAGAATCAATTTTAGCTCCTTGTTGTTGAATTAAAGAAGAAATAACATATTCATCTAATGAATTGGAAATGACAATGCCACAGTCTTGCATACCATTGGCATCTAATTCTTTACGACATTTCTTTGACAAATACGCAATGTCTCCACTATCAATACGAACTCCTTTTAATCGATATCCATTTGGTTCTAAGTATTCTTTGGCAACTTTAATTGCGTTTTTGATTCCTGATTTTAATGTGCTATATGTATCAATCAATAGCGTACAGTTATTTGGATATGTCTTAGCATAATACAAGAATGCCTCATATTCTGAAGGGAAACTTTGTACAAAGGAATGTGCCATTGTTCCTAGTGCAGGAATTCCATATTCTTTTCCTGCATATGTTGTAGCGGTACCTGCACATCCAGCAATATAAGCAGCTCTTGCTCCATAAATCGCAGCATCAAAGTTATGTGCACGACGGGCTCCAAATTCCATAACGGCTCTTCCTTCACTGGCTTGTACAATACGACGTGCTTTGGTCGCAATTAATGTTTGATGGTTCAAAGTCAATAAAAGAGCTGTTTCTACTAATTGTGCTTCAATAATAGGAGCTTTTACACGTACTAATGGTTCATATGGGAATACCGGTGTTCCTTCTGGAATGGCATCAATATCACCTGTAAAGCGAATCGTTGATAAATAATCTAAAAATTCTTCCGTGAAAGTATTTGTTGAGCGTAAATACTCAATGTCTCCTTCACTAAAATGCAAGTTCTTTACATATTCAATGGCTTGTTCTAATCCTGCAAAGACACAGAATCCACCATCGTCTGGGTTCTTTCGATAGAATAAATCAAAAGCAACCATCTTATCTTTACCTTGGTTAAAGTAACATTGACTCATTGTCAATTCATAGAAATCCATGACAAGGGTTAAATTTCTTTTTTCACTCATTGTTTTTCTCCTCGTTTTGAATAATTATACTCTTAAATCAGAAAAAGACAGGACACGTGTCTTGTCTACTCTTCTTCAATTGGTTGATCTTTATTTTGGATAAATTCATTGTATTTTGCTTCCAATTCCGCTTGGAATTCAGGATTGGATTTAATATACAACTTAGCGGCTTCTCTTCCTTGTCCAATTTTATCACCATTATAGCTATACCAGGCACCTGCTTTTTTGATAATGTTGGCTTCTACACATAAATCAAGTAATTCAGATAAATAAGAAATTCCTTCTCCATACATGATTTCTAGTGTTGCTTGTTTGAAAGGAGGGGCTACTTTATTTTTGACAACCTTAACTTTCACTTTATTTCCAACAATATCAGCTCCATTTTTAATCACATCTGCTTTACGAATATCAATACGAACCGATGCATAGAATTTTAATGCACGTCCTCCTGGTGTTGTTTCAGGGTTTCCGTAAATAACACCCACTTTTTCACGTAATTGGTTAATGAAAATAGCTGTACATTCTTGATGGTTCATCGCACCGGCTAATTTACGCATGGCCTTTGACATCATACGAGCTTGAGCTCCGACTTGAAGGTCTCCCATTTCTCCGTCTAATTCCACTTGTGGAACTAGTGCGGCAACCGAGTCAATGACAATTAAGTCAATGGCACCTGAACGAATCAACATTTCCGTAATATTTAATGCTTGTTCTCCACTGTCTGGTTGTGAAAGAATTAATTCGTCAATATCGACTCCTAATTTTTTCGCATAAACAGGGTCAATGGCATTTTCCGCATCGATAAATGCAGCTCGTCCACCTTTTTTTTGTACTTGGGCAATAGCGTGTAGAGCAAGTGTTGTTTTACCACTTGATTCAGGTCCATAGATTTCAATAATACGTCCTTTAGGATATCCTCCTACACCTAAGGCTTGGTCTAATAATAAACTTCCTGATGGAATGGGTTCTACATCCACACTAGGACGGTCTCCTAGTTTCATAATAGAACCTTTTCCATATTCTTTTTCAATGTCTTTTAGTACATCTTCTAATAACTTATCTTTATTTTCTTCCATTGTTTACTCCTCTAATTGTTTTGTCAATTTATCAATCATTGTGTCCACTATATATTGACGTAGTTCATTTCGTTCCATGTTTAAATGAAACTCATAAACTTCTACTTTTTCTTTTGAAGCAATGGCACAGTACACCAATCCAGCTGGTTTATTTTCCATAGCCGAAGGTCCTGCATTTCCAGTAAACGAAAGGGCATAATCGCTTTGTGTGATTTCTAAAGTATTTTGTGCCATTTCGATTGCGCATTCTTTTGATACTACGCCATATTGATCAATTGTGCTTTGCCGGACGTGCACGAATTCATGTTTACATTGACTTTGATAGGTCACAAACCCACCTTTTAAAACAGCACTAGCCCCGGATACCGAAGCAATGGTTGCCATGCATAGCCCTGCCGTTAGTGATTCACAACAAGAAATGGTTTCTTTTCGTTTGGTGAGTAATTCAACGAGTTTTTCTTTCATAGCTACATGCTTTCTAAAACGTATTTTCTTAATTTCCAGAAATAAATCCATCCACTATAAAGAGACACAATTGTTGCAGCCCATAATAAAATAGATCCTACTGGAATGTTCCAATAAACAAATGGCCAGTTCTTTAATAATAAGAAACAAATCGCAAACATTTGTAGTACGGTTTTTACTTTTCCAGGCATTCCTGCACTTACGACTTTTCCGTTTTGTGAGGCAATCATACGTAACCCATCAACAATTAAATCACGACAAATCATTAAAATAACCGCTACAACGCTGGCTTGGTGTGTATAAACCATTAAAATCAATAGTGTGTTCACAAGCATTTTATCCGCAATTGGATCGGCAAATTTTCCAAAAGATGTGATTAAATTATTACGACGAGCAATTTGTCCATCTAACATGTCGGTAATGGAAGCAATCGCAAAAATCGCAAAGGCCAACACATCTCGAAGTGCTAAATTGGCACTTTGTGAAATAATACAAAAATCTGGTCCCATACATAAATAAACAATCACAACAACGGGTACTAATGCGATTCGCATACAAGTTAATTTATTAGGTAAATTCATAATTATCCTTCTTCCTGTTCACTTTGTATATTTTCATCTTGTGTTTCTTCTTGTGTTTCTTCTTGTGAATCTGAATTATTAAATTCAACTTCAAATGTATATTCTGCTGGTGTTCCTTCATACCAGTATTCTTCATCAAATGTAAATTCTTCATTTTCAATTGTGACTACATTATTACTGTAAGTTCCTAAAGCAATAGTAATCGTACAATTTTGAGAAACATTAATCGTATCCGTAAAATCATCAATATAAGTTAAAGTTTCTGAACCCGAAACTAATACACCATCTACATAAATCATAACACTTGTTTCTTCTGGTAGTGTAATGGATATTTGAAGGTCTCTAGCTTCACTTAGATTGTAGATTCTAAATTGATTTTCTGATTTAGAAAGTGTTTCAAACTTAATTGCTTTTTTTTCTTTTTCTTGTTGGAATTGTTTAGCAAGTTGTGTTGTTTCTTTTTCTTTTTGAGCGAGTTCTTTTTCCACTTGTTGTTCATAAGCAGCTTGTTGACGTGTAGAAAGTACCCCACTAATGGTATTAAATACAATCAATACCACAAGGGCTGCAACCCCAATAGAAATGATTCGGCTAAATCGATAAGATCCCGTAATTTTATAGGATAGCCATTTTGACAACGACTTGTTTTTATGTGTTTTCTTTGATTTCGTGCTTGATGCTGGTTTCATAGAAGAAGCCAGTTTTCTTTGTGCTTGTGTTAAGGCCTGATTTTTATTCCGTGCATATTCATGAATATCTGCATCAACTTCTACTTGAATCACATTCCAGTTAACGCCAATGGCATCACAGTAAGCATGTATAAAATATCGAACAAATGAATAATCATCTGAAAAAACTTCTAAGTTATGTTCTTCAATGGCTTGAATGAAATTAGGGTCTAAGCGAGTTTGATTCGAAACATCTTCAATTGACAAATTAAAACTTTGTCTTCTTTGTTTCAATAACTGATAATAAGTCATTTTAATCCCCCTTAGCGTGTCTATTATAACAAGAAACGATAAAAAAAAATAGGAAAAAACCTATTCTTTCTCTTTAGAAAATCCAATCCACAACAATCCAATCGGATTCAAAAATACAAGCACAAAATAAACAATTATATTCTTTTTAAATGTCTTGCATAAATAGAATTGTTGGGATAACCACATGAATAAAAATACACAAAAGCTAACATAAATCACAATTGTAGCCAGTGCATCATTCATGCACATCCATGTTGTCACTAAAATAAATAGTGACACAACATAAATCCAAAAAGAGGTTTTATTCCATATTTTTTTTAATAATTCATATGTTCCATAAAAAGGAATCAAACTCTTCCATTCTTTAATATTTAATTTTTGAAATATGCGCATACGACATATCGCATATAATAAGAAACAAACGATTATAATCATGTATATAGTATATCACAAAAAAGCTATTCCATCACATGATCTAATCCTTGGCCAATAATATTATAGACATGATTATCAGCTAAAGAGTAATACACTGTTTTTCCATCTCTTCTAGCTTTTACTAGTTTATTTTGTTTCAAAATTTTTAATTGATGAGAAATAGCCGATTGTGTCATATTTAGTGTTTCGGCAATGTCACAAACACATACTTCAGATTCAAATAAAACCAACAATATACGAATACGTGTTGAATCTCCAAATACTTTAAATAAATCAGCTAAGTCATAGAGTACATCTACATCTGGTAATTTTTGATTTACCATATCAATTAAATTTTTATGAACATGATTTTCTTGACAACATTCCACATCGTTTTTTGCCATAATTCCTCCTATTGTTTCAAGCAACGAATGGCATTTAATACCGCAATAATCATAACACCAACATCGGCAAAAATAGCCATCCACATATTCGCAATTCCAAAGGCTCCTAGAATCATACATAATACTTTAATGCCAATGGCAAAGTAGATGTTTTCATATACAATGCGAATACATTTTTTACTCATTTTAATTGCTTGTGTTAACTTTAAAGGATTATCGTCCATTAAAACGACATCAGCCGCTTCAATGGCTGCATCACACCCCATAGCTCCCATGGCAATTCCAATATCTGCTCGCGTTAATACTGGGGCATCATTCATTCCATCACCAACAAAGACAAGTTTTTCTTTTTCTGTTTTTTCTTCCATTAAGCGTTCCACTTGATCCATTTTATCTTGAGGAAGAAGTTGGGCATGGATTTCATCAATTCCTAATTCATTTCCAACACGATTGGCAATCTCTTTTCCATCCCCTGTCAACATAACCGTTTTACGAATTCCTTGTTTCTTTAATTTTGAAACAGCTTCTTTACTTGTTGGTTTGATAATATCACTAATTAGGATATATCCTTTATAATTTAAGTCAATGGCAACGTAACAAATCGTATACGCAGAATCCACTTTTTCAAAATCAACATTGAATTTTTTCATTAATTTATCATTACCAACTAAAACATCGTGTCCATCAATTTGGGCATGTACTCCATGTCCGCTCATGTCTTCTACAGATGAAATTCGATTTTTATCTATTTCTTTTCCATAAGCTAAAACAAGTGATTTACTAATAGGATGGGAAGAATAACTTTCTGCTAAAGCTGCATATTCCAATAATTCATCGCTATTTTCACCATGAATTTCACTTACTTCAAATACACCTTTTGTCAATGTTCCTGTTTTATCAAAGACGACAATCTTAGTTTGTGATAAAGCTTCTAAATAATTTGAGCCTTTGACTAAAATTCCTTCATGCGAACAAGCTCCAATTCCAGCAAAGAATGTAAGAGGAATACTAATTACTAAAGCACATGGACAACTAATAACTAAGAAAGTAAGGGCTCTAAATATCCATTGTGACCAATTAGGATTCATGGACAATAAAATGGAAATTACTGGTGGAATGAAAGCTAGAGCTAATGCACAGTAACAAACAATTGGTGTATAGTATCGTGCAAATTTTGAAATAAAGTCTTCCGACTTTGATTTACGTGAACTTGCGTTTTCTACTAAGTCTAAAATCTTAGAAGCTGTACTTTCACCAAATTCTTTTGTGGTTTTAATTTTTAATACCCCATCTAAATTAATACTACCTGAATATACTTCATCATCCACATATACACTACGTGGTTTACTTTCTCCAGTTAGTGCCATTGTATTCAAAGATGATTTTCCTTCTATAATGATTCCATCAATAGGAATTTTTTCAGAAGGACGTACTTCAATGATTGTTCCAATTTCAACTTCATCGGGATCCACTTGTGTGATTTTACCATCAATTTCCACATTGGCATAATCTGGTCGAATATCCATTAGTTCGGTAATATTTTTTCTTGATTTTCCTACGGCTACGCTTTGGAATAATTCTCCAATTTGATAGAACAACATGACCGCAACGCCTTCAACGTATTCTCCTAAAAGAATGGCACCCACTGTAGCCACACTCATTAAAAAGTTTTCATCAAATACTTGTTTATTTAAAATTCCTTTGCCTGCTTTTTTCAAAATATCGTATCCAATCACAAAATATGGAATTAAATATAATAGGAATTTAATGGTTCCTTCTAATGGCAATAAAGCATAAACAATACATAAAATACTGGCAATAATAATTCGTGTTAATACTTTCTTTTGTTTCTTATTCATAAGTTCCTCCAATGAATACATGAACAACTATTCATATATTGATTAAATAAAAAGTACTAAGTACTTCTTATTTCTTCCAGAAAATTTCACAATCATCTTCTACAATATGACAGTTTTTTTCTACTTTTGGCATAACTTGATCCACTGTATATCCTTCTTCAAATTCAACTGTCATTTTTAATGTCATGAAATTCACAATCGCATCTTTTACGCCTTCTGTATTTTTAGCGGCTTGTTCCATTTTATTGGCACAGTTAGCGCAATCTACATCAATTTTATATGTCTTTTTCATAGTTCCTCCATATATGAACAATCGTTCACATGTTTGTATATTCATATTATATCGACATTACTTTGATGTCAACTGTTTTCCAATATTAAATGCAGGAGCTATTTCTTTTCCAATGGAGAGATACATATGATGAATAGAATCATAGATAACAGGTTTTAATTTACTTAAATCAATTTCATTATTTGTCAAAATCGATTCATCTACACTGACATTCACAATGTTTCCAACTAATATTTCATCAACATAGGATTTAACGCTACATTCTAAGCTTAATTTTAATTCTGAAATAATAGGTGCTTGTACATATTCACTCTCTAAAGCAGTAAACCCTGCTTTTTCAAATTTATTTAAAACATCATTTCCCGATACCAATCCCACATAATCACAAGCTTGAATGGTATCTTCAGTTGCGAAGCTTACTGTAAAGGCTTTGGTTTTAAGTAAGTTTTGTGTTGTTTTATGATTAGATAGAGATATTGATATTTCATGGGTATCGCTGATCATAACCCATGCGGCATTCATCGCATTCGGTTTTTTATTTTCATCATATGTTCCAATAATTGCCACAGGCATAGGAAATACCCATGATTTAGGTCCTAAATTCTTCATTATTTTCCTCCTAATTGATCAATTTCATGTAATGCTTTAGATACAATGTCCATTTGTTCTTGTGTATTAAAGAATTCTAGTCCAAAGCGTATGTATCCACCACGAATAGTGCAATGAATTTTATATTTCTTTAAAATGGACATTACTTGTTCATCTTGGTTTTCAGGATAATATACACATACAATTCCACCCCAGTTTTTTTCATCTTTTGCTTGGACAACATGAATGTGTAAATCTGTTAATTGATTTCGTAAGTATTTTTCTAATTGTTTAATATGACTTTCAATATTTTCAATTCCTAATTCTAAGATTAATTCAACACCTGCATTAATGGCATTAATACAATTGTAGCTTAAATTCCCAGATTCAAATCGACGAGAGTCATGGTGCCATTCCAAGGTATCAAAATTAGTGGTGATATTCGGAGGCGATACATGTGATACCACACTTTGATAAGAAGCATAAGGTGGAATAATTTGTTCACAGTATTGTTTCGAACAATATACAAACCCAGCTCCTAGTGTTCCCAACAAGCCTTTATTGGTTCCTGCTGCTAGATAGTCAATGTTCATTTCTTGTACATTAATATCAAATCTTCCTAATGCTTGAATCCCATCAACCATGAATAAAACATTGTGTTCTTTACATGCTTGGCCTAATTTCTTTAAATCCGCATAGAATCCGGTACTAAATTGAATGGAAGAAATAGTTAAAATACGTGTGTGTTCATCAATTTGAGATATTAAATCATCGGCATTGATTTCATTGTCTTTAGCGTGAACAACTTTTAATTCCACGCCTTTTCTTTGGTGTACATTAATCCATGGAAATAAATTGGCTTGGTGTTCCTGGTTACATAAAACAACATTGTCTCCTTGTTTAAAAGGATATCCATCGGCTAATATGGAAACTCCTTCGCACGTATTTTTCACAAATCCAATTTCTAATGGATCTTGGGCATGAATTAATTGAGCAATCTTCTTTCTTGTTTCTTCTACGATTTGCCATGATTTAGGTACAATGTCATCTCCATAGTTTTCAATGTATTCATTCATAAAGGAATTATATTTGGCTTGTACACGTTTTGGTGGCATAACAACTGATGATACATTTAAAAAGATTTCATCTTTTAAAAAGTCATATTCTTGTTCAATTAATTCTCTATTTAACATCTTTATCCTTCTTTCTAAGTGTTTTTAAATATGCTTTATTTTTGGTATCGATGCGACAGCTATCAATACATTTTTGAATTGTTTTATTATGCGTAAAAGTATCTAATAAATTGTTTTCTAAAACAAAGATTGTACTATCCCATTGTTTAATTAATGCTTCACAAAAATACCATGCCTTCATCATATTGACATAATATGTATCGTATTGAATATTGAGAATCATTTCATGTTGATTTGAATCAAATGATTCATCTAAATAAAATTTCATCAACATTTCAATCCCAAAGCGAATTGTATATTCATGATTCGAAGTTATCCATTTTTTAATTTCTATTAATAGTTCTTCTTTATGTTTAGAAAAGATGCTTGGTCGAATCGCATCACATACCGCCCAGTTATCTACATAAGGTAAAAATTGATTTAACGATTGGATGCAAGTTTCATAAGAGTTTATACTATTTAATATATAAGCATGAATCATATTTTCTTCGTAATAATTATGAGGAAGCAAATCCATAAAAGTTTCTTTCGATTCAACTTCTTTAGCCAATTTTTTCAATACTGGGCATCGTATTCCAATAATGGTATCAGAATCAATATTAGGAACTATTTTTTGATGGAATTGTTTATACTCTTTATCTTGATAATCAAATAAATTCATACTCTTATTTTAACGAATTTAAGCCAAATAAAAAAGGGCAAGCATTTGCTTAACCCTAATTATGTTTTATTCTTCATAGGAATCCCATTGTCGTACAATGTTTCCTGTTTCTAGTTCTCTGACTGTACTGATAAGTGCGATTTGGTTTCTCCATAGTTCTAAGTCTATATGAAAATGACCAAAGTACCATTTGTTGTAGTTAACCTTTTTTTGAATTTCATCTAAAAAAGTAGTTAATGGTTGTTCTTGATAAACATTTCCTTTAATTCTTAGTGAACGGATTGTTGATAAATAATACACAGATTCTGATGGTGCGGTATGAGTAATAATGTAGTCTACTTCATTTCCCACTTTTTCAAGATTGATTAGTGCATTTTCGTATTCTTCTTGCGATGGCATTTCTTGAGGCCACCAAGAAATGCCTTCTATTCGCCATTTCTTATCAATGGAATAACCTCCACCCATGACAAATATTTTATGTCCTTCTATTTGATATATTTCTCCTCGTATCAAATGAATTACATTTTCTCTTATTTTATGTACTTTTCCACCACAATATAATTCAACTGGATAATTATATAATTTATTAAAATTTTCATGGTTTCAATCCACAAACAATACTATATATTCTTGTTCACTTAGAAAATCATAAAACATTTCTTCATCCCAATATCTTCCGTCCCAGAAACCTACTCCAAAGTCACCACATACAATCACAATATCTTTAGGTTGAAGAACTTTTTCAACTTGTTCTACCCATTTATACTGGTTTCCATGCGTATCACCGGTAACATAAATCACATTAACACCACCTGTTATTTACTTTGTTTTCTTGGTTTATAGTCTTTTCTTGGTCTATGATTGTTTCTTGGTTTAGAAAAATCTTTTCTACCATCAGATTTTACTAATTTCACAACTGTTTCTACATGACTTGTTTGTGAGAACATATCAAATGGTTGTACTGATTGAATGCGATATTTCTTAGATAACACATTGATATCTTTTGCCAATGTACTCGGATTACATGAAATATAAATTAATGTTTTGATATCCGAATCTAAGATTGTATCTTTCATCTTATTGTCAAGACCAACTCTTGGTGGATCTACAATTAAGGTATCCACTTTTTGATCCAATTTTGACAACATTCTTCCAGCATCACCTTGCATGAAATACACATTATCAATATCATTTACCTCTGCATTGTCCATGGCATTATCTACGGCATCTTCAATTTCTTCAATTCCAATCACTTCTTTGGCTTTGTCATGAACAAATAAGCTAATAGCTCCAATTCCACTATAGGCTTCTACAATGCAATTGCATTTTGGTGTAATGGATTCTACGTATTCATATAATTGAATGGCTTGTTTGGTATTCAATTGGAAAAAAGACTTAGGAAGAATTGATAATTTATAGTCATTTAATTGAAGTTCAATTGTTTCATTTCCATATAAGTGAATCATTTCATCTCCAAAGACATCTGGTTTAATATCTGTTTTAATACTTTGCCAAATGGAAACGACATTTTCAATTTGTGAACAAGCTTCTACTACACGACTTGGAACGGCATTTCTTCCTGTCACAAAGATGATTTGAATTTTTTCATCAAATTCCTTTAAAACAAGTGTTCTAAATCCTCGTTTTAATTTTTTATCATAAGCTTTTTCACTTTTTAATATTTCTTGTACTTCTTTTCTAACTCTTTCGATGTGTTTTGAATGCGTGTAACAACGATTCATAGGAACAAATTGATTGGAATCTCTTTGATACATTCCCGTACATAATTCATGGTCTTCGTCATATCCAAATGGAAGTTTACATGAATTTCGATATCCTAATGGATTTGGATTTTTAATAATCGGATTAATTTTTCCTTTATATCTTGCGTATTTATATAAAGCTTCTTCTAATATTTCTTCTTTCATTTTGCATTGTGCTTTATATTGAACAGGCATTAAAGAACATCCTCCACATGTAAGCCAATCATTACATAGTGGATGTCTTCGATCACTACTTAGTGTTAATACACGGTCTAGTTCTCCCATAGCGTATTTTTCTTTGTCTTCGGTAATATGGAATTCAACTAATTCATTAGGAAGAGCTCCAGGAATAAATACACATTTTTTATTCACATAAGCGATTCCTTCTCCATTGATTCCCCATTTTTTTATCGTTGCTCTTGTCATACTTTTCTCCATTCACTTACTATAAATTCAAAGGTTACTTCAAAACCTTCACTTTGTTGTAGTTTCTCTAAAGCTTGTTTAGATGTCTTATATCGATAAGGTGTCATTTCAAGTAAAGACCATACATCTTCTACAAACGCTTTATTAGAAATGCATTCTCTTGAAACTAATTCAAATCCTGGTTGTGTATCTTCTGGTAATTTATTTTCATATGGAACTTCATATAAATGTTCCTTTAATTCCCAACAATGTTTAGGACCTGGTCCTACGACAATCCATGTTCCATTTGGTTTTAAAATACGTTGGATTTCATCTTTTCCCAATGGAACAAAAATAGAAGTAACACAGTCAATGCTCTCATCAAAAAAAGGCATTTCAAATAAACTTGCGACCATATATAAAGCATCTTTATCTTTTTTAGAAGCATGGATGATTGCTTCTTTACTCAAATCCAATCCATAACATTCTTTTACTTTTTTAGAAAAAGCTTTGGTGTAATATCCTTGTCCACATCCGGCATCGACTAATACTTGATTTTCTGATAATTTATTAGCTACAAATTGGCGCATAAAATCATAGTAATCTTCTTCTAAAAATTTACTCCTTGCCTTAACCATCAATTCATTGTCACCTGAATTTTTCTTATTTTTTAAAGTTAAATTCACATGACCGGACTTAGATATATCAAAGTTATGGTTGTTTTTACATTGATAAGATTTATTAATTTTAATTAATTTTTCATTACATTTTGGACATTTCAACATAGTTTAAGTATACAAAAAAAAGGATGACAATGCATCCTAAAATAAATCTTCTTCCTTTTTTTGTGGTTGAACACGAATCGTTTCTGTTTGTTCAATACACTGTTGAACCATAGCCTCGAAATCCCAATTTGCCTCGTATTTCTCACATTTATCAATTCTAGGTTTAGTAACTGGATTTTTCGGTGTGAAAATTGTACAACAATCTTCATATGGAAGAATAGAAGTATCATATGTACCAATTTTCTTTGACAAATCGATTATTTCCACTTTGTCCATACAAACAACAGGACGAATGATTGGCATACAAGTTACCGCATTAATCGTATTCATACTTTCTAATGTTTGTGAAGCAACTTGTCCAATTGATTCTCCAGTGGCAATAGCTAAAGCATGACGTTTTTCAGCTAATCCTTGGGCAATACGCATCATCATACGACGCATAATAGTAATGGCATAGCTTTCTGGTGCGTTTTGGTAAATAGCCAATTGAAGATTTGTGAAAGGTACTACGTGAACAAGTAATTCACCTTGATAAGCACTTACTAAACGAGCTAATTCCATAACTTTATCTTGAGCGGCTTGTGATGTATATGGTGGGGATGCATAGTGAATGCATTCAATTCTTACACCACGTTTCATCATTAAATAACTCGCAACAGGTGAATCAATTCCTCCGCTTAATAAAACCATAGCTTTTCCACCAACTCCAACAGGATATCCTCCAGCTCCTTGGATTTTATTGGTCATGATATAAGCAGCATCGTGTCGAACTTCAATCACAACTTTAAAATCAGGGTTGTGTACGTCTACTTTCCAATCGGAATTCTTTAAAATAGCTGTGGCAACAATACGGTTGATTTGATCCGATACAATTGGGAACATTTTATCATTTCTTCTAGCCGCAACTTTAAATGTTTTATCTTCATTTAAAGGAAGAATTTCAAGACAAGCTTGTTTAATTTCTTCAATATCTGGTTGTACTTTTACAGCCAGTGACAATGATGAAATCCCAAATACTTTAGAAACAACTTCACATACTTGTTCAGGTTGTTCATCGTGTAAATAAATATACATACGATCGTGTTGTTTCTCAAACTCTAATGATGGAAAACAACTACAGGCTTTACGTACATTATCATAAAGCTGTTTAATAAAATTATTGCGATTTTTTCCTTTTAAACTTAATTCACCATAACGAATTAAAATATGATCATAACGATAAGCCATAATTATTTATAATCTCCTTACAAGCTTCTATAAAAGTCTGTGCTTCTTTCATGGTATTATCTTTACCAAATGAAAGACGAATCATGTGCGTTGCGATTTTTTCACTATATCCCATCGCAACCAACGTAGAACTATAATTTCTTTGATGAGAAGAACAAGTACTCTTAGCTGAAACACAAATTCCTTTTTGATCTAAAGCATTTAATAATACTTCACTCGTAATGGCATCAAACGATATATTTAAAATATATGGAAGTGCTTCTTCTTTTGAATTAATATGAGAACCAGGAATTTTACTAATTTCTTCTCGTAAATACTGATTAATTTTACTTACTTTATCATATACCACAGCTTGTTCTTCCAAGGCAAGACGAATTGTTTTGGCAAGCGCAATATTAGCTGGAGCATTTTCGGTTCCCCCACGTAATCCTTGTTCTTGTTGTCCCCCTTGAATCAATGGCATTAACTGAATATTTTTCTTTTTCATTAAAAGAGCCGATCCCTTTAAGCCATGAATTTTATGAGCTGAGATAGTTGCCAAATCAATGCAATGAAAAGGAACATCAATTTTCGTAAAACTTTGTACACAATCCACATGATAAGCACAAGTTGGATTGCGATGTACAACTTTACTAATTTCTTGAATTGGATTAATTGCTCCCATTTCATTGTTTACATGCATTGTGGAAACAAGAATAGTATCTTTTCTCATACGAGATTGAACCAATTCAGGAGTTATGATTCCCCTTTCATTAATTGGTAAATACTCAATTTCAAATCCAAATTGTTTTAAAAACTCCACACTATTTGTGACAGAAGGATGTTCCACATTACTAACTAATATGTGATTTCCACGATGTTTATTAGCCAATGCATATCCAATAATAGCTAGTGAATTCGATTCGCTTGCGCACCCTGTAAAAATGATTTCACTTGGTAATACCTTCAACATATTGGCAATGTTTTCTCTGCTTTTTTCCATAAGCTGATGAACATTTCTTCCCAATGTATGAAGACTATCGGCATTTCCATATTGGTTTTCAAGCATTTGGCTATAAACACGACGGACCTCTGGTCTAACAGAGGTCGTTGATGAGTGATCAAAATAAATCATATTATTGCACCACATTCATGACAGCAGGGTCTTTTCTAGCCACTAGCTTTTCATAAATTCCAGGGTGCAAACTTTCAATGGCTTGAATAGCCACTTTTAACGCTTTTGTGTATTCTCCATTTTGGAAGCACAATTCAGCGCGTGTTAATTCCGAATCCATTTCTGGATAAGAACTTCTGAAACGATTTCCAAAAACAATCGCATTTTCAACCATAACCGCAATTCCAATTAAATTATTGGCATTGTTGTATAGCTTGTAGATAAAATCAATCGCTTCTTGTAAATCAGCATTCAATGTTTGTACATCTAATGGAGAATGAGACAATACATTACGTACACGTTTAATTAAACGTTCTCCTTCTTCAATGTCTTCATCAAATTGACCTGAAATACTTGGAAGAGATTTTGTAGCAGCATTTAAGCGAACTTCATTCAAAATCAATTGAAGTTTAATCAATTGTTTTTGTGCTCTTGATTCATCTGAACTAGCTCCCACAAGCATTTGCTTCATAGCCTTAACTTGTTGAGAGAACGTGTTCACTTCATCCGCATAAATACGATAATCGTGAATAGCTTCAGAGCTCAATTTATCTGAGCTAGATAAAACTTTTTCGACATTTTCACGTTTATCTTTTAAAGAAGCAACTTGTTGTTCTGCTAAAACAAAACGCTTAGACCAATCTTCTAAACCAAAACGATCCTTGATACTTGCGTATAAAGACTCGATTTCACTTAGTTCTTCAATAACTTCATCTAATAAACCTAAATTAGCTTGAAGATTTCCATGAATTTCATTGTAAGCTTTTGTTTCTTTATCTAAATCATCTTGAATCGATAAAATAGAATCAGCTAATGGATCTAAGACTTCTTTTGCCTTTACATCGTTTCCCTTGTCTAAATAAGATACAACAAGGTTAACTTGTTCTTTAGCCTTATTTAATCTTTCATCTAGACTCGCAAAATCAATTTCCACACCTGATGCCTTAGTTTTTTCGATATTTCCACTTACTTCATTTAAAGCACTAGGTAAAATTACTTTTGCGCGTTCATAATACCCAGGATAAGCGGCAATACGACTCGAAACTTGTTCAAGTTGTTTAGATAACTTATCTAATTCTACTTTTGCTTTGTCAAATTCAGATGCGAACATCCATTCTTCAAAACCTGAAAATCCATTTTCAATTTCTTGAAGTAAAGCATCAAAGTAAATTCCTGCATCATAGAATGAAGCACGATTTGCTTGATATACTTTTTTGACATTGCCAAATTGTTCTTTTACTGCATTGGATTGTTCTCGAACTTCTTTTTCCGGAATCAAAATTAAATCTAAAGATTGAGTAATAATACGAATTTTTTCCTTTGTTTCATCAATGATTTCATCTAAATCATCCATGGCAATACGAGCTTTTTTCAATTTGTGAGAATCTACTTTGTCATCTGCTTCCGTAAATAAAGCCTCACATTTTTTAATGCTTCCCATACAATTTTCATAGCGAGGAGCAATGGCACGAACTTTTTCTAAAATTTCTGAATTCGAACGAGCGAATGCTGTTGCCTTATTGTATTTAAATGCCAATGTATTGTTACGAATTTCATTCATGACAATTTCCATATCCTTTAAACGACGTTCAATTTTTCTTCGTTTAAGCGTTCTGGATAGAATCAATACTAAAATTAAAACAAGGAATGCAATACATATATATATAATCATTTCCATTGATAAATGATCCAACGCAAAATTTAAAGCCATACTAAAATATTTTGCGATTGTACTACCTATATTTGAAACAATCTCTAAAAATGAATCCATCTATAGCTCCTCCTTTACAGATATATTCATTATAGCAAAACTTTAACAGACTTTCACTATAAATCGCCTTGATTTTTAAACCATGTTTTGTTATGATACATAGGCATAAATTATAGCAGCAAACAAAGTTATGGGATATGCGTTACAAGCAAAGATTGTGATACGAGTAATCTAAAAGCTGATAGACAGAAAGTATCTTTTGTAACACACCTCATAAAGATTTGTTCTGTTATTGTTTTGTAAACAATAGGAGGAAAAATTATGTCAAGAAACACAGGAAGCACTTGGAAAAAGTCTCGTCGTTTAGGTTTCTCTATTTTAGGAACTGGTGAAGAACTTGCTCGTCGTAACTATGCTCCAGGTCAACACGGAAATGGACGTCGTCCAAAATTAACTAACTACGGTATTCAATTACAAGAAAAACAACGTATTCGTAACACTTACCAATTAAGTGAAAAACAATTCTACAACACTTATGTAAAAGCTTCTCGTCGTCCAGGTAACGTAGGGGAAAACTTCTTAGTAATGTTAGAATCACGTTTAGACAACTTAGTATATCGTATGGGATTTGCTACAACTCGTCGTGGAGCTCGTCAATTAGTTAACCACGGTCACATTACTGTAAATGGTAAAAAAGTAGATATTCCTAGCTACCAAGTTAAACCAGGAACAGTTATCGAAGTTAAAGAAACTTCTAAAAACTTAAAAGTAGTTAACGAATCATTAGAAGCTACTACAGCTACTGTTGCATTCGTAGAAGTTGATAAAGATGCTAAAAAAGGAACTTATGTTCGTACACCAGAACGTAACGAATTATTCACAGCTCAAGAAATCAACGAATTATTAGTAGTCGAATTCTACAATCGTTAATCAATGACATGATAAAAAAAGAGGATATAACAGTTAAGTGATTTGTCACTTGAAAAGAGTTATATCCTCTTTTTCTATGCTTCTATAATTTAAAAAGTACTCTTGATTCATTGTCAGAATCATTTAGAGTACTTTTTGAGCATTATAAAAAC
>JAQYFP010000108.1 GCA_028723085.1 Erysipelotrichaceae bacterium | reverse complement strand
TTTTCGTCCATCAAGTCTTCATCTTTTGGACCTTCTTCGGCGGCATTTAATAATAAACTAACGATTTCTTCTTGTTGATCACGAGTTAATTCAAGTTTCGCAACCGCATGAGAAAAATCATTTTGATTGATTGTATTTGTTCCAGTATTACTTAACAAATAGTCTTTTACTTCTTCAAATGATTCGAAAAAATGTGTTTTTAAGTCAATTGACATATATTTTTCCCCTCTCATCATATAAAATAGTTTTGACAATTCTATATTTGAAAATAGTTTCCATCATCATTTTTCATGATCGCATAAAAAAATTGCCGAAAAACGTAAGTTTATTATAAACTATTTTAACGGTCTAATTCAATACAATAATCAAAAATTTGTCTTTTTTAATTTGAAGTCATCATTTAGATAAAATTGAAAACATAGAATCGATATGATAAAATTGAAAAAATAAAATAAATGAGGTGAAGCAATGAGAAAAGGCACATTATTAAGCGTAAGAGAAGATATTCGTGTTGTCGATGCGACAATTCGTGATGGTGGATTATGTAATAATTTTGATTTTTCAGATGAATTTGTCAAAGAATTATATAAAACCAATATTAAAGCTGGAGTTGACTATATGGAATTTGGTTATAAAGCCAGCAAAAAGTTATTTGATGTGAATGAATATGGAAAATGGAAATTCTGTGATGAACAAGACATTCGTAATATTGTAGGCGATAATGTTTCTGACATGAAAATTTGCGTTATGGCTGATGTAGGACGTTGTGATTATCAAGAAGATTTTTTACCTGCCAATGAAAGTGTTATCGATATGGTTCGTGTTGCTTGTTACATTCACCAAATTCCAGCAGCTATTGAGATGATTGAGTATCTACATAATTTAGGTTATGAAACTTCTTGTAACATTATGGCAATTAGTCAAATTGGAACCGATGATTTAAAAGAAGCGTTGCAAATGCTTTGTGAAACGAGTGTGGATATCATTTATATTGTTGATAGCTATGGATCTTTATATCCAGAAAACATTGAAAAATATTCTAAGTTATACATGGAATATGCTTCTAAGGCTCATAAGCAACTTGGTATTCATGCCCACAATAATCAAAACTTAGCATTCGCTAATACAATTGAAGCATTATCTTATGGTGTTTCTTACCTTGATGTAACTGTTCAAGGAATGGGTCGTGGAGCAGGAAACTGTGCAACAGAATTATTACTTGGCTTTTTACGTAACCCTAAATATAGTTTATATCCTATTCTTACTTTCATTGAAAATTATATGATTCCTTTAAAGGAAAGTGGTGTTGTTTGGGGATATGATCTGCAATATTTATTTACTGGACAATTAAATCGTCATCCTCGTTCAGCTATAAAATTCACAAACGAAAAGCGTAAAGATTATTGTGATTTTTATAAAGATCTACTTGATGATTCTGTAATTTAGAAGAGCTTGTCTCTTCTTTTTTTAGTACTGAATGATTCGTTTGTATATTAATTCAACAATTTCATTAATAATGTTCCGATCTTTTTCTTTAAAATCATACTTCACTTTAAATTTTTCAAAATAAAGACTTTTTTCTTTTTCTAATGATTCTAATTGATGTTTATTTAATTGCTGAGTTAAATACGATTCAATACTAAAATAAATATTCGCTCTTCCTTGTGAATCACGATTCACAATAAATCGATACGCTTGTTTCGATAAACCATTTAAATAAGAATACTCTTTTTTTGTTTTTTCAACACCAAATAATGTCCAATATTTTTCATCTATTAATAGACAAACTAATGTATCTATGTCATCAGTCTGTAGTTGATTTGAAAGCATCCCTTTTAAATTAATATTTAATTGTTTGACTAGTTGTTTTAAGTACTTACAATTTTGTATTTGTTTATAATTCATAACGTCATTATGAATTATAATTCGACATTATATTTGTTTATTATTTAATTTGTTCATAATTTGACACATCAATAACGACATTGCCATCTACAATGTTCACAATACCTGTAACATAGGCATCACATCCTCCAAATTCTGGTGTAACACCTGTGGTCTCAATGTATTGATCTTTTGATAGATTATAAATTGCTGTAATTTCTTTACCTTCATCGTTCATTAATAATGCCTGTGGTAGTGAACCATGAATTTTAACTTCTTTTCCTTCGTATTGACTTGGATTACTTAGAATGTCCTCGACAGTTAATTCTTTTGTTTCAACTTCACTTGTATTATCTTGTTTAATTTCTTCTTTGTTTTCAACTTTATTATTGTTTGTTGAACATGCACTTAATAATAAAGCAAGTGAAATTCCTAATATCATTTTCTTTTTCATTTGAATCACCTCTCTATTCGTATTTTAACACAAATATTGTCTTTTTTAATCATTATATATAAGAAAAAAAGCCCCTACGGGCTTTATAGACATGGTAGCGCGTACGGGATTTGAACCCGTGGTACAGCCTTGAGAGGGCTGTGGCTTAACCGCTTGCCGAACGCGCCATTTCCATCACAAAGTATAGCACAATGTGAAAGAAAAAGAAACTGATAGCAAGTAAATGCCCATTATAATCACTAATATTAAGTATTTTTCCCTATCCAAAATCATTATTAAACAGAACAATTTCAGCTTGGTGGATTACACTTAATTATCGATAATTTTTTATACTTTACATCACTTTCTAACACATTTATTAGAAGATATTAGAAAAAATATAGTCCAATATCGATGTAAGATTATGTTGTATTTCTGTTATAGTTTTCTTATAATTGGAAACGATGAAAGTTAAAATCAAAAAACGAATGAATAGAAAAATTTGAATTTCTAAGAGGAACTGGCATGGGATTATTTGATAAATATAAGCAAAGTAAATTCGAGATAAAACCATTTGGAAAAGTAAAAAAAGAGGATATTGTCAGAATAGAAAAATTGTTTGATGTTATTCTACCAAATGATTACAAAAAATTCTTATCAAATTGCAATGGCGGTGCAGTTTCAAACAACAAATTTAATGAAATTCATTTAGATGAGGTTAATGGTAACATAAATATTGACATTCTTTATGGTATTCATACTGGTAATTCAAGCTCTGATATAGAGTATTGGACAAATGAATATGTAAAGGATTTACTTAAAAAAACAATCATCATTGGAGATAGCTTACAACATGGATTTATAGTTTTAATATGCGACGGTTCTAATGACGGTATTTATTACTACGATGATTCATATTACTTTGATTCCTCAAATGATGAAAGTAATATTTATTTGATTGCAGAGAATTTTGAAGAGTTCTGGAAATCGTTGAACAAATAATAAAATTTTAATTTATGGAGGAAATCTATGACCATTAAAGAACGAGCAAAAAAATTAAAATCGGACATTCCAGCGGTTTTTATCGCTTTAAAAGATAAAGAAACCCCGTTGCTTGCTAAAATTATTGCAGGGATAACGGTTGGATATGCGTTATCCCCTGTTGATTTAGTCCCAGATTTTATTCCGGTATTAGGATATTTAGATGATGTCATTCTTTTGCCTGCACTTGTAGCATTAACAATCAGACTAATTCCTGATGAAGTATGGAAAAGAAGCAAAATCAGTGCTGATGGTCTGTGGGAAAATGGCAAGCCAAAGAAATGGTATTATTCAGTTCCCATTTTTATTATATGGGGATTGATTATATGGATTATTATTAAAGCAATTTGTTTTTAACAAATCCCAATTTGCTTATACAATTGAATTAACTTTATACATAGTTAAATCTATACGATTTGGCTATTTTTTTTATGGAAGGAGAATATATTTTGGAAACTGAAACTAAAATTATTTCCGTTGTTAATTAAAAAGGTGGGGTTGGAAAAACAACAACATCATGGAATGTAGGGATTGGTCTGGCAAAGTCTGGATATAAAGTATTATTGCTAGATTTTGATCCACAAGGTGATTTGACAACATGTCTCGGGTGGAAGAACAATGAAGTATTAGAAAATACTGTTTCTAACCTGCTCTTAAATAAAATCAACAATAAAGAAACTAACTTTGATGATTTTATTCTTCACAATGATGAAGGTGTATATCTTATACCTTCAAATCTTGATTTAGCATCTACTGCAATGCAATTAATCAGTGCATTTAGTCGTGAATCATTACTAAAGAACAGTATCGAACCAATCAAAAATAACTATGATTATATTATTATTGATTGTCCACCGGCTCTTGGTATTTTAACAATCAATGCTCTATCCGCTTCTAGTGATGTACTAATACCAGTGCAAGCACAGTATTTACCCGCAAAAGGAATGGAAAAGTTGATGAGTACAGTTAATATGATCAAACAAGCTATCAATCCAAACCTAAAGATTGCGGGCATATGTATGACACTGTGTCAGGAGCGAACAAATATTGCACGAAGTACGATTGAATCAATTACAAATGCGTATGGTAAACATATCAAAGTATTTGATAATCTGATTCCTTTATCAGTAAGTGCAAGTGAGATTAGTATTACATCTCAAAGTGTTTATAAATATGCTGGTCTTACAAAAGAATTGATCAAGGCAACACAACCACAAACAAAAAATAAAGAGTATACAAGATAGGATGTGATTCATATGGCTAAATTTGATATGAGTTTTAAATCTTATGACAATCTTTTTTCCACTTAGGAACAAAGAGATGAATGGATGTCTGAAAAGATAAAGAAAATACAAGTTAAAGATATTGAAAACTTCAAGGGACATCCATTTAGTGTTGAACTCGATGCTGATATGCAAAAACTGATTGATTCCATCAAAGACAATGGTTTATTGACACCAGTCTTGGTTCGACCAAATAAAGATGGTGGTTATGAAATGATTGCAGGACATAGAAGAAAATTTGCGCTTGAGAATCTAGGAATTACAGAAGTTGATGCAATCGTTCGAGAAATGGATGATGATACCGCAACAATCTTGATGGTTGATACGAATATCCAACGTGAACATATAAAACCTACTGAACGTGGTTATGCTTATAAGATGAGATTAGATGCGATGAAGCATCAAGGAAAAAAAGTTGATGATTATACACAAGATGTTGGCATCGAATATAAGAAAGCAACTTCGGGCCAAGTTGGCCCAAAGTCATGGAGCATTTCTCAATTAGCTGAACAGGTTAACGATAGTGAACGACAAATAAAAAGATTTATCCGTCTTACTTTCTTAATCAAACCTATTCAAGAGATGGTTGATCACGTAAGTGAAACAAATCTGACTATGGCATTTAATCCAGCAGTAGAACTATCCTACTTATCAGAAGAACACCAACAAATTCTATTTGACTTGATGGTTACGGATGAAGTGACTCCTTCCCTAGCTCAATGTCAGGAATTAAAACGTAAAAGTAAAGCTGGTGAACTGGATAGTGATTTTATCTTTGATATCATCAAAGCAGAAAAGCCTAATCAACGAGAAAGGATCAGCATAGACACTAAACAAATCAATAAATATTTTCCAAAAAACTACACACAAAAGCAAAAGACGGATTTAATCGTCAAGTTGCTTAGAGATTGGCATCAAAAAGAAAAAGCTAAGAATGTGCAAACAAGATAATTTGTACATTCACTTTACAGATGATAGAGGGGCATCTGTTTTTTTGTGACCAAGTGTGACTCAGTTTTCCCCTTAAACCCCTCTACTAACCGAAGATATATTCTTAACTACCGAAAGAAATATCTATGGGTTATATGTTTATACAATAGTAAACATATATAAATATTTGTATTTTTTACTAGAAAGAGAGGTGTTAAGATCTTGAAACTAAAGTTATTGATTTGCTTACTTTGTGGATTGTTATTTTTATGTGGTTGTAGTAAAAGTATTGAAAAAAAGAATAATACGGTTAAGTGATGATGAAATAGTACTAGACGCTAATGCTGAGAGTGAGGAAGATAAAGCTAAAAGTTCAAAAGAAAAGCAAATGATTTGAATACTGGTGAAAGTAAAAAAGACAAATCATCTACTACTTCTTCGGTAAGTAAAAATGAGTCAAACAAGGGCTGTGGCTTAACCGCTTGCCGAACGCGCCATTTCCATCACAACGTATAGCACAATGTGAAAGAAAAAGAAATTAGTTTATAAATTCAAGCTGTGATTGCACATCCGAAAAATCTTCATATATTAATTCAACATCCAATTTTTCACATGAATCTTGTAAAGCTCCTTTAATGTATTCATTACGACAATGAATAGCCTCTGGAATACCCTCTGATTCAAAATAATCCATTGTACAATTAAACACAAAACTACTAATATCTTGATCTAAAGGAATAAATTCACTATGAATTAAATCCATATTTTCATCAAAAATATTAAACAATAAAGGATTAACATCACACAAAAGAGATTCTTCTTCGTCTTCGTTATCGAATATTGGTAAATTTAAATACATTAAATCAAGATACAATTCATCTTGTCTTCGCTCTTGCATCTCTAGATATTCTTCATATTCATCATCAATGATGATGGTATCATATATTTGAGATATTTTAGGTAATTTTCCTATACCAATTTCATAATCTGTTATACTCAATGTCTCTTGTCTATCCCAATTAGGTTTTTCACATTGATGCGCTAACAACTGTTTTAATCCATATAGTAATTGTGAATAAACTTCTGTTAATACACCAATTTCATAGTCTGATAAACAAGCTGGAAAAAATCTTTTTTTCATAGATGAAAAATAAAAACGTCCATCTTCATCACCATACTCTTTAATGATTTCTGCATGTACATCATCCAATAAATCATCTTCAACAAACATACAAGTTAAACAGTCTACATCCGATAAAACAAATTCTTCTGGTGTAGGATATGGATCCGATATTACACGCAAATAATCAACATATCCAGCATTGCCTTCATAAACAATAATCCCATTTACATCGTCTTCATTTCCAATAATTGAAACATAGAAAACACGATTTTCATCTAAATTAACTTCAATCAAGTCAGAGTCATATAGCCAATTCCATGGTTCTAAGGAAGCAATTTGATTTGTTAAGTCGCAAAGCTTTTTAAGGTTCGTCTCCATGTTTCCTCCTCTATAATTCATTAAGAATTAATTTTAAAACATTTTTGAATATCTTTTTTAGTACCCAGCACAAGCATAGTCATACCAGCTTTTAATAATAAACCAGGATGAACAGAAAGAATTAACTGTCCATTATTTTTAATAGCTAAAATATTAATGTTGTATCTTTTACGGACATCAATATCCATGATTGTTTTATTGTCCCAAGAATCAGGAATACCTACTTCAAAAATTGCGTGCTGAGAATCCAAAGGAATATAATCAAAAACATTATCTGCACTATATGTTACTGCTGACCAAATAGCTGTTTGTTTTTCAGGATAGACAACTTCATCGGCTCCCATTTTCAATAAGAACTTACGATGAATGTCTTTTGCGGCACGTGCTACGATAAATTTACATCCTAACTCTTTACACAAACAAGTTGATTCAAGCGAAGCTTGTAGATTATCTCCAATACATATAAAACATTCATCAAAATCAGATACTCCAATTGATGACATAAACAAAGGATCCGTCGCATCTCCTATTTGAGCACAAGATACATCACCAGCAATTGAATCAATGTTTCTTTCATTAATATCGATAGCCATAACTTCATGTCCAAGTGACATTAATTCTCTTGCACAATGGCGTCCAAAACGCCCCATTCCAATAACTAAAATTGATTTCATATTATCATACTTTCTACTTATTAAATAAATTATACCATAGATAGACTTTAAATTCAGTTAAACAGAACCACGATTGTATAAAAACATCCTCTTCACTTATTTAAGCAAAGAGGATCCTTCAAAATTGGTTAATTTTTAATGTGCATTAGTTAGTAATAGTAACTTCTGTATCTTTATCGAAAATATGAATCTTTTCTGGGTCAAATGCGAATGCGATTTCATCTCCATTACGATAAGGTGTATCCGCTTCTACACGAGCTGTCATTACTTTATTTTGGTAATCAAAATGTAAACAAACCTCAGCTCCTAATAATTCATATACACGAATTTCAGAATGAATCGATGATTTCGAATATTTTTGTACAGATTCTTCATCTGTATAAATATCTTCAGGACGAATACCTAAAACAACTTCTTTTCCAACATAATCTTTTTCTTTTAAGACTTTAGCTTTGCGTTCAGGAATATAGATTTTTTCTTCTCCTAATTGTAAATATGTATCATTTCCATCAACACAAACTGTTGCGTTTAAGAAATTCATTTGTGGTGATCCAATGAAACCAGCAACGAACATATTGATTGGATAGTTATATAAGTTTTGTGGAGTATCAATTTGTTCCACTTTTCCTTTAGACATTACAACAATACGTGTTCCTAATGTCATGGCTTCTGTTTGATCGTGAGTTACATAAATAATAGTAGCACCTAATCTTTGATGTAATTTAGAAATTTCAACACGCATCTGTCCACGTAATTTCGCATCCAAGTTTGACAATGGTTCATCCATTAAGAATACTTTAGGATGACGTACAATAGCACGTCCCATGGCAACACGTTGTCTTTGTCCTCCTGACAACGCTTTTGGTTTACGATCCATTAATTCTTCCAAATCCAAAATTTTAGCAGCTTCGTTTACAGCTTTATCAATTTCATCTTTAGGAGTCTTTTTAATTTTTAAACTAAATGCCATATTTTCACGAACTGTCATATGTGGATATAAGGCATAACTTTGGAATACCATGGCGATGTCACGATCCTTAGGTTCAACATCGTTCATACGTTTTCCGTCAATGTATAAATCACCACTACTAATTTCTTCTAATCCTGCAATCATACGAAGTGTAGTTGATTTTCCACATCCTGATGGACCAACAAAAATGATAAATTCTTTATCTTCAATGTCCAAGTTAAAATCCTGAACGGCTTCATATCCGTTTGGATACACTTTTTTAATGTGCTGTAAAGATAAACCAGACATTATAAATTCCTCTCTTTCTTATTATTCATGGCAAGCTCTACCATATCGTTTGGTATAAGTTGCGATTTTTTTAGCTAATTTTTTGGAATTAGCGCCTTTTTTCATACGCCATTTCCAGTTTTCACCTGTTGTACTAGGTAAATTAATTCGTCCTTCTTTTCCTAATTCAAGATAATCTTGCATCTGACATACAAATAAATCAGAAACAGTCGACATTCCACCACGAATCATTCCCCAAACATATCCTTCTTCTTTGTTTAATCCTAAATAATCGATAGCTAATTGAACATCATCTTTATCTGCTTCATCAAACCATTGTTTACAAGTTAGATTATCATGTGTTCCAATGTAGCAAACACTATTTCTAGGATATGTATGTGGTAAATAATCAGCAGCTTCTCTTGAATCGAAGGCAAATTCAAGAACTTTCATTCCTGGTAATCCTGAATCCTTAACAAGTTGAATTACTTCATCTGTTAACACACCTAAATCCTCGGCAATATATTCTTTTCCTCTAAACCAAGAAGTAAGAACACCAATCAATGACATACCAGGGCCTTTTTTCCATTGTCCATCTTTTGCGGTTGGAGAACCGTATGGAATAGCCCAATACGATTCAAAACCACGGAAATGATCAATTCGCACAACATCATATAATTGGAAAGATCCATCAACTCTACGAATCCACCATCCATATCCATCGCGTTGCATCGCATCATATCGATAAATTGGATTTCCCCAATATTGTCCATCTTCACTAAAAGCATCTGGTGGACAACCAGCAACTTCAATAGGAACGTTTTGATCATCTAATAAAAACCATTGTGGTTCACTCCATACATCGGCTGAATCCAATGCTACATAAATAGGAATATCACCAATAATTTGAATATCTTTCGAATGAGCATATTCTCTTAATTGGTTCCATTGTTTAAAGAATAAAAATTGTAAGAATTCAAAGAATTCAACATCTTCTTTAAGCAATTGACGATACTTTTGACAAGCTTCTGGTTTATGAAGACGAATATCTTCTGGCCATTGTGACCATGCCTTCATATCAAAGTGACGTTTACATGCCATAAACAATGAATATTCATGAATCCATTTTGATTTTTCACTCACAAAGTGTTCAAAATCATTTCGATATTTTTCAATACCTCTTTTATATGCTTTGAATAAAACATCAAATCGATGATTATAGATTCTTCCATAATCTACTTTTTCTTCTGTTTCCATCCAATCAATAGAAGAAACTTCTTTTTTAGTTAATAACTTATCTTCAATTAATAAATCCAAATCAATGAAATATGGATTCCCGGCAAATGATGAAAAACTCTGATATGGAGAATCTCCATAGCTAATTGGCCCAGCCGGTAAAATTTGCCAATATTTTTGATTTGCTTCATATAAAAAATCCACAAATTTATATGCTTCTTTTCCTAAAGTCCCAATTCCATAATTAGATGGAAGAGAAAAAATAGGCATTAAAATTCCACTACTTCTTTTCATATTATCCCTTTACAGCTCCAGCAGCTACTCCAGCAATAATATATTTTTGACAAGTCAAATAGAAAATAATAACTGGAATAATACTTAATGTAATCAATGCCATGATAGCACCTAAATCAACTGATCCATAACTTCCTTGTAGATATTGGATGTGAATTGGAATTGTCATGTATTTTGTACGGTCTAATACCAAATAAGGCAATAGATAGTCATTCCATACCCACATAATTTCAAGAATACCTGTTGAAATCATAGTTGGTTTTAACATTGGAAGTACTACGCTAAAGAAAGTACGAATGGGTCCACATCCATCAATAGCAGCCGCTTCTTCTATTTCCAAAGGAATACTCTTAATGAATCCCGAGAACATAAAGACGGCCAGACCCGCTCCAAATCCCAAATAAATAATAGGAATCGTATAAGGTGTATTTAAATGTAATGTATCTGCTGTTTTTGATAAAGTGAACATTAACATTTGGAATGGTACAACCATTGAGAAAACAAATAAATAATAACAAATTTTACAGAATAAATTGTTAACTCGAGCAATGAACCATGCCGCCATTGAAGTACAAATCAAAATTAGAACAGTCGATAAAATCGTAATAACTACAGAATACCAAACAGATTTAAAAAATGGATAATTTCCAAATGTAAACCCTTTAATATAGTTAGCCCATCCAACAAATGTATCCGCATTTGGGAAAGCAAATGTATCGGTCTTAACAAATGTATTTGCTTTGAATGAATTCAATAAAACAAAGAATACAGGAAGAACATAAATAATAGATATAATAGAAAAAGTAATCGTTAAAGTAGTTTTGATTTTCTTTTCGGCACCAACAGATTGACCATCGCCTTTAATCTTTTTTTCTTTTGCCATTATTGTTGAACCTCCTTCTTACGAGTTGCGGTTAACTGAGCTACAGAAATAACTGCAACGAGAACAAAGAATATAACAGCCTTAGCCTGAGCTGTACCACGAGCCATTGTATTTTGTCCATAGAATGTATTATAAATATTCAGTGCTAACATTTCGGTAGTCTTTACAACCGATCCATCAGGATTAAACTGGAATGGCTGTCCACCGGTCAATGCTAAGTTCTGGTCGAATAATTTAAATGCGTTTGTTAACGACAAGAACATACAAATTGTAATTGAAGGCATTACATTTGGAATTGTAATGTGAATCAATGTTTGTAGACGACTTGCTCCATCAATTTTAGCAGCTTCCATCATATCTTGTGGAACAGATTGTAATCCAGCAATATAGATGATCATCATATAACCAATTTGCTGCCAACACATCAATATAATTAATCCCCAGAAACCAAATTTAGTTTCCATCAGTATAGATGTACCATATCTTGATAAAATACCATTAAAAATCATACTCCAAATATAACCTAAAACGATACCACCAATTAAGTTTGGCATAAAGAATACAGTACGGAAAATATTAGCCCCTTTAATACCTTGTGTTAAGAAATAAGCAATAATAAAGGCGATAATATTTATTAATAATAAAGATACAACTGCATAAAGTGCAGTATACCAGAATGCATGTACAAACGATGCATCATGTAAAGCGTTAATATAATTCCCAATTCCTATAAATTCAGCATTTGATGTTGTTTGAAACTTACAAAAAGAAAGATAGAATCCCTTTAAAAATGGATAAATAAATCCAATTGTAAAGGCAGCTAAAGTAGGAGCCAGGAATAATAGAAAACAACGTTCGATTGGCTTACGAATCAATTTCGAATTGACAGCAGCACTATCATTATTCTTATTTTTCTTCTTTTTCTGTGCCATAATTTCTCCTCTTATCAAAAAGGAGATGAACAAATCTGCTCATCCCACAAATTCAACTTTTAAAACAAATTAATTTGCATTAGCTTCTTTGTATTGAGTTGCCCATCCATCAACGAATGCAGAAACTACATCGTCCCAAGATCCACCATTGTCATATTGGTTCATAGCAGAAACTAATCCACCACGCCATTGTTCAACGTTTGGAGTGTAGTTGAATGTCCAAGCAACAGAATATTTACCTGCTTCTAAAGCTTCGTTAGCAGCTTTGAAGAATACGTTATTATTTTCAGTAGCACCTTTATAAGGAATTTCACCGAATTGTTCAGCCATCATTTGAGTTCCTTCTTCAGAAGTTACTAACCAATACATGAAATCTAGAGTAGCTTGAATATCAGCTTCAGATGCATTTTTGTTTACTGCCCAGCAGTTTTCTGTTCCAGAGCATAAACCTTGGTTTTCTTCACCTTCAACACCAGTGTAGATAGGAATCATTGTCATATCATCATCAGCGATTGCTTCGCTTAATGCTGCATATTCCCAAGAACCATTTTGGAAGAATACTGCTTTACCATCTTTGAATTCACCTTCAGCATCGTATCCACCAGTAGCTAAAGTAGTTTTGTCATAAGCTGAGTTATTGATGTATAGATCCCAAATTTGTTTGAAGTTATCTAAGTAAGTACCTTTAATTTCAGCAGGGCATTCTGTCCAGTTGTCATCTACTGATTCATAGTATAAAGGAAGGTTAGCTAAGTGACCTGTGAAACGCCAAGAAGATGAATCATCCATACCACTTGAAGTAAATGCATCAAATCCTAATTCACCAGCACGTGCGTGAATATCTTCAGCAACTGCTTTTAATGATTCAAAATTTGTGATGTCATCAACTGAATATCCAGCTTTAGCTAATAATGCTTTGTTTGTGATAATTCCATATGTTTCATAGCAATAACCGATAGAAGCTACTTCGTCACCATTATATAATGTGAAATCATCAGTAGTTAATTCTTTGTAAACGTCTGTGTCTGATAAATCATAGCAATAGTCACCCCAAGTTTTAACAGCAGCTTGGTTACCAACTACGAATAATGTTGGAGCTTCTGATTTATCCATTTCAGCTGTTAATGTTTCTTGATATGTTCCTGATGCAGCTGTAACGATTTTAACTTCAACACCTGTTTCTTCTGTATAATCTTTAGCGATTTGTTGAAGAGCTTCATCAGCTTCTGGTTTAAAGTTTAACCAATAAACTTTACCTTTGTCATCCCCTCCAGATGAACATCCTGCTAATAACGTTCCAGCCATAGCAACGGATACTGTTAATGATAAAAAATTTTTTTTCATAAGTATTATGTCTCTCCTTTTCTTTTTTATCACACGTCTTTTTGACGTATTAACCAATTTTGAAAGCGCTTTACTGATTCTAGGATACACCATTTATTTTGAAATTCCAATGAAAAAATACAAAAAAATGTGAAATATAAGTAAAACTATATTTCACAAATACTTTTCTTATTGTTTAATCCATCTATTAATGAATGAATACCACATGCAATCATGGAATCACAAGCCTCTTTTGTATAGAACGCATAGTGTTGTGTATAAACAACATTAGGGAATTGTTTTAAATACAATAAATCACGATTATCAATAATTCGAACTCCAATATGCTCATGCATAACACCATTTTCTTCCTCTAGTGTATCGATTCCAGCACCTGCAACATATTCTTGTTCTAAAGCATCAATTAAATCTTTTGTATCAATAAGCTGTCCACGAGCTGTATTAATTAAAATGACTCCTTTTTTCATTTTATGAATTGAATTCGAATTGATCATATGATAGTTATCATTAGTTAGAGGAACATGTAAAGTGATAATATCGGATTGACGATATAATTCATCTAATTCAACATATTGAGCATATTGCTTAACTTCTTCAAATTGATGAAGATCATAAGCCAATATACGACAACCAAAGCCACTTAAATTCTTAATAACCGTTCTTCCGATTTTACCAGTTCCAATGACTCCAACCGTTAAACTACGCATTTCTCTTCCTTGTAAACCATCTAATGAAAAATCATTGACAAGTGAGCGACAAATTGAAATCTTGGCTTTTCTTAATAAAATCAACATCAACATAACGGCGAAATCCGCAACATTATTAGGATCATAATACGCATGGTACACATGAATTCCAATTGATTTTGCATAAGCAACATCAATATGATCAAAACCAATCGTACGCGTTGATAAATGCATAATTCCATTTTCTTTCATTTTATCAAGTATTTCACGATTCACATGACTATAACCGATAATAGAAATCCCATCGACATCCTTCATTTGTTCAAGTAAAGACATTGTTAATGACTCTTTTGTTAAAACCAATTCAACATCAACATTTTCTTTAATTTCATTTATTTTACTTTCTTCAAAGTCACAAATATCACAAATATATAATTTCATTTTTATTGATTCCTTTGGATAGATTCATCCACTTTTGCATGATTAAAATCAATTTTATTCCTCATTTTTTCCATTATTTGTTCCAAATAACGATCAAAATAAAAATAAACACCTACAACATAAATCAGA
>JAQYFP010000107.1 GCA_028723085.1 Erysipelotrichaceae bacterium | reverse complement strand
TAGAGAGAAAGATATAAAGCTATCATGCCAGAATATAAAAATAGTATTTTGAAAGTTACAAAACAGATTCTACAAGAAATAGGAGAAAATAATGAATAATAAGAATGTCGGAATGATATTATCCTATGTCAGTACTTTCTTGAATATGATTATTGGATTATTTTTATCTTCTTTTTTATTAAGAAAATTAGGAGACACAGAGTATGGTATTTATCAAACAATTGCCTCTTTTGCAAATTATTTGATACTTTTCGAATTTGGAACTGGAACTGTAATGACCCGTAATATTTCAATGTGTAGAGGAAAAAATGATAATGAAGAAACAGTTAATAAGAATGTTGCAACAATTTGGAAACTTACAAATATATTAGTTCTTGTGATTTGTTTAGTATCTGTCGTATTTTACTGTTCCATTGATATTTTATATAGCAATTCGATGTCTTACAAACAAATATTATATGGAAAGAAAATCTTTATTTTTACAACGATTTATTTGATCTTTTCATTTTATGGGCAAACTTGTAATGGAATTATATTAGCTTTTGAAAAATATTCATTTGCTTCAATACAAAATATTATAAGAATGCTGTTGAGGACTATTTGTTTGGTAACTGTATTATCATTTTACGAATTTTCAATTATGATTGCGATAGTCGACAGTATATTGGGAATTATTTTTTCGGGATACTCATTTTATTATTGTAAAAGAGTACTTAAATTAAAATTTTCAAAAAGATATTTTGACAAGACAATTTTAAAATCATCTATTCCATTGTGTATAGCTATATTTTTACAAACAATTGTAAATCAAGCAAATAACAATGTTGATAAGTTTTTAATAGGTATATATCTATCGCCTGAAAGTGTAACCATGTACAGTATATCTTTGTATATTTTTAGCGTTTTTTCATCATTAACAACTATTCCTATTTCAATTAATGCACCCCAAATTAATAAACAGCTTGCTAGTGGAATAAAGAAAGAAAATTTAATAGAATCATTGATTAAATCTTGTCGATTGATTGCATTGATAGGTGGTCTAGTTATTTTTGGCTTTATTTCGGTTGGAAAACAGTTTATTTGTATTATTTATGGCAGTCAATATTTGGATGCATGGTTTATTGCCTTGATACTGATGATTCCTATGTATATAAATATGACAAATGGAATTTTGATTAACTTATTAGATTTCTACAACAAAAGAATGTCAAGATCTATAATTTTATTTAGCACAACTATTTTGAATATAGTTTTAACTTTGTACGGGATTAATAAATGGGGAGTTATAGGAGCTGCTATTGCTACTGCAATTTCTACTATTATTGGTCAAGTTATCATTATGAATATTTACTATTACAAAGTTTTGAATATTCCTGTCTTGTATATGTTCAAAAAATCATATAAGGGAATATTGCCAACACTTATTATAGCCACCATTATTTCTTTCTTATTAGGGAAAAATATAAGTAATGCTATTTTTTCTTTTTTAATATGTGGTATATCTTTTGTGATTCTTGCAATTTTAGGGCTATTATTGTTTGGTTTAAATGAACAGGAAAAATCAACTTTAATATGTAAATTAAATAAGGGAGGGCATAGATAATGTTAAATATCAATGAGTGTACTGGATGTAGTGCATGCTATGCATCTTGCCCTGTAGATGCAATTAAATTGGAGGAAAATCGAGAAGGTTTTTTATATCCTATAATCGATGAAAAGTTGTGTATGAATTGTGGGATGTGCGATAAAATGTGTCCTTTGAATAATGTATCTCCATTTATAAATGAACCCACAATGGCTTTTTTTGGATACGCTAATGATGAAAAAATAATAAGTAAAAGTTCATCTGGCGGTATTTTTTCAATTTTGGCAGAGAAAGTTTTAAAAAGTGAAGGAATTGTTTTTGGATGTTCTATGTCTAATGATTGTAAAACTGCACAACACATTTCCATTAAATCGCTAGATGAATTAAGTGAATTAACTGGTTCTAAATATATACAAAGTGATGTAAAAGATACCTTTAGAGAAGCTAAAGAAGCTTTATTAAGTGGGAAAACGGTATTGTTTAGTGGAACTCCATGTCAAATTGCCGGGCTTAGGACTTTTTTAGGAGACAAGGAATATAAAAATTTATTGTTAGTTGATGTAGTCTGTCACGGTACACCATCACCATATGTTTGGAAAAAGTATATAGAAGAAAAAGAAAGGGATATGAATAAAAAAATTGTTCATGTGTCATTCAGAGATAAAACACATGGTTGGAAAAAATATTCGTTGAAATTAGCTTATAGTGATGGTACAGAAGAATTAACGCCTGTAACTGACAATCTATATTTAAAAGGATTTATAAATAATTATTATTTAAGAAATTCTTGTTATAACTGTCAATTTAAAAATAAGAATTATTATAGCGATTTAACTTTAGGTGATTATTGGGGCATAGAAGAAAAAAAATTGTCTTATAAGGACAGTAAAGGAGTTTCCATCGTTATTTCTAATTCAAATAAAGGATTATATTTTTTAGACAAAATAAAGAATGATTGCTATTTACAAAAAGTAGACTTAAAAGATGCACTAGAAAAGAATCCATCATATTTTTCATCAGTTACTAAGAATCATATAAGAGAATTTATTATTGATGAAATTTATAATAAAGGAGCAATTAAAACATTAAATAAATATTGTGGTTATTCGATATTTTCAAAAATAGTTCGAAAATACTACAAATTTTTAAGTTTCAAGCAAAGGAGTGATAAATCATGAGCATATTTAAGGATAAGATATTATTGATTACAGGAGGAACTGGTTCTTTTGGTCATGCTGTATTGGATCGGTTTTTAGATACAGATATTAAAGAGATACGTATCGTATCGCGTGACGAAAAGAAGCAGGATGATATGCGTCATTTTTATCAGGTTAACAAACCTGAACATGCTTCTAAGATTAAGTTTTATATAGGTGATGTTCGTGATTATAACTCAATTGTAAATGCGTTTCGTGGTGTAGATTATGTTTTCCATGCAGCGGCTTTAAAACAAGTGCCTTCTTGTGAGTTTTATCCCATGGAGGCTGTTAAAACTAATGTAGAAGGATCTAATAATGTTATTAGTGCTTGTGTAGAAAACTGTGTTAAAAAGGCTATTTTCTTATCAACAGATAAAGCAGCATATCCTATTAATGCGATGGGAATGACAAAAGCGGTTATGGAGAAAAACGTTATTGCTCGTTCTCGTCAAATGTTAGAAGATGATCCGGTTTTGTGTTTAACTCGATATGGGAATGTAATGGCTTCTCGTGGTTCGGTTATTCCTTTGTTTTGTGATCAAATTAATGATGGTAAACAATTAACAATCACCAATCCTAACATGACGCGTTTTATGATGACTTTAAATGATGCGGTTGATTTGGTTTTATATGCGTTTGAACATGGTCATCAAGGTGATTTATTTGTTCAAAAGGCTCCTTCTTGTACGATTGAAACATTGGCTCAAGCAATTTTAGAGTTAAAACAATCGGATGTTGGTTATACATGTATTGGTACGCGTCATGGTGAAAAGTTGTATGAAGTATTAGTAACACAGGAAGAAATGGTTCGTGCTATTGATTTAGGTGATTTTTATTGTGTACCTGCGGATAATCGTGATTTAAATTATGATAACTATGTGAATAAAGGAAATCGTGATTTAGATGCGGTTGAACAATATACGTCACATAATACGAAATTATTGAATGTTGAAGAAATGAAGTCTTTATTATTAAAGCTTAAATTATTTGGAGGCTCTTACTAATGAATATTTTAGTTACGGGTTCCAATGGTTTTGTGGGAAAGAATTTAGTTGCTTCGTTAAAAAACATTCGTGATGGCCTAGATCGTACGCATAATGTTATGATTGATGAAATCTATGAATACGACATTGATAGTTCATTGGATTCTTTAAAGGAATATTGTTCAAAAGCTGATTTTGTTTTTCATCTAGCTGGAGTGAATCGTCCTAAAGATGTGTCTGAGTTTATGATTGGGAATTATGGTTTTAGTTCAACTTTATTATCAACTTTGAAAGAATGTCATAATACTTGTCCGATTATGGTTTCGAGTTCTATTCAAGCAAGTTTAACAGGTCGTTTTAAAGATAGTGAATATGGTCGTTCTAAGCTTGAAGGAGAAAAATTATTTCAGTCTTATCAAGAACAAACAGGAGCAAGTGTTTATATTTATCGTTTTTCAAATTTATTTGGGAAATGGTGTAAACCTAATTACAACAGTGCAGTAGCTACGTTTTGTTTCAATATTTCTCATAATTTACCGATTCAAGTTAATGATCCTAACACTGTATTAGATTTGATTTATATTGATGATGTTATTGAGGAATTAATTGGTTTATTGGAAGGAAAAGGGAAAAGAGATTCTTATCCTTATTATAGTGTTAGTTTACAAGTTTTAGTTGATAAACTATATTCTTTTAAAAGTGTTCAAAACAATAACTTTGTTTTAGATTGTTTTGATGATGTGTTTACTAAGAAATTATATAGTACGTATTTATCATATGTTGATGTAAGTGATATGAGTTATTCATTAAAAATGAATAAAGATAGTCGTGGTTCTTTTACTGAGTTGTTTAAGACAGCTTCTTGTGGACAATTTAGTGTCAATATTTCTAAACCTGGTATTACTAAAGGAGAACATTGGCATCATTCGAAATGGGAAGTATTTGTTGTTGTTTCTGGTAAGGGTTTAATTCAACAAAGGAAAATAGGAAGTAATGAAGTCATTAATTTTTATGTATCAGGGGAACATATTCAAGCGGTTTATATGATTCCTGGATACACGCATAATATTATTAATTTAAGTGATACGGATGATTTGGTTACCATTATGTGGGCCAATGAAAACTTTGATGTGAATCATCCGGATACGTATTATGAGAAAGTTGAGGACTAGTTATGTTTAAAGATAATGGAAAATTAAAGTTAATGATTATTGTAGGAACTCGTCCGGAAATTATTCGTTTAAGTGAAGTAATTAAAAAATGTAGAACTTATTTTGATACTTTACTTGTTCATACTGGTCAAAATTATGACTATAACTTAAATGGCATTTTCTTTCATGATTTAGAATTAGATGATCCTGATATTTATTTAAATGCCGTTGGCTCAAATTTAGGAGAAACAATGGGAAACATTATTTCAAAGTCTTATGAAGTAATGGTTGAAACCAAACCGGATGCTTTATTGGTATTAGGTGATACCAATTCTTGTTTAAGTGTTATTAGTGCTAAACGGTTACACATTCCTATTTTTCATATGGAAGCAGGAAATCGTTGCAAGGATGAATGTTTACCAGAAGAAACGAATCGAAGAATCGTTGATATTATCAGCGATGTGAACTTAGCTTATTCCGAACACGCTCGTCGTTATTTAATGGAATGTGGTCTTCCTAAAGAAAGAACATATGTAACGGGTTCTCCCATGAGTGAAGTTTTACATAAGAATTTATCAAAAATTGAACAAAGTGATATTTTAAATAGATTAAATTTAGAACCTAAAAAATATATTTTATTAAGTGCTCATCGTGAAGAAAATATTGATACGGAAAAGAATTTTAATTCTTTATTTCATGCGATTAATGAAATGGCTAAAAAATATGACATGCCTATTTTATATTTTTGTCATCCAAGAAGTCGTAAAAGATTAAATGAATCACATTTTAAATTAGATTCACGGGTGATTGCACATGAACCACTAGGATTTCATGATTACAATTCCCTTCAAATGAATGCGTATTGCGTTGTTTCAGATTCCGGAACACTACCAGA
The DNA here is from genome assembly GCA_028723085.1 of Erysipelotrichaceae bacterium. Taxonomy (GTDB): domain Bacteria; phylum Bacillota_I; class Bacilli_A; order Erysipelotrichales; family Erysipelotrichaceae; genus Floccifex. The sequence goes on along the minus strand of JAQYFP010000107.1, from coordinate 3,663 downwards.
AGAAAGTAGTTTTTATACATCAATTGGAAAACCTTTTCCAGCCGTTTGTATTCGTACAAGTACGGAACGCCCTGAAGCATTAGATAAAGCTTGTTTTGTGTTAGCAGGAATTGATACCCATGGTCTACTTCAAGCGGTTGATACAGCAGTAATGATGAATGAAAATCATGATGATGGTCTTCCAGTACCGGATTATACAGATGAAAATGTATCAAATAAAGTAATAAAAATCATTCAAAGTTATACAGGTATTGTGAATCGTATGGTTTATCGAAAGGATGTATAACATGTTTACTGATTTACATATTCATCTTCTCTATGGATGTGATGATGGAGCCAAAACGCAACAAGAAATGTTTGATATGTTGAATCAAGAATATGAAGATGGGGTTCGTGTAATATGTGTAACACCTCATTTTCATCCTGGTTATTTTGGTGATAATGAACAAAGTACATTGTCTTCTTTTTATCGTTTGGTTCAATATGCATCTAAATACCCAAATTTAGAATTATATTTAGGAAATGAACTTCATTTTAGTCGGAATTGCATGCAATGGGTATTAGATGGTAAGTGTCATACTCTAAATAATACTGATTATATATTAGTTGATTTTTCGATGAATGAAGACAAAAAAGAAATTGTACATGGATGTTCAATGTTGTTGAATGGCGGATATATTCCGGTTTTAGGACACGTGGAACGCTATGAAAAAATGGATTTAAAAACAGTTCAATCACTAAAAAAAGAAGGGGTAATTATGCAAATGGATACACAATCGATTTTAGGTGAATTTGGATTAAAGACAAAAATGCGTTCTAAAAAGTATTTATCTAAAGATTGTATTGATTTAATTTCAAGTGATGCCCATGATTTGAAAAGAAGAATTCCTGGTATGTCAAAATGTTATGAAGTGATAAAAAAAGTTTATGGAAAAGACTATGCGGATATGGTTTGTTTCTATAATGGTTTAAATATATTGAAAGGAAGAGAGATATGGAACAACAAGGACAAGTAAGAATTGTGACATTAAAAGATTTATGGAACTTGTTTATACAAAAATTAGGAATGATGGTTGTGTGTTCAGTTGTTGTAATGGCATTAATGGGAATTTTTAATTTAATTACTTTTACGCCAGTTTATAAATCAACAGCAACTTTATATATTTTAAGACAAGATCAAAATGAAATTAGCGGATCAAGTGATGATTTTTCATTGGCATTGAAAGTCGTTGGCGATTGTGACTATTTATTAAAAAGTCATTCTGTATTAGATACAGTGATTGATGATTTAAATTTAGATGTTAGCTATGAACAATTAAGTCATTCTATTACGACTAATAACCCTGAAAATACTCGTGTATTAGAAGTCAGTGCTACGGGTTCTACGCCAATGGAAGCTAAAAAAATAGTTGATAAAGTATGTAGTGTAGGATCTGAAAAGATTAGAGAAGCTATGGGCTTTGAACAAGTGAATTTATACGAATACGGAACACTGAATTCAAAACCAGACAATAAAACAGGAATTGTAACATATTTATTAGTTGGATTTATTGTTGCGATTTTAGTTTATACGATTTATTTAGTAGCCTTTATTATGGATGATCGTATTCGTACTAATGAAGACATTGAACGTTACTTAGGATTAAGTGTATTAGGAGAAATTCCGAATGCGAATGCTTCACATAAAGGAAAATACGGATATTATGGAGAAAATAAAGGAAATAGTAAGAAAGGAAAGAAGAAGGGTAAATAAGTATGAGAGAAATTAATTTAAAGTTACCAGGACAAAATGATTATTTTACACAAGAAGCTTATAAAGTTCTCCGTACCAATCTTCAATTCTGTGGCCAAGACATTCAAGTAATTGCCTTAACGAGTTGTAACGAAAACGAAGGAAAAACAACTGTTACTTTAAATTCGGCAAGTTCACTAGCTGAATTAGGAAAGCGTGTTTTAGTTATCGATGCGGATATGAGAAAAAGTGTTATGGCTGGAAGAAATACAAATGCGAAAAATGTACCTGGATTAAGTGAAGTATTAACTGGAATGGAAACAATTAATAACTGTGTATGCCAAGTACAATATCCTTCTTTTTGGATTTTATTTGCCGGTAAATATCCACCTAATCCCGTAGAACTATTAAATGGAAAATACTTTAGTCAATTAATCCAAGATTTAAGAGGAATTTATGACTATATTTTAATCGATACACCACCTCTAGGAGATGTTATTGATGCTGCTGTTATTGCACCTAACTGTGATGGAACAATACTTGTATTAGGAGATAACAATGTACGTTATCGCAAAGCACAAGAAGTAAAAAGCCAATTAGAAAAAGCAGGAAGCAAGATATTAGGAGTGGTACGTAATAATACTAGGAAAAAGAAAGGTTCGTACTAATATAAAAAATACAAATAACATGATAAATAGAGAATTTGAGACTGACTTGATTAAGTTGGTCTTTTTTATGATAGATTATTGACGAAAAGCTATCAAATGACTATAATTTATTTATATGATAGAATAATATAAAAAAGCCATCATAGAATGATAGGAGGTCAGAATTTTGGATAAAAACAAAAATGAAGTTGAATGTTACCTAAGAGATGTAAAACAAGCGATTAGAGAAAAACGCTATCTAGTTTCATCTAGAGATAAGAATGAACAACTGTTTGTTGATTATAATATAACTGAAAAAATGAGAGAAGAAATTTTATTAGATTTGCAGGTTGATGATTTTTGTGAAGCGATAAATAATGAACATCCCAAATTTTCGCATGAGATTCTATATATATTCGGAAAAGATGTACGTCTTCTTCCAAGATTTGGTACAGAGGAAGAAACAGTTTCTCTATACATTAAATTTAATAAGTTGGAGAACCTATACTGTATAGTGATCTCTTTTCACAAACAAGAATATCCACTTAAGTATGCTTTTAAGTAAAAATTGATTTATAGAAAATAAAATTAAAGGAGGAAGACTATGGGAAAGGAAAAATTATCATTCTGTAGTGAATGCAGAAAAGAGTGTCAGTATGAGATTAAGAAGGTATGGCGAAATTATACGATTAGAGAAAAAGAATATGAGATGGAGGTTACAGCTGCTTTTTGTAAAGAATGTGGAGAAGAAATAAACATCCATGGAATTATGGATTTAAGAATGAAGGAAATAGATGAGCAATATAGAAAAATAGAAGATATTGTTAGTATTCATGATATAGAAGATTTGATGGAAATGTATAATATTGGAAAGGCACCGCTTTCTTTAGCTTTAGGATTTGGTGAAATTACTATTACACGTTATCTTCAGGGACAAATCCCATCTAAAGAGTATTCTGATGTGATAAAAAAAGCATTGGAATCTCCGGCTTATATGATTGAAATGCTAAGAATCAACAAAGAAAAAATAGGCGAGACTGCATATAAAAAGGCGATGAAAGCCGTTTTGAATTTAAATGATATTATTAATATTCCTGATAAGTTGCTTTCGGTAATATCATATATTTTTGAAAGGGCAAATGAAGTAACGCCTTTAGCTTTACAAAAATTATTGTATTATATACAGGCAATTTATATGGTTTCTTTCCAAAAACCAATGTACGAAGAAGATTGTTTTGCGTGGATGCATGGTCCGGTATATGAAGGCGTATACAATGCATTTAA
>JAQYFP010000106.1 GCA_028723085.1 Erysipelotrichaceae bacterium | reverse complement strand
GATGCTTTACCAGCTGTTGTTGAAAAATACATGGGTAAAATCAATGAAAAATTAGGAACAAACTATGATTTGTTCAACTACTATGGAGCACCAGATGCTGATCGTGTAATCGTTGCTATGGGTTCAATTAACGATGTTATTGAAGAAGTTATCGATTACTTAACAGCTAAAGGTGAAAAAGTAGGGGTTATTAAGGTTCGTTTATATCGTCCTTGGTCATCTAAACACTTATTAAAAGTATTACCTAAGACAGCTAAGAAAATTGCTGTATTAGACCGTACAAAAGAACCAGGTTCATTAGGAGATCCTCTATACTTAGATGTAGCTACTACATTACGTGAAGCAGGATTAAATGATATCGTATTAAATGGTGGACGTTATGGATTAGGTTCAAAGGATACTCCTCCTTCAAGTGTATTTGCCATTTATGAAGAATTAAAGAAAGAAAATCCAAGACCTCGTTTCACAGTAGGTATCGTGGATGATGTTACAAATCTTTCTTTACCAGAAGTTAAACCAGCTCCAATCACTTCAACTCCAGGAACTGTAGAATGTAAATTCTGGGGATTAGGTGGAGACGGTACAGTAGGTGCTAACAAGAACTCTATTAAGATTATCGGTGACCACACTGATAAATATATCCAAGCTTATTTCCAATACGATTCTAAGAAAACAGGAGGAATCACAATTTCTCACTTACGTTTTGGAGATAAACCAATTCGTAGTCCATACTACATCAACCAAGCTGACTTCGTAGCTTGCCACAACCCTTCTTATGTTGTTAAAGGATATAAGATGGTTCAAGATGTTAAACCTGGTGGTGTATTCTTAATCAACTGCCAATGGTCTGACGAAGAATTAGAACAACATTTACCTGCAGAAGCTAAAAAATACATCGCAGATAACAACATTCAATTGTATACAATCAATGCCATTGATAAAGCAATTGAAATTGGTATGGGTAAACGTACAAATACTATTTTACAAGCTGCTTTCTTCAAATTAGCTAATGTTATGCCAATTGATGAAGCTGTTGACTATATGAAAGCTGCTGCTAAGAAATCATATAGTAAAAAAGGTGATGCTGTAGTTGAAATGAACTACCGTGCAATTGATGCTGGTGTTGATGCTACTCATAAAGTTGAAGTTCCTGCTTCATGGTCTAACCCTCAACCAGATGCTGCTAAACCAGAATTAACTGGACGTGAAGCAACTGTTAAGATGGTTAAAAACATCATGGAACCAGTTAACATCATGGATGGAGATTCATTACCAGTTTCTGCATTTACAAACAATGCCGATGGACAATGGGAAACAGGTGCTTCTGCTTACGAAAAACGTGGAACAGCTGTTACAGTACCTGCATGGGATGCTGCTAAATGTATTCAATGTAACCAATGTGCATTCGTATGTTCACATGCTACAATTCGTCCATTCTTATTAACAGACGCTGAAGTTGCTGCTGGACCTGAAAATATGGTAGTAGCTGATACTAAACCAAAAGCTGGTGAATACAAATATATCATGAGTGTTTCACCATTAGATTGTATGGGATGTGGTGAATGTATCACTGTATGTCCTACTAAAGCAATTGAAATGGTTCCTCAAGCTGATCAAGCTGACCAACAACCAGTATTCGATTACTTAGTAGCTAACATTTCTAAGAAAGATTCTGGATTTGCTGATACAACAGTTAAAGGTTCTCAATACAACCAACCATTATTAGAATTCTCTGGTTCATGTGCTGGATGTGCTGAAACTTCATATGCTCGTTTAGTTACCCAATTATTCGGTGAACAAATGTATATTTCAAATGCTACAGGATGTTCATCAATTTGGGGTGGACCTGCTGCAACAAGTCCTTACACTGTAAACAAAGATACTAAGAAAGGACCAGCTTGGTCTAACTCATTGTTCGAAGACAATGCTGAACATGGATTCGGTATGGCTTTAGGACAAAAAGTATTACGTGAACAAGTAATCGAAAAAGTTGCTGAATTAGCTGAAAATGGTTCAGAAGAATTAAAAGCAGCATTTGCTAAATTCTTAGAAACTAAAGATGATACTAAAGCAAATACACCTGCTACAGAAGCATTAGTTGCTGAAATCGAAAAAGTTGATTCTCCATTAGCTGCTGAAATCCTTGAAAAGAAAGATTACTTAGCTAAGAAATCTGTATGGATCTTCGGTGGAGACGGATGGGCTTATGACATCGGATTCGGTGGATTAGACCATGTATTAGCTTCAGGTGAAAACGTAAACGTTATGGTATTCGATACAGAAATGTATTCAAATACTGGTGGACAAGCATCTAAAGCATCTAACATCGGTGAAGTATGTCAATTTGCTGCTTCAGGTAAAGAAATGAAGAAAAAATCATTATCTGAAATCGCAATGAGCTACGGATATGTATATGTTGCACAAATCGCTTTAGGAGCTAACCCTGCTCAAGCTGTTAAGTGTATCGCTGAAGCCGAAGCTTACAATGGACCATCATTAATCATCGGATATGCTCCATGTGAATTACATGGTATTGCTAAAGGTGGTATGAACCACTGTCAAGACGAAATGAAGAAAGCTGTTAGTGCTGGATACTGGAACTTATTCTCATTCGATCCTTCTAAGAAAGAAAAAGGTCAAAATCCTTTCACATTAACTTCTAAAGAAGGTAAATGGGATGAATACCAAGCATTCTTAAATAACGAATCTCGTTATTCACGTCTTGTTAAACCATTCCCTGAAAGAGCAGAAAAATTATTCGCTAAGAATGAAGAAGCTGCCAAAGAACGTTGGGAACACTTACAAAGACTTGTTGAATTATATAAATAATTAAAAGGTCGAAGAGCTTGTAGAATTCTACAAGCTTTTTTTTTATAATAGAAGCGGTGAGTGTTATGATGAAATTTATGTTTGACTGTGACGATACATTATATGATTGTCAATGGCCATTTAAAATGGCCGTAAAAGAAATTCTTCCGGAATTATATTGCGATGATTTATCCGATTTTTATCATTTATATCGCAAAAAAGGCGATGAAATGTTTGATCAAGTTCAAGATGGAACTTTGGATCCATTTACGGCAGGAATTCTTCGCATCGAAAATACTTTAAAGGCTATGAATCTAAGTATTTCAAAATCACAAGCGGAAAACTTTCAAAAAGTATATAAAGAATATCAATATAAAATTCATATGGACCCGGCTTTAAAAAATTATTTAATGAAGGAAAACTATGAATATGCGATTCTTACAAACGGGGAAAATCAACATCAAAGAAATAAATGTCATTCTTTGTCTGTTTGTGATTTTGTCGATGAAAAAAATATTTTTACTTCTTCACAAATTGGATTTGCTAAACCTGACATAAGAGCTTTTCAATTTGTTCTAGATCAAATGAATGAAAAATATGAGGATTGGTATTATATTGGTGATAATTATGTGAATGATATGGAAGGTGCTAAAAAAGCAGGCATGAAAACGATTCACTTTAATCGTCATAAAAATATAGAAGGACCTTGCTCTGATTTTGTTGTTTATAACGAATATGAGTTAATTCAATTAATGGAAGACTTAAAACATTTTAATCTTTAATTTTTTATGATATATTTAATGTCTGAAAGGAAGAATCTATGTATATTTCAACTATTCATGAATTTAATTCATTGGAAAAATTAAAAACAAATGGAATTGATGGAATTATTATTGGTATTCCGCATTTTTCAATTCGTTGTTGTAATGTTGTTCCTTTAAATGAAATAAGAAAATGGAAAGAAAAATGCCATGAATTAAATTTAAAACTATATATTAATATATTAAAATTTGTACACGAACAAGAAATTCCTTTATTAATTCAAACGCTAATGGAACTAAAACAAATTGCAGTGGATGGAATTTATTTTGCGGATGAAGGTGTTTTATTTGAAGCTAAGAAATTAGGAATGGAGCATTTGTGTGTATATCAACCTGAAACGTTAATTACTAATTCTTATGATATTGATTTTTATATGTCACAAGGAATTCAGTCAGTAAGCTTAGCTCATGAATTATCAATTGATGAAATCAAAAAAATTGCGAATCGCAATAGTCAGTTTGAAATCTTGATTTCAGGTTATTATTCTATTTTATATTCAAGAAGACCATTAATCACAAATTATTGTGAAGAATTAAATATACCAAAGAATAAGTCTTGTTATGAGATTATTGAACAAACAAGACAAGGAAGAATGCCGATTCTTGAAGATGAAAATGGTACATATGTTTTTAGTGAAGAACCAATGAGTAGTTTAGAACTTATGGATCAATTAAAAGCATGTCATATTAATAGATTTAGAATTGATTCTATATTTAAAGATGATGATTGGACGGTAAAAGTAATTCAATCTTATTTAAATGATGGTCGATTTGTTGAAGGATCAAATAAATGGTATTATCAAGAATCAATTAAGAAAAAGGAGAAAACATATGAATAAAATAGAATTGTTAGCTCCTGCTGGAAACTTAGAAAAAGCTAAAATTGCGATTTTATATGGTGCGGATGCGGTTTATATTGGTGGTAAACAATTTTCTTTGCGTTCACGTGCTTCAAACTTTGATATAAAAGAAATTAAAGAACTAGTTGACTTTGCGAATATTCACAATTCACATGTTCATGTAACCGTGAATATGTTGCCACATGAAAATGATTTAGAAGGATTAAAAGAGTATTTATTGGAATTAGATAAAGCAGGAGTTCATGCCATTATTGTTGCTAGTCCTGCTATTATGAAAATTGCTAAAGATTTACATGTACACTATGAAGTTCATGTTTCAACTCAGCATTCATCGACGAATTCAAGTGCAGTTCGTTTTTGGAAAGAACAAGGCATGGACCGTGTTGTGTTAGGAAGAGAATGTGAATTAGATCAAATTCGTTCGATATGTGAAAAACAAATCCTACCAATTGAGGTATTCATTCATGGAGGAATGTGCATTTCTTATTCAGGTCGATGCGTTTTAAGTAATCATTTAACTTTGCGTGATGCCAATCGTGGAGGATGTGCGCAAAGTTGTCGCTGGAAATATCATTTGATGGATGGAGATTCAGAAATTAGTAATCCTGATAATTTATTTTCGATGTCTTCTAAAGACTTACAAGCGGTTGATTATATAGAAGATTTTATTAAAATGGGCGTCGTATCATTAAAAATTGAAGGAAGAATGAAGTCGGCTTACTATTTAGCGACTGTGGTTTCGTCTTATCGTCATTTAATTGATTATATATATGAACATGGATCGGCTTCAAAAGAAATTATTGAACAAACAAAAAAAGAAATTGCCAAAGCTGAAAATCGTCCAACGGGACCAGGTTTTTATCAAGGAATTCCAGATCACAATGTACAATTGTATCAAGAACACGATGAAACAGTAACACAAGAGTATGTGGCGTTTGTATTGGATTATGATCAAAATACACATGTGGCAACCATTCAAGTAAAAAATCATTTTGTTCCGAATGGATATTTTGAAATTTTTGGTCCTAATATTTGTTCAACTAAAATTTATATAGGAAATGTATATGATACAGACCATGAAATGGTAGAAGTTTGTAATAAACCAATGCAAATTGTAACGACAGTCATTGATGAGAACGTTGAACCAATGGCAATGATTCGTAAAATTAGATAGAAAGAGGTATATATGAAGTTAAGTAAAAGTTTCTTTTATACATTACGTGAAAACGCACGCGATGAAGATAGCGTTTCAAGTAATTTATTAGTTCGTGCTGGTATGATTAAAAAGACTTCCAATGGAATTTATATGATTATGCCAATGGGTAAAAAAGTTTTATCCAAAATTGAAAATATTATTCGTGAGGAAATGGATGCCAAAGATGCTCAAGAATTATTGATGCCTGCTTTGATTCCAGAAGATGTATATGTTCAATCTGGTCGTCGTGAAGCATTTGGTTCTAATATGTTTTCTTTAAATGATCGTTATGGAAAAAAATATGTTTTAGGGCCAACTCACGAAGAATTATTCACTGTAGCAGCAAGTATGGATGGAAAGAGTTATAAAGATTTCCCATATAATTTATATCAAATTCAAACAAAATATCGTGATGAAACACGTCCTCGTTTTGGTTTAATTCGTGTTCGTGAATTTATTATGAAAGATGCTTATTCATTTGATATTGATGAAAAAGGATTGGATGAATCATACCAAAAAATGTATGAAGCTTATTGTCGTATTTTTGATCGTTTAGGATTGAATTATAAGATTGTTAAAGCGGATACAGGAGCAATGGGTGGATTGTTATCAGAAGAATATCAAGCCATTAGTCAAATTGGAGAAGACATTGTTGTTGGTTGTGAAGGATGTGATTTTTCAAGTAACTTAGAAATTACGGAAGTAATGGATGTTATGGAAGATGATCCTTCTCAAGAACTTGAAAAAGAAGTTGTTTATACACCAAATGCGAAAACAATTGAAGAAGTAGCTGCTTTCTTTGGTAAAGAAGCAAAAGATTTTGTGAAAACGTTGTTATACAACGTTGATGGAAAAATTATTGCCTTCTGTATTCCAGGAAATCGTGAATTAAATGAAACAAAAGCATTAAAAGCATTACATGCCAATGAAATGGAAATGGCTTCGTTTGAAGATGTAGAACGTGTAACACATGCTCGTGTTGGTTTTGCAGGTCCAATTGGAATTGATTGTCCAGTATATATGGATTGCCAAATTAAACATATGAAAAACTTCATTGTAGGAGCTAATCAAAGTGATCACCACATCAAAAATGTAAATTGTAGAGATTTTACACCGGTGGCAACATTAGATTTATGTCAAGTACAAGAAGGGGATGTATGTCCAGTTTGTGGTAAAAAACTTACTTTTGATCATGGTATTGAAGTAGGTAACTTATTTAAATTAGGTACTAAATATTCAACTAGTATGGATTTATTATACACAGATCAAAGCAATCAATTACAACCAGTTTGGATGGGATGCTATGGAATTGGTTTAGAAAGATGTATGGCTGCGGTTTGTGAACAACATCATGATGAAGCAGGTATTATCTGGCCAGAAGAAATTGCTCCTTTCAAAGTAGCAATCGTGCAAATTTCTGATAAAGATGAAACACAAACTAAGGTTGCGAATGATTTGTATAATAATTGCATTTCAAAAGGATATGATGTATTATTTGACGATAGAAAAGAAAGACCTGGAGTTAAATTCAAAGACATTGAATTAATTGGTGTTCCTTATCGTTTCACAATTGGACGTAAAGCCCAAGATGGTATTGTGGAATTTGTTTCACGATATGACAATGAGAAGAAAGAAATGAGTATTGAAGAAGCTATTCAATTTATTGATGAAAAATATAAATAGAAAGAAGGATTATTATGTACAGTGATGCAACGTTTTCACGTACTTCACAACATTCTTTAGTTGTGACTTTTGCATGGATGGTAGTCGGATTATTGATTAGTGCGATTACTTCAATTGTATTTTTGGCTTCGGGATTAGTTTATTATGTATTTACCTCTAGATTCCTATCAATTGCCTTAATGCTTGCTCAAATTGGAATTGCGATTTATTTTAGCTCTGTATTAAGTTATGCTAGTTCAGGAAAACTTAAAGGATTATTTGTTCTATATGCCATAACACTAGGAATTTCCTTAACACCGATTTGTCTTTCCTATGGACTAGGCACAATTAGTTTGGCTTTTATTGTGACAGCTATTTATTTTGCTTGCTTGGCTGTTGTAGGTATGACAACTAAAAAAGATTTAACTAAGCTAGGAACGATTTGTTTGTCAGGATTGTTCGCATTGATTATTACACAAGGATTATTGGCACTATTCAGAATTCCAATGTCAACGCGAATGATTTGTATGATTGGTTTACTTTTGTTTACGGGTATCACTGCATGGGATATGAACCGATTAACAAGGTTATCATCGTTTTCAATGGTTGATCAAGATCGTTTTTCTATTTACATGGCGTTAGAACTTTATTTAGATTTCATTAATATTTTCTTATATATTTTACGTTTATTAGGAAATAGACGAGATTCATAGACTGATTTTATATCAGTCTATTTTTTTAAAAAAATAATAAAAAAATGCTTGCATTATGATATCTATTTAGCTATAATAATTAGGCAGTTAGTCAACTGCAGAACAAATAAATCAATAAATGGTTCCGTAGCCAAGAGGCTAAGGCAATAGACTGCAACTCTGTGATCATCGGTTCGACTCCGATCGGAACCTCCATATTGATGGGGTCGTGGCGGAATAGGCAGACGCAACGGACTTAAAATCCGTTGGTGGTAACACCGTGAGGGTTCAAGTCCCTCCGTCCCCACCATTTTGATTGAGACAAGCGAAAGCTTGTTTTTTTTTAGTTGAAAAAATTTAAAATTTTTTCAACTTTTTTTTTACAAATTTAAATTTTTGTCGAATATATATAATGGAGGACATAAAATGAGAATAAAACGACGGTAGAAAAAAGAAACAAATGAATATTAAGGAGGATTTTATGATTATTAAAAAATTAATTCCTTTATTAATGATTTTTCTTTTATGTATTCAATTTGTTCCTGTCTATGCCAAAGACAATTTAAATCTAACCAATTACGATGCAACCAGAATTACTTCTGATGAACAAGATGAAATATTAAACGACTATAAACGAGGAAATAAAGATTTATATTTAGAACAAAGAAAAGAGATTGCCAATCAAATCAATGCCATTGATTACGTCGATGAACAATATTTCATTACGGATTCATTTTATGAAGAATACAATTCAACATCAATGTTGATACCACTTGGAGCATCTATCTTAATTAATCCAGATAGAAATTATTCATCTGGCATTTCAGGCGTTTCCTTATACGCATCAGATCCTGTCATTAATTATTTTTGGGAAAGTGCTCTTGTACAAATTCCTACTAACTATGGAACCGCAACTTTAACTGGAGGAGTATGGGAAGTTGATGGGCATTTAGCTTTTTGTGGACAAGCAAACTATGCAGCTCCTAAGGCTGGATATGTAATGAATCCACCAATCAAAGTTGAGAATAATGATAACTTAAGAAAAGTACTGTACTATGGTTATAAATGTCCAAGTGATCGTATTACTCAAGCCGTTGGTGGAGATATCAATAAAGCAGCTTGTATTACGAATGAACTTACATCTTATGCATACTCAAATACAACGATAGCAGGAACGGCAACAGGTGGTAATCATATGGTTGCTAGACAATATTCGTGGATATTTAAATTACCATCTCCACCAGAAAATTTTAGTGTTTACGCTGTTACAAGCAAGAACACAGGTATTAATTGGCAAGGAATCTCTACTAAGTGTCAAACATTGATTTATTATCAATTCGAAGAAATGGGAACACTAACACTTCAAAAAAATTCTTCAAACCCTTCCATTGAAAATGAAAACTATTCTTTATTAAATGCAGTATATGGAATCTATAGTGATGCGAACTGTTCAAATCTTATAAAGAAAATCACACTTGATACAAACCCTAAATCCATTGAATTACTTTGTGGTACGTATTACTTAAAAGAAATAAGTTCACCGAGTGGGTATTTACTTAGTGATAAAAAAACGAAGATTGAAATTTTAAATAAACAAACAACAGCGATAGAAGTTGAAGATGAACCTATTACATATTCTTTTGATTATTTATTTATAAAAAAAGATAAAAATAAAGATATCCCATTATCTAATGTTCAATTTGAAGTAAAATTCTTTGATAAATTAACAAATGAATGCTTAAAACAATGGATTTTAAAAAGTGATGAACAAGGAAAAGTAATTCTTGATGAAAGTCATAAAGTAAGTGGAGATAGTTTTTATACTCAAGATGGTATGAATGTTTTACCAATTGGTTACATAACAATTCAAGAGCTAAGTACTATTGATGGATATATATTGAATACAGAAAAAATCGAAAAACAAATTAATGAATCATTCCAACCATTTGACATATTCAATGAAAAAAATAGTTTAAAAATCATTAAAACAGATGGGGAAAATGATATGCCTTTAGCAAACGTTGAATTTGAACATACATTTGGAAATCAAAAAGAGATTTTAAAAACCGATGATAATGGTCTTATTCAATTAGAAGGATTACCAAAAGGAAAACATACACTCAAAGAAACAAAAACAAATCAAGGATATGAATTATCAAATGAGATTATTGAATTTGAAGTTAAAGAAGATGGTCAAATTTTTTATGAACAAAATGTAGTTACATCTATAAATATCAAAAATAACATTCTTCCTTTTACAATTCGCATAAAAAAAGTAAATGAACACAATCAAAGCCTAAAAAATGCGCAATTTACTTTGTATGATGATTCAGATTGTAAAGAAGTCGTTGATGTTCAATACTCAGATGAAAATGGATTCTGTGAGTTTAAAAATTTAAAAAACAATGAAGATTATTATGTAGTAGAAACAAAAGCACCAGATGGATATGAAAACAATGAAAATATCATTGAAGTAATTATCGATGCTTTTCCTCAATATAATTACTACAACATTTTAGTTAATGGAGAATATACTTCCATAAACGAGAACACACATACGATTACATTAACCATTGCGAATAAAGAATTAGTCTTCTTGCCAATTACAGGGTCTATTGGTCAATTAGGAATGATTGTATGTGGTGTCTTATTAATGATTTTAGTTTTAAAAAAAGGAGAAAACAATGAACAATAAAAAAATATTTAAAATGTTTGCGATATCAACAATGGCCTTAGCCTCTTTCACAACAATAAGTGCTTTAAGTCCTTCCATAACACTTTATGCCCAGGAAAATACAGTTACAACACAAAATGGTGTTGCGAACTTTAATCAAGGTCAAGCTTCTATTGTGATTAAACCTAATAAAAATCAAAGCCTAGTCTCAAAACAATTTCGTTTATATAAATTATTTGATGCCAAAGTGACAAGTAATTCTGTGAACTATAGTTTTAATGAAACATATAAACAAGCTCTACAAAATGTAGTGGGATCAAAACTATCTAAAGAAGCTAGTAAAGTATCTGAATATGAAGTAATTGATTATATTCAAACGATGACAGATAACAGTAATGAATTGCGTTTATTTGTAGAAGAACTAAGAGACGAAATTGTTTCTTTGAATTTAGATGGAACTTTAATCAATGTAGTAGATACACAAAGTGATGGTTCAATTCGTTTTGAAGGATTAGCACAAGGATATTATTTAACAGATGAAGTCACAAATGTACAAAATCAACATAGTGCAGCATCATTAATTATGCTTGAAACAGCTTCTCAAAGTGCTACGATTCAAATTAAATCAGATTACCCAACAATTACTAAAAAAATCAAAGAAGACGATAACAATATAGGATGGAATGATATTGCGGATTTTGAAATTGGACAAAATGTTCCATATAAATATGAAACCTATGTTCCTGATATTATGGCGTATAAGAGCTATAAAATGGCTTTTCACGACATTATGGATGAAGCCTTAACCTTTGATGCCAGTTCAGTAAAAATCACAATAAGTGACGCTTCAAAGAGCTATACACTTACTTCTAAAGAAATGAATATCAGTGAAAATGTGAATAACGAATCCTTTGAGGTTACGATTGATGATATTAAAGAAATTGTAGATAGAGAATTCACAAGTGGGGTATATGGACAAACTGTTACTTTAACATACCAAGCTACATTAAATGATAAGGCAAGCACTCGTACTGGGCGTGCAGGATTTGAAAATAAAGTTCGTTTGGAATTCTCAAATAACCCAGACAGTGATGGTTCAGGAAGTACTGGATTAACACCTTGGGATACTGTTGTTTGTTTCACATTTAAAATGAATGGATTGAAAATCGATGATGAAAACATCAAGTTGGAAGGGGCAAAGTTCCGTTTATATAGAGATGAAAATTGTACAAATGAAGTGTATTTAAAACAAGGTGAAGGACAATACATTGTAATGAATACAGATCATGTTGATTCTACAAAAGCTGTAGAAATGATTTCAAATAAAGAAGGAGTCTTTAATATTAGTGGATTAGATCAAGGAACATATTACTTAAAAGAAACCCAAGCTCCAGATGGATATCGACAATTGAAAGATCCAATTAAAATTGAAATTACACCAGAGTATTGTACAAATCGAAATGAATACATTGAAAATCAGGGAAGTAGCGACCAAGTATTAAAAAATTTAAGTGCGAATGCCACAATTAAACAATTCTATAATGGCCCTTACAGTGAGTCTGAAGATTCTTTACAAACCAATGCCCAACATGGTTCCTTTAATTTAAGTGTTGTGAACCAAGAAGGAAGTAGTTTACCAATTACAGGTTCAAATACTGTAATATTTATGTTGTTGGCTGGTTGTGGCTTAATGATTTTAAGTATGAAGAACCGTAAACAAAATGAAGAATAAAACCATAAATCGTTTTATTTTCTTGATGGGATTTTTACTTTGTATGTATCCTTTATTTTCGTCTATTTATGATCAGCACCAACAAAATAAAATGATTTCTACTTATTTTACATCAGTAGAACAATTTAGTGATGAAGATTTAACACAACAAATAGATGAAGCAAGACAATACAATGAAAATTTGTATAGAGGATATGTTGTTTCTGATTATGAGAAAATTATGTGTTTGACGGATAATGGTATGATTGCGCAAATTCAAATTCCCTCCATTAATGTGTCGCTGCCAATCTACCATGGAACTAGTGAAGATGTCCTTTCTGTTGGCGTTGGACATCTTCCTTCTTCCTCTTTTCCTGTAGGTGGAATCAATACCCGTGCTGTTTTAACAGGACATAGAGGCATGGCAAGTGCTAAATTATTTACGCGGCTGGATGAACTTGAAATCAATGACTATTTTTATATCAATGTAGGTAAAGAAGTATTAGCTTACAAGATTATGGAAATTGAAGTTATCGAGCCAGAACAATTAGAAAAGTTATCGATTGTAGATAATGAAGATTTAATATCATTGGTAACTTGTACACCATATGGCATTAATACGCATCGCTTGGTTATAACAGGGAAGCGTACACCATATTCAAGGGAAGCGAAGACAAAGACAAAACATATGTCATTAAGAGAATCTTTATTTGTTTTAATTCCGATTATTTTATTAATTCTATACTTTTTAAAAGGGAAAGTTTATGAGAAAAAGAATTGTACTTAGTATTTTATTTTTATTTATTGTTTGTATACCTGTTCAAGGGCAATCTAAATCATTTTTGACAATTGATTATAAAAATCATGAAGATGTTCAATATGGTTTAAAACAATTTGCGTATTATGATAGAAATCAATATATTTCAAAAGATACTGATATTGATTTTAATAAGTCAATGACTTCTTTACAACAAGAACAATTGGCATATAAATTATCACAAAATATGAAGTGTGATTATTATTTAGATTATGAGCACAATAAACTATTGTTAGATAATGGTGTATATGTATTGATTGCGATGAATCAAAAGATGACTCCAATGTTAATTTATGTAAAAGAGAATGTTTGTATTGAACCTAAAATAGATGATTCTATTTCAATTAAAATAAATAAAGTAGATCAAAATGGAAAATTAATAAAAGATTCTTGTACGTTTGCTTTAAATGATGAAAATATTTGTATTGAAAGAGTAAATACAAACAATGGAATTGCCATTATTTCAATTCCTAATGGAGACTATACCATTACGGAAGTAAAAGCACCGACAAATTACATATTGAGTAAGGAAGTGATTCATGTTCAAAGAATAGATGATACATTATATGTAAATAATGAAAAGGTGGATTTAAATGATTCAGCTTACACTTTATCGTTTGTGAATCATAAAGAAATAAATACAGCTTTTTCTTTGAATCAAAATAAATGGATTATCCTTTGTATGGCATCGCTTGGTTTTATTTTAAATGGATGTATAATTAAATCAGGTGATAAACATGGAAAAAATATTTAAATTCACATCAAAACAAGATGGCTTAGTTTTAGAAGGAATATGCATGGAACCTGATAATCAGGCAAAAGGCATTATTCAAATTGTTCATGGAATGGCTGAACACAAAGAGAGATATCTTCCTTTTATGCGCTATCTATGTGCTAAAGATTATGTAGTCATTATTCATGATCATCGAGGACATGGACAAAGTATTAAAGAATCGGATGATTTAGGTTATTTCTATGATACAGCAGGTAAATCTATTTATATGGATGCACATGATATTGGTCTTGAATTCAAGGAACAATATCAACTTCCTTTAATTTTATTTGGACACTCAATGGGTTCGTTAGTTGTCAGAGAAATTTGTAAATATTATGACAAAGATATTGATCAGTTGATTGTATGTGGTTCTCCATCTCAAAATAAGGCGGTAGATGCAGCCATTCTACTGACAAAGGGATTATCAAAAATATATGGGGACCACCATCGTAGTCGTTTTATTAATAATTTAGCTTTTTCTTCTTATGATAAAAAATTCAAAGGACTTAAAAATGCCTGGTTAAGTGAAAATGAAAAGAATGTTTTAGTGTATAATGATGATCCTTTGTGTGGGTTTACATTTACTTTAAATGGTTTTTTAAACTTATTTTTATTGATGAAAGATGTTTATGATTTAAATAATTGGAAAATCACAAAACCTCATTTACCAATATTATTTATAGCAGGAAGTGAGGATCCGTGTATTAATTCTAAAGAAGATTGGTTAGAAGCTCAAAATCTTTTAAGAAAAATTGGATACGATAATATACAAAATCATTTATATGAACACATGCGCCATGAAATATTGAATGAAGACAATGCATTACGTGTATATGAAGATGTACTTTCATTCATTGAATATTGATTTTTAAGGAACGAAAGTTCCTTTTTTAAAAGAAAAAAGCCGTATAAACGGCTTCAGTTTGTTGACAAACCCCTCGTTTTATTTTATTCGAGGGGTTATATTTTGCCAATTTTTCACCATTTTCTAAAATTGTGGCTTTGTCAAGCAAACTGTGTAAGTAATTTTTAAAGTTTCTTGACAGTCTAGAAACAAATGATTTCAGAATGCCTGATTTCTAAGGCTAGTGTTTAACAGAATATGTCA
>JAQYFP010000105.1 GCA_028723085.1 Erysipelotrichaceae bacterium | reverse complement strand
TTATATTTTTTGATTTATTCTTTATATAAAGACTTTTTCTATAAAATGAATATATTGCCATGACAGATAAACATAATTTTCTTCATATTCAAATTAAATCTCCTTATACCAGATTATATCAGGTTATGCCTATAAATATAGGTTATTTCATCATTCTCTAAATTTTCCCAAATTTGTATTAACCTTGCATACTCTCTGCATATCATACCATGTAATGGGCACAAAATAGGCACACAATCATTTTATAAATTTCTAATTACCACTTTATATAAAGCTTTTATTTTTTACTACGCCAAAGGCTCCCGTAGCAAATAAAAAGCACTTTCTTCATATTCAAATTAAGCCTCCTTATACCAGATTATATCAAGTTATGCCTATAAATATAGGTTATTTCATCATTCGCTAAGTTCCTTCAAATTTGTATTAACCTTGCATACTCTTGCATATCATACCATGTAATGGGCACAAAATGGGCACTAAAATTTTAAAGTTTGTGCCCATGGATTTTAGGCACATTCAACTCCCTCAAGCTCTTCTATTACATCTTCTAAATGAACATGTGTATATATATTCAATGTAATCTCACTCGAAGAATGTCCCATTAAATATTGAACAACTTTAGGATTCACACCAGCTTTGATCATGTTTGAACAGTATGTGTGACGGCATATATGAGGAGTGATTTTAGGCAGTTCTTTTTTATAAATACGATTATGATGTAATACAGCATACTCAAATTTCTTAGCCCATTGAAAAGCTACCAATGGCTTCCCAGCTTCACTCAAATACAAGAAGCCCTTCACTCCATCCACTTCTGGTTGATTTTTTCTCATCCTTGCCTGACTACATAAAGTTTTAAAGCAACGCATTAATTCTATATCATTTTTTGGAATTGGAATAGTACGCAGTCCACTGTTTGTCTTGCATTTTTCTATCCAATAATTATTAGCTCCATGATATTGAAGCTGCTTGGAAATCGTAATTGTCATACGCTTAAAATCAACATCTTTATAAGTCAATCCACAAAATTCAGAAATACGCATTCCTGTATGTATCAAAATGTAGAAGCCTTCATAAAATTTACTAAAATGCGAATCCTCTTTTACAAACTTCAAGAATCTTTTTTGTTCGTCATTTGTTAGTGCATCTCTTTTCACAGCATTATTCATCATAATATCTGAAATTGGAAAATCAAATGGATTACGACTGATCAATTCATCATCTACTGCCATACGAAATGCAGGACGAATGACGCCACGATAACTACATAATGTACTATAAGATTTTCCTTCTTCCTTCAGTTGAATCATAAACTGCTTTGCATCAATAATTCGAACCGTTTCTATTTTCTTTTTCCCAAACGGATCTTTTTCTAAATATCGACGAACCGTAGTATGACCTACCATCGTATTCTTTCTTATTCCTAATTTTTGCGCATCATACTTTTCAACAAGTTCAAAAACAGTTAAATTTGCACCTTCAAACTTCACATATTCATTTAACTTAAATTGAATATTCTTTTCCATGTCCCTTAAACATAGACCATCACGCTTGCCATCTGGAACTTTATCACTTTTAACTAGTTTCCAACTACGAATCACATATCTTTTTCCATCCACATAATATTTAAAAACATAGCGCCCATTTTCCTCCTGATATTCACCATTCTTCAAAACTCTTCCTTTAGTATCTTTTCTTTTCATCTAAACTCCTTCTAGTGCATAGATTTTATACCTGGAAAAGACATACTCATTATATCAATCCCAAAAATAAATAAAATTCTGTAAATTCAAAATTCACAGAATTGACACATTTAAATCTAGATATTCTTCAAACAACCTTCGCTTAATACGAACATGCGATCCGATCATTAACACAAAATTTTCATCATCATGTTCAGCAATGAATTGACGAAGTGTTTTACATCCAATACCAAAATACATTGCACATTCATCTATACTCAATGAATACTTTTCCCATAATGGAATATAATTTTTTTCACTCATATCTTTTCTCCAATACTAACCATTATCATAGAATCCAACTTTTCTATATCTTCATTTCTCATGTGGCAAATATACTGTCCCAATCTACTCTTATCTATAGTTCTAATTTGTTCAAATAAAATGATTGAATTAGTATATAAATTTCTATAACGAATCATCAAATGAGTAGGCATCATTTTTTTATTTTTCATTTTACTTGTTATTGGCGCAACAATTGTTGTTGGACTATGTGCATTTCCCTTATCATTTTGAAGTATAACAACAGGGCGAATTCCTCCCTGTTCACATAAATACCGATTTCCTAAATCAGCATAATAAATATCACCACGTTTAATCATATTAACCTCCTTATGTAAAAAACAGGCAACTATAAAAGATTGCCTGTCCATTTAAATTTGTATTATTTATTATTATTCATTTGCTCATTCGCTACCAAAAAAATAGGTTTACCAAACCAATCATATGCAGCTATTGTTAATTTAGCCAACTGCATTCGGGATTCTAACCCGAGCCCTCGCAAGTATCATTATCTTTCAGTATTATCTACGCTAACATACGGTATACATGTTTTATATTCAACAACAAATCGCTCAGGTTAACCCTTCATGGCGCCAGGAATAAATAGCTACTTCACTGAAAATGTTTTTTTTGGGGTTAAATTTTCAAAGATCCATTTTTGCATATACTTGCAAAATTTAAGCAATCAATTTACATCATTAATTGCTTAAATCTTGCAGCTATTGAGAAGAAAGTTAATATTTACTCAATAGCTACTTATAAATTATTTTTTCGAAATCCGTTCGATATTTTTAAAAAAACTGATTTCCATTAATAATAATAAAACTATAAATATTCCATCGATAAAGGGATTTAACAAACAGAAAGAATCGTTAAAATCATTTGTAACAATCGTCAATAATGTAATTGTTGGAAAACCCAAAAAGAATAATGTAAAGTTATTGTCTTGCTTTTCAAAGTCATCATAATAAATTCTTTTTACATCAACTTTCAAAAAAATTCGACTTAAAATAAATAAAACTGACATAATTAAAATTACAATTGAAAATCCAATATTGAATTTATTATCTACTCCTAGCAGAACAACACTACATACAAACGTTAAAATATTCAATAAAAGAATGCTATACTTTATTTTCCCTCCTCCTAAAAAAGCGTATTTATCAAAAACTTCTTTATATTTATTTTCTGCTTCGATACGTTTATTTTGCTCATCTCTTATTTTTGCTTCCATATTTTTTCTTTCTTTCTCCTTTTCATCCTGAATTCTTTTGTTTCTTTTCTGATTTGAAAGTTCTTTGAGTTTTTTGATTTGTTCGAAGGTACTTTCATAATGTATATTGATATTAGTCAATTGACTATCAATTAAATTTAAAATGCTGCAAAGAGATTCCAAATATAAACAATACTTATCTTCATCAGATACTACACCATTCTTTGCTACTTCACGTGCCTCCATATATTTACAATATATTTTATCTTGATATTTTGATGTCATGAAATTTTCTGGTTTAGCTCCTGTAGCCGCACAAAATTTTTCAATATCATCCCACTGTATCGGTTCCATTTTCCCAGATTTCCATCTTTTTATTTTGCTTTCTGAGAAGCCAGTTTCTTCTTCAACTCTAGCAAACAATAATTCTTGAGTTATATTGTTTTCCTTCGTTATACGTTTAATTTCATCTGTGAATTCCTTTGAGCTAAATTCAATAATCTTTCCTACAAAGTTTTTTTCATTACACAATTCTCTGTCAATCATACTTCGTCTCCTTTTCTGCATTCACCTTACATCATTCATGAAATCTAGTCACGGTCATAAAACTGACCTTTTTTCTAAAAAAAGCAAATAAGCTTTACATAAAGCCCATTTGCTTTTGAGATTTTAGATTTATTTTGAAATAATAATTTTAACATTTCTTAGTTAAAAGCATCTAATTCATCGTATTCTTTAAAATATCATTTAAATTCACCAAAGATTCTGCTTCATTACACAATTTTTGTATCTCTTCATCAGACATGACTTTATGTTTCATAAAAATATCACATACTTGATCATCCGCTAAAACCAATTTTAAAAGATCCGGATAAATAAAGATTGGTGTTTCAGATAATTGATGTGATATAGAATATTCGCCCAATATTTGACCAATAATATAATAAGGAACTCTATCAATACAACATCTATCGATATCCATTTTAGATGCTTGTTGCACGATGCGAATATACCTGTCATACATTTGCTTCATTATAAAATTAGGATCTGGTTCCACATTTTGTTCAAGCATTTTAAATACATTTCTATCTATTTCTACAATTCCAGACTGTTCATTATCTAAGTCTTCCCATTGTACATTTACATCAAATAAGTACGTTACAAAATCCTCATTTTCATTTAATTTTACTGCTGTTATAAAATCTGCTTTCATCGTAATCACCTCATAATCAACTAAAGTTCTGTCGATAACCTTTGTACACTAATTATTTTTAGACTTATTGCATATATCACTTTAATCCAATTTATGTTGATTTAAATGTGCTTTTGCAACAACTTCTGCTTCTTCTATTGAAGCATAAACTTTGGATTCACGAACTCTAGTTCCTGCTGGGCCTTCATTTGTGTTACTAGTATCAAATTTAATTGTTACAAACCCACCAGCACATCTCACTACCTTTACTTTTCGTACACAAATGCCATTAGAAATAAAATACACTGTATCTCCGACGTTAAACTGTTTAGCCATTATTTACCATCCTTTCTGTACTTTCCAAAGAAACGCTCTTCACCTTCCAACCTAGCCTTAATAGCATCCTCTTTATCGTCATATCGTCCTAAGTTATAATTTTTTCTTTGAAATGTTATCTGTGCAACCCATTTATTACGTTTCCTGTCGAATGTCACACCACGAACTCCAGTACTATTGTTTTTATTTATCTTCCTGGAAGAAGAAATACTAGATAGTATAATTCCATCCACAAAGCCAAATCGATCTTTAGCTGTTTTGGAACGAACCTCTGTATTTAAACAACCACACGACCTTGTTTTACCATCTTTTAATGAATGTGCATTAACAATAACTTCATTCCCACAATCACATATACATTTCCACATAGTGTTGTTATTTACTCGTCCAACATATTCTTGTGCAACAAGCCGGCCAAACCTTTGACCAGTCAAATCATTTCGATTTCCTAATCTACACCCACAACTAGTTGTATGGCCAGTTCTAAGATGATTTGATGTGACTTCACAAGTGTTACCGCAATCACATTTACATTGCCATATAGCCAGGCCTCTATATCGTTTTCCTGTATCTTTAATTGCTGTTAGCTTACCAAAACGCTGACCAGCTAGATTTAATTTGTTAGATGGTGCCATTTAACTATCCTCCAAGAGTAAAGAACTGTTCATCTCTGATACAATCCAATAAAAATTCTTTATTCATTACTAACTTATATTAATAATAGCATTTAACTTTTAAATCAAACTATCTTTTCTTTTTTATTTTGATAGCTTGAACACCTTCATTATAGAAAGAATGGTGATTATTTTGTATAACATTTTATTTGACACCATCCTCATAGCAGGTGGTTTTGTTGTTTCGTACTTCGTACTCAACTGGCTAAAGCCAAATGCATAACAAAAAACAAGATGTACAGATATGCAATACAAAATATCATCAAAAAAAGCAGTTAGAAATCTCTATTCTTTCCAACCGCTTTCTTAATTTTTAAAGACTATTTGTCACAAATTTCATAACATAATTACTTTAAAGAGATAATTGCATCCTTCTCACTTACTTCCATAGACACTTTATTTTTTTCAAAAGAATGATTATTGGAATTTGTAACAATTATCATAGTAGTCATGTCCATTGCAGAATCAGACAAATACTTGCTATCAAAAGCAATCACTTTATCACCTTTTTGTATTTTCTGATCTTTTGACACATATGCTATAAACCCTTTACCATTTAGATTCACCGTATCTATTCCAATATGCACCAATACTTCCACGCCGGTATTTGTAGTAATACCAAAAGCATGTTTTGTAGGAAAAATCATAGTTACGGTTCCGGAACACGGGGATTTTATAACATTGCTTTCAGGAATAACCGCAACTCCATCACCCATCATCTTTCCAGAAAAAACAGGATCTTTCACATCTGTAATATCGATACATTTCCCCTTTACAGGAGCATTCATTTCATTCTCATTTGTATCTTTTTTTTTAAATAAATTGAACATATGTTTACCTCTTTTAAAGTTCAAACTATCTTAGAATTATCTATTAATGGATTGAGACATTCTGAACCATGTATGTTGTTTACCACGAATTGTAATAGAATAGCCCATAATATTTTCCGGATCCGCCACTCCAAGTGTACCTCCGGTATCACCTATATGATGAATATCCGTTCCACACTGTTTACATAAAAGTGCAATGTTGCGTATAGTCTGTACATCACTGCCTTCTTGTGAGGTTCCAATGGAGGTCAGAGCCAGTTTACCAAGTTCATGGATTTTATTCACTCTGGAAACAGCCCAGTCCAACGTAATTCCAGGAACTGTTCCAGGGGCAGGAAGTAGAACAATATCCGCTCCTGACGCAACGAATTTTTCGATTTCTGCAGGTGATAAAATGTCATTGCCTCCCTCTAAGGTACCTGATGCATGCATTTTCCCTGCAGCGATAATCACTTTATTTCCTACTTCTTCACGAATTTCTTTTATCGCTTGAATAATACCTGTATTTGTAACATGTTTACCTGGGTTACCTGTAATCAGTATTAAATCCACTCCCATATCCACTGCTTTTCTTGCATTTTCAGCAGTAGCTGCTCTCCCTTCTACCCAAGGAGCAGAATCTGGATTTTCTTCATTTGGATTTACTGCAGGTTCCAGATTAATAGCTATTGGTCTACCAATCAGTTTCTTTAAAGTTCGTACAGTTTCATCTGGTTCACATGTTGGTAACCCATAGATAAACGGATTCTGAACATCAAACATGTTCAGCAAAATAATATCAGAGCCCATGGCAGCAGCCAATTCTGCATTTGTCACTTTATTCAACACAGGCTGTAAAGGAGCAATAATTTCAGTAACTATCGTTCTTCCTTCACTTTTTCGGATAGATTCCAATAAATCTGTTGAAGACATTTCACTAAATTCTTTTGCAGACGCTTTTAAAACTCTCGTTACCATTTACAATGCCTCTACGTTCTGTCAATATAATATAGTTTTTCAAATTCATCTGTTGGCCATATTGGTCTAGGAATTTTCTTGTACGGAATCTTTTCGGCTCTTTGAATTGTAGGGCCATCTGTCAAAGCCATATTATGATAAGCTGTTTCAGGTATCAGATAGGTATCCAAATATCCCATTTTCACCACAACAATATCATAATCATGGAAATGTACCCCTGCTTTTTCAAACTGATCCATATTGCCATACTGCACATTTTTGTCCATCACAAGGACATCAATCCATGTACCTTCTATTCTGACAATCGGGCATTTTCCCAATGCTTTTCCAGCAACTTTCTCATGGCCTAATCCATTATATTCCTCACCAATAGCAATGATTTCGCCTCTAAGATGAACTGGAGCTGACAACTCATCTTCCCCAACCCCAAGATCAAATTCCACAAAATCACCAACAAATTTTTTATTCAAAAGCGCATTTGCTTTTGGATCGTTGATACCCGCAATCAGAACTTTTTTATCCGTCACATCCTGTTTCAAAAATTCTCGAAGCATCACTGTATTTTGACCACTTCCACCGGCGCCACAGTTATCACCAGAGTCTGTAATTACTGATGTCTTTTTGTTTTGCTGTAAAGTATTTCTTACTGCATCCCATGGTTCATCGTAATTACCACTGAACTTAAATTCTTTATGATGTTGCCATACAAACTCTGAGATATCATCAGCAACTTTTTCACAGTACTCTCTGTCTTCAGGTTTATTTGGGACAACAACAATAGCTGCACCAAGTTTATCGTCATCATGACGGATATACCCTACATGCCAGGAAATAGAAAATACTCTTTCATCTTCTTCTGCCTTATCCAGCAACGCATTAATAGATTTTACGGGTTCCATGGCAGAGACACTGCGCTCTCCACCAACCATAATAGGCAGCTTTCTCAAAACAGGTCTCATTGGTCTGCGATTTTTCATAAGATCCACAAGCTTTTGAGCAACGATTCTTTCGGAATCCACCTGGTCACTATGTGGAGATTCACGATAGCAACGTACAATATTCACATTATCTGTTAATATTCTGGTGACATTTCCATGAGGATCCATAATCATAGCAACAGGCATGTATTTTCCTACAATTTCACGAATTCTTTTCACAATATGATGTTCTGCAGAAACATCTTCCAGATTCAATACTCCACTTGCACCATGAAATTGTAAATATACTCCGTCTATTTCTTTTAAATGTTGTTTTAATGTCGACAAGATTTTATTTTCCATAAAATCAAATGCATTACGTTCAATCATTCCACCAGGAACACCACCGGCAAAAATAGAAGGAACAATTTCAATATCTTTGTTTTCGAAAATATCACGAATATGCATTGCATCAATGCACTCATTCCCATAAAGTGTTCTAAAATCACCAATATCCACTGTTTGAGAAACATGCTCATTACATTCAAATGTAAGATGTGCAACAAATACCTTCATATAGCTTTATTCTCCTTTATTTCTTTTCGTCATTAAATCCTAAAACAAGTGCTAAAACGAAGGACACTGCCAATGCAGCTACACAGGAAATAATTGCTGGAAGCAGACTTGCACCTTCTGCAGCACAAACTGTAAAGAATAATGCATTACCTGTTCCAATAGTAAATGCCTTCAGACCAAATATACCGGATAATAACCCACCAACGAATCCACCTGCCATGTAAGCAATCAATGATTTTTTATATCTGAATAAAGTACCAAATATTGTAGGTTCACTGACACCACCAACAGCTAATGTAACAAATGCAGAAGCAGCACCAGATTTTTCTTCCTTCTTACAACGTACAATGTAGGCTAAACCAACACCCATTAAAGCATATGTTGCAGAAATTGCGCTTAACCAGAATAAGTTATCAAAGCCATATAAAGTAAAGTTATTTACTACCACTGGAACCAATGCTTTATCCATACCCAATCCAACAAGGATGTACCATAAGCCACCGATAATACCGATTGCCAATGGACCAATAGATTTGGAAATACCTACACATACTGCAGCAATCAAATCACCAACATAAGTTCCAGCAGGACCTACTAAACAGAATTCAATTGGTAACATTACCAATAAGGTTGTTAATGGGTTAAATGCATATTTCAATGAATTTGGCATATGTCCGTCAATAAATTTATATACATACGATAAAATCCAAACAGTTAAAATTGTAGGCAAAATCTGACGTGCATAGTTAACCATTGTTACAGGTATGCCATAGATTGTCATACTTCCGCCGTCAGCAACCAGCTGAACAAAATCCGGATAAATCATTACTGCACATAAGAACATTGCCATTGGTATACTTGTTTTAAAGTGTTTAGCAGCAGACCATGCAATAAAGATTGGCATAAAATAATAACCTGTCTGACCAACCATATTCATAAATACTGCAAAATTACTATCTGCCGGAATCAGATTAAAGATTGCCGGGCCAAGTAAATTAATCAATAATAGAATAAGACCTGCCCCCAGATAAATAGGGATAACCGGGAATATAATTGCAGAAATAGTATTCAAAATTGCATTTGGAATATCTTTCCAAGTCATTTTTTTCTTAGTAGCCGTAGCGTCTAAATTTTCATCCACAATTTCTCCCAGTGAAATACCTGATACCTTTGAGAAATCTTCAGCCACTTCAGGAATCTGCTGTCCAATAATCACCTGATACTGTCCGGCATTGAACTGACTTCCTAAAACACCTTCTAATTTATTAATTTCTTCCTTGTTTACTAAATCATTATTTTTAAGAGTAAGACGTAAACGAGTAACGCAGTGTGTCACTGCACTAATGTTGTCTTTTCCACCAACATTCTTCAGAATTTCTTCTGACAACTTTTGATATTTTCCCATATCCTTTTCTCCTTTTTTTGACACGATCAACCTTGATCCAACGAGCTCTACTAAATCAAAATCAGACATCTCATGTATTTTTTGAAGATTAACGATTCCTGCATCTTTCAAGTAGAAATATATAGCATTTTCTTTATCGTAGACTTTTGCTATATTGTTTTCTCCCCCTATATGAGCATAGATTTCTTTTAAATCTACTCTTTCAATCATCCAATCCTCCTATATAGACTCATCTATGTTGGCCTGACATCAGATAAGTTTCTACTAAAATAAAAATATCCAAAACACAATTAAAGTGATTGTATTTTGGATATCGCGCAATAAGCTAACGCTCCTGATTAATCATTCTGGTAATATGTATTACCAAATATAGTTTTTCATCTTCATTAGAACTATAACCCCATGTCTTATTCAGATATTCAACTATCTTTCCCGCACACAAATACGACTCCGGATAATCTTTAGCTAAAGTTCTTAAGAGTAAACGGTTATCTGTTGACTCTTGATATTCTCCTTTTTGCAATTTAATAATCAAATATCTCAAGTGCATTATAAATCTATTGTAATCATAACTATCTCGATCTATTTTCACCTTGAAATTATTTTCAACTATCTCTGTAATACCTTGTATAATTCGATTTGTCTTCAACAATTCTTTTAAATTTCCAGTTTCACTTTCTGCATTAATCAAATGCATTGTGATACTAATAGCTTCCTGTTCTGGCAAATTTATCTGTAATTCCGTTCTCAGCTTTTCAAGTGCTTTTTCACCAATGGCATATTCTTTAGGATACAAATGTGCAACATCATAAGAAATTGGAGAAACCAGATCAATTCCATTCCTGAATCGTTCAATAGCAAAATTCAAATGATCTGCCAAAGTAATCGTCAAGTTATGATTCAACCGGTTATTCAGTTCAACTTCAGCCTCTTCAACAATGTCTGCACTTATCATCAATATTTCAGGTGGCAAACTAGTGATTATGTTGTAATACTTTGAATCAACATTGTAAAAAGTGCGTTCGATTTTACTTAAATCACTAATCTCATAAGGTACTTTAGGAAACCCTATGCCTTTTCCAAACACAACAATTTCTTCCCCATTTGAATCCAATGCAATAGCAGCGGATGTATTAATCTTTTTTATTATCTGCATCTGCCAGTACCGTCACCTTTCCGAAAACAAAAATACTCCTTAACACAACTTAAACAGAACTTTATTTGTTAAGTAGCGCCTCTAAGGAGTATCGTCTTAATCTAAAAAATTAAAATTGTTTATTTGAAAATCGCCAACCAAATGTAACGTTTCTAATTTATTTATACTACTATGCAATTTAAAATGCAAGCGGTTTTTAATAAAATTTGTTGTTTTACAGATAAGTAATAGCTTAACTAGCAATGTCACCAAATTGCTAGTTAAGTCTATAAAATTAAATCATAGGCATTTCCATTCCACCTTATGAACTGCTTTATATAAAAAGTTTTCTACACCAAAATCAATATAAAAACATTAAAAAAGTGTAAACTCGAATTTTTAATTTCAGTTTACACTTTTTGCAAATTATAACATATGCATATCAATCAGCTTTTCAATTCTTTTACACAAGGTATCTATAATAACATAATCAGGTCTATTATAATTCTCAAGCAAGTAATTAAAATCTATACCAAATGCATATACTTTTTCATAATCTTTTTGATCTTCGGTATTTCTCCAGTCTGTGTATGCTTGCCCAAAGTATGCTAAATTTCCATCATTGTATTTTAAAGTATTTTCATCTTGCACAAAACTACTCAATTTCTTGTTGTATGGTAAGATGAATGCATTTCTAACTTTTTTCTCATTAAGATTATGATATGCATAATCTCCATAAGTAATTTGTTTTTGAATAGATTGCGTTTCAGGCAAATCGCTAACACTATGAGTAACACCATACTGGTACATTTTTGCATCAAGAATGTATGTTGCTCCATCTTTTTTTAAAATTGTATCCGGTCTTAAACTAGAAGCCAATCCTGGCTTTTGACTATTCAATTGCCAATACCCATTTGGATTATATTTCTTCTTTTCAGACTCCTTGATTCCATCAAACAATCTATCTACCATAGTCTCAAAAACATAATAATAGTTTTCAATTCCATATGTGTACTTATTTGAAATCACTTTATTCCCTTCTGTTGTTTTCAAAATCTTCAACATATGGTTAAAACGCATACGTTTGATATCATCAAACGTATTATTGATTTCTTTGCGAACAGTCGCAATCATCTCTGAAGTGGATACAATCTGTTGCACATCAACCTTCAAATTATAGTTATACACCCACCCAATTTTCTCAATGCTTTGTTTTAGACAAAGCTTATAAATCTGAGCAATCAAATCATTGGATGCAGCCATTTTTGAGGTAACTAGCTTATCGTAAATAATATTTCCATCTGAATAGATTGGAATCTGCTTCATCGTCTTCTTCCATTCTATTTTTCCACTATAGGAGCTTGAATATACCTTCTCACGATTATAGTAAAATCCATTCTCAAGATAATCTTTTATAATCCATAAATAGGAATTAATAGGCCATACATTATCAAGGTTGTTACTTCCTTTATCTAATTTTTCCTTTTCGAGTGTTTTCGCTAAAGAGATAGACTTTAGAAATAACAACAAATCCCTCTTGTAATTCCTTTCCTTACGAAATACCTGTGGAACATAAATATTGATTTCACCATCTTCTATGCGTATACCTACAAAATCATTCGATTTTGTTACAGGATTAATTTTGGGTTCCTTGTTCATCATTTACATCCTGACCGAATAATTCATCAATCACTTCTTTTGTAAATACAGATTCAAATAACTCTTTACCTGCACCAACAGTTGAATCGTCCACATCCTTATTTAAAACAGAAGCACATTCTGTCATCGTTTCGTAAAGCCCATCATATGTCTTAACCCCATTATCAAACAAAAGACTATGGTTAAATTTTGTTACATCATTATAAAGATAATCCATAACATTACTAATAAACGCTCTCAAAGAATCCTTGTCACCGGTATTCTTTTCTTGACTCAACATATTCTCTTTTACAAAGTAAGCTCCCATCTGCTTATCTTCAGATACAGATACATCGCTTTCTCCATTATCTTCAAGCATTTTATTATTAATTGTAGTTGCAAATTTTCCCCATGTAATATTCGTAAAAGGAACATATAGATTTTTGATATCTCCAACCTTATTCCAGTCAGTCATTACCTTTTCTCTATCCCAACGTCTCTTAAACGCTGTATCCAAAGGAAATACATTCTGATCACTAGTATTCATAGTAGCAAGCAATGTTAAATTATGTGGAATATAAATTTTATCACTATTAAATGGTATATTATTCTTTTTAAAATATACTTCAATAAACTCATTATTTACAGGATATTCACTATCGCCAGCAACACGACCGTCTCTGTCTTCTTTTAAACGGTCTAACAATTGGAATGTATCACCAAAAATAGCAGCTGCATTACCACGGTTGATCTCCTCAATAACTAAATAAATCATTTTATCAGAATTTTTAAATGCACTTGCTAAAGCCTTAGTAAATGGGCCTGGTTTTTCTTCATAAGAAACACTACCATTGTCTTTTACAACAGGATAAATCTGACCAATAAAATCACTATTACTATAATCTAAATAAAAAGTTGTTCTAAATACATCATTATCTTTATCAACATCTTTTAACACAGTGTTCTCAATATAATAACTCTTACCACATCCTGGAATACCATAGTAAATCTGGTATATTCTAATTGACTCATCTAACAGTCATTTAGAATATACTTTTACTTTCTATCAACACTTTTAAACCGCGGTTGATAACGGTAATTGTTATTTGTATGATTGAAATATGTGAACGTGGATTTGTATTACACCTTGTGGCTTCGACTACTTTAGAAAGGTTCTTACCACTTCTTATTCCAAAATAATGATTAGTTAGATGAGTCTTTGAATTCGTATCATGCACCAGGATTTGTGGTTTAAGTTTGTGGTCTACACTTCACATGATGAATTGAAAGGATGTGTTTTATATGATT
>JAQYFP010000104.1 GCA_028723085.1 Erysipelotrichaceae bacterium | reverse complement strand
TAGCTTGTCCTCCTTGCGGATTATTAGCAGGATTCATATATACACCACGTTTTCTTCCATCTAAAGAAGCATCTGTTTGTTTTCCCCAATCGGTATTGGTTTGGTTATTTGAAATTACAATTAAGTAATATCCCATGCCCTGTTCAATACCACGATTACGAATTCCCTTGGCAACGTATTCATATAAATCATTAGCCATTTCATCGCATTCTTTATGGTCGTTTCCATATTTAGGAACATTTAAAATATCTTTCTGTATTTTTTCATATCCCACATAATTATGTAAACAAGCATCATTTAATTCTTTTAATGTATATTTTTTCTGATCATAAACCAATATCTTAATGGCATATAATGCATCGGAACTATTGATATTTCCATATGTTTCATTGGTTCCCCCTAAGATTTCTACACCACCATCCAGAAGTGCTTTACCTCTTTCAATGCAGTCATCCATTAAAATCGAAGTAAATAAGAACGATACTTCTTGATTCATTACTTCATAACTATATTTTTGGTCTCTAACACTTAAATCCATGTAGAAATCTAATAATTCTTTATATTGATTATAGAATGCATCAAAGGTATCAAAACATTCAATGTCTTTTACTTTTACTGGACCTGCTTTATAAATACCATCCATTGGATCATATCCCTTATTTAAAGCTAACTGCATAATTTTCAATAAATTCAATAACGTATTGGGTGTTCCTACACTTTTTCCTTGAATGACGAATTCTCCACATCCAAATGGTAAATACTGTTGAGCTGTTTTTCGATCTAGATTCATCGCATACATTACTGCTTCTACATTGACATCATCGTTGTATAAAGTCGGATACGTAGCTCCTGATGCGATACATTCATAGGCCATATCCATAATTTCAGGATCTGTATTATGATCAAATCGTAGTGTGAATTGTGGTTCTACATAACGTGTATCTTTACATACTCTTAAACAAATCTTGGCAAATAAATCACAAGCTTCAACATCATCTCTTCCTTGTCCACCAACAATGATTCGTCCATTTACAGTTGTACGACGATTTTCAATCATCCACCACAATGATTTCAAATAACGATACGCTTCATTTTCATCGATGATGCCCTTATCGATATCATGTTTTAAGAAAGGACCTAACACAATATCAAGACGTCCATAGTTAATGCATCCTGCACATAAAGCATATAACCAGAACAATTGTAAAGCTTGATGGAAAGTCGAAGGTTTATGTTCACGGATATAAATAAGATCTTCTTTCATCAAGTTTAAATCTTTCAATCGTTGTTCATCTTCTGTTTTAGATAATTGTTTATCAACTAATTTCACTTGATAATCAATAACTGTTTTAAATAAATTTAAGGTTTCAATACTTGCGCAAATAAAATCATTTTGTTCTTTGGATTTCAATAAATCGATTAAGCCATTCACACCTAATTTCATCAACTTATTGTAGTCAAGCATCATTCCTGATAAACGAGCAGTAGCCATGTATGGATATTTACAATCAATAAAACGACCTGTAGTTGTATCATTCAATACATCTTGACAGTAAATAGCTTTTACATCATGGTCTTGCCAATAATCATACAAAACATCCACTCTTTTTTTATCTTCTTCATTGTCTAATTGATTTTTAAATTCTCTTAATTTATGGAAAACACAATAGTGTCCGACTCCTCCAATGCTTGTCACAGAACCAAATCCAATAGGAAGGAAATCCAAACGACCAGCAATCAAGTCTTCATCTTCAATACTACGAAATAAAGTAGGAAATAACACTTTCAAACAGTTTACTTCACGATAGGCTTTATTTAGATTAGAACTTTCATAGTGAACACGTGTGTATTCTTCCATAATTTCAAGTTGTTCTAATAAAGTTTTTTCACAAGGAATCTTTTTTGATACTTCGGCATTTTGTACGCCATCAATATTTATTTTTGCCACATTGCTTCCTCCTTGTTTGTAATATAATTCAATGTATTTTATAAGTCAATCATTTTTGTTCACTTTTGTTCATATTTGTTCATAACGATACATAAAAAAAGAGGATATAACAGTTAAGTGATTTGTCACTTGAAAAGAGTTATATCCTCTTTTTCTATGCTTCTATAATTTAAAAAGTACTCTTGATTCATTGTCAGAATCATTTAGAGTACTTTTTGAGCATTATAAAAAC
>JAQYFP010000103.1 GCA_028723085.1 Erysipelotrichaceae bacterium | reverse complement strand
TTATCAATTTCTTTTTGTCCCAAGTATCTTGATAATACTGTATTAAATCCAACACAAATTCCTACCGCTACTGCTACTAAAATCGTTTGAATGGGATAGCACAGTGATATAGCCAATAGGGAGTCTTGGGAATATTGAGCCACAAACATACTATCGACAATGTTATATAGAGCTTGTACAAGCATTGAAATCATAATTGGAAATGACATAGACAGAACCAATTTTTTGACTTCCATTGTTTCCATTTTATTCATATAATTCTCTCTCTTTCAACATTTCACAATTATTACAAAAACACATTCATTTTTCAACAAAAAAATACTCTGTGTTTTTTCACAGAGTATCAATAATATTATAAAGTACTTCCAAAATCCGATGCGATTGCTTGTCCAGTAATTGCTCTTGATTCATCACTTGCCAAGAACAATACAATGTTGGCAACATCCTCTGGCATACAAGGCTGAACCTTCATATCAGAGTGCTTAGCCATTTGACCAAACATATTTTCATCTAAAGCATCATTTCTAGCATTCATAACCATTGGAGTAATGATTGTTCCCGGACATACTGCGTTACAACGAATTTGTGTTCCCGCATAACGTAAAGCGGTATGACGAGTAATACCAATTACCGCTGATTTACTAGCAACATAGGCAGCTCCTCCACCACCAACGATTCCAGCAATGCTGGCAACATTGACAATAGCCCCTTTTCCTTTAGCTTCCATTTCTTTAACAGCTTCACGAATACAGTACATTGTACCTTTGGTATTGGTATTCAAAATACGATCTAAGTCTTCGTCTTCTACTTTATCAATTGGTTTTAAACCTTTTTCTAAAATACCTGCATTATTTACTAAAATATCAACCGTTCCAAAGTGTTTCACTGTTTCTGATACCAATTTTTTGGCATCTTCCGGTTTGGAAATATCACAGATAACAGGCAATACATCGCCTCCTGCTTTTTTAATTTCATCCGCAACTTCCATCAAAGGCCCTTCTCTTCGTGCACTAATAACTACTTTTGCTCCTTCTTGGGCAAAACGAAGGGCAGTAACCTTTCCAACTCCTGAATTTCCTCCGGTAATAATCGCAACTTTTCCATCTAAACGTCCCATAAATTACCCTCCTTTCGCGATTTTATTTCTACCTACAATGTAACACATTTTTAATACTTTTGACAAAAGTATTGACCTAAAAAAAAGAGTCAAAGACTCTTTAAACAGGTATAAATAAAATTGTGTTTTGTCCTCCGCAAATCATTCCTAAAGAAGAAGCTTGTTCATTATCCAAAACAAACGTTTCAATGCTTACATCACGAAGTTTACGCGCTCTTTGAATCACTTCATATTCAATTTGTCCTCCTCCAATTGTTGAAACAATATGCGATTGACATACTAACATCATCGTTCCAATTCCTCTTGGTGTTGATCCTTTTTTATCAATGATAATACAAAGCATGCCTTTTTCTTTACTATTGTATAATTCACTTGGAATGAAAGAAGAATACTTTTGATTTTTAATATCAATAATTTGAGCTAAAATACTAATCGCAATTTCAGCTGGCGTATTCGCTTTAATTTTTAAACCAATAGGAGCATGAATATTTTGACGAGTCTGTTCATCTAAATTTAAGGCATCAAATGTCTTTTGTACCTTTCCCTTTGAACCAATCATGCCACAATACAAATGAGATCTCTTTAAAACAAGTTCTAAACACTCTTTATCATCTTTATGTCCTCTGGTGACAATCACAAAACAAGTGTTTTCTTCTTTTGGTAAGATTTTTTCACATTCATTAAATGGTACACAATGAATTTCATTGGCATTGGGAAAACAATCTCTATTGGCAAACTCTTCTCTCTCATCAATCACAATTGTATAAAAATCCAATAACTTGGCAATCTTATTAACGTATTGACTTACATGTCCCGCTCCAAATAAAACAAGTTTACTTGCGGTTTGAAACCATTCTTTTTTTAAAATATCAACATCTATATTCTTTTCAAG
The DNA here is from genome assembly GCA_028723085.1 of Erysipelotrichaceae bacterium. GTDB lineage: Bacteria > Bacillota_I > Bacilli_A > Erysipelotrichales > Erysipelotrichaceae > Floccifex. Next base: position 1,121 of record JAQYFP010000103.1, on the reverse strand, counting down.
TAATGATTTTAAACAACGTTCATATAAACTATTGGCTCCATTAACACAAATCGATACAGGTTGAGTAATTTTATTTAAATACAAACGCACAAGATCTTGAATGATTTTGGCATCAACAATTTGGTCTGAATCATAAATATATTCATAACGATGAATCACATCTTTAGCTTTATGATTTAAACCCTTTAAATTCGTAATTAAGATGACTTTATCACTATCTTCATCAATAACAGGTTCATTGTCTAAACAATATTTTAAATATTTATGTTTAGAACCATCGGCTTCTATTAAAATGACATCGATATTTTCTTTACATTTATTTAATACATCTTTATCTAATGAACCTATTTTTTTATCATCTACTTGATTTCCCGCAAAACAATATCCATTTTCTTTAATTCTTTGTTCAATTTGTTCATAAGTTGGATTTAAAAGCGTATCTTCTTCTATCAACATATGTGTTGTTGTACACATTAATACCGTTTTATTTTCTTTTAAATACTGTTCCTTTAATTCCTTAATTTTTGATGTTTTTCCACCTGAACCTACTACACTAATAATCATATTCTTCTATTATTTCCTTTAAAGCTTGTATCAATACATCCACTTCTTCTTTCGTATTCATATGCGATAAACTAATCCGAACAACACTTTCCAAGCCCAAATGCTTCATCATTAAAGGTGCACAATGAGCTCCTGTTCGTACAATAATATGGTATTTAGAATATAAGATGTCACTTAGTTTCGAGGCATCCATGTTCTTTATTCCAATAATAAAAATAGGAATATCGGGTTCATTATATAAAGAAATAGGAAGTTGTTTTAATTGATGATACGTATATTCTAATAATTCATGTTCTTTTTCTTGAATTTCTTGAAAATGATTCGAAATATATTGAATCCCTGCTCGTAACGATTCAATACCCGGCATATTCAATGTCCCTGCTTCTAAGTGCTCAGGATATGAAATAGGCATATTTTCATTGAACTAACACACTCTAACGAGTGTGGGCTTTTTTTTATAAAGCCTGGTTCTCTCCTATTTCTTATTCTATCATAGTTTTGTCTTTATTATTCGAAAGGATGTGTTGTTATGAATAAAGATGAAGCTTTAAATAAAT
>JAQYFP010000102.1 GCA_028723085.1 Erysipelotrichaceae bacterium | reverse complement strand
GTTTTTATAATGCTCAAAAAGTACTCTAAATGATTCTGACAATGAATCAAGAGTACTTTTTAAATTATAGAAGCATAGAAAAAGAGGATATAACTCTTTTCAAGTGACAAATCACTTAACTGTTATATCCTCTTTTTTTATTCCATGTGTTCCATTTCATCAGAAATTGTTGCACAAATTACTTTTGTCAGGTATTTGAGTTTATGTACGAATTCTTTAGAGTCCATACAATTCACATTTCCAATCCAGCGTACCATGGCATCTATAATGGCATCGTTACAGAAATTTAAAACAAAGTCATCGATTTTATCGTTTCCAATGATTTCAGATAAACGATATTTTAATACAGGTTCTAAGAATTCTCTAAAGTGGTCACAAAAAGAGTTTTGTCCTTTTATTTGAAGGGCTTTGCGATAGAATCTACGATTTTCATAAAAGTAATCGCATGTGTCTTCAATTAGTTTCCATCTGTCTTGATAACAATTTATATTTAAATCATTGGAAATGACTTTAATAATTTCACTGTCAAAGATCCAATTAACTAAATCGTATTTGTCTTTAAAGTGATAATAAAAGCTTTTACGACTCATTCCACATCTTTCACAGATTTGTCCTACACTGATTTTATCAAAGGGTATTTCATTCATGAGTTGTTTTAAGGAATTCGATAGAGCTTGTTTTGTTATATTTGATTCTGACATAGTGTCCTCCATTTTAAAAAAAGACAAGACAATCTAAAAAAATAGATAAGTCTTGTCATTTAAGATAATACCAGGATAACTCCAGGATGTTGATATCATCGCACTTTGTGCTGACTACTCCCTTATATAATAGAAGCATACAAAAAATTATTTTTAATTTCAATGTTTATGTTTTTCACAATTTATTGTATTTGTCCAAATTAAATATCTTTTAAAATATCGTCTAAGTGATTATATATTTTATACGCAATGGATTTTACTTCTTCATCGGGTTGTACTAAATCAATAACCATCATTACATCCATACCCGCTCTATGAGCGGATAAAATACCATTTTTAGAATCTTCAATTACTAAACACTGACTTGGATCAATGTTTAATAATTCCGCTGTTTTTAAGTAAATATCAGGAGCTGGTTTTCCATGATTTGTCATGGATCCATCTACAATCACATCAAAGCTATTTTCTAAGTGTTCATATTTTAAATTAAAGTCAATGGCATCACGGTGAGAACTAGAACAAAGGGCAATGCGATATCCTTTAGAGCGAATGTTATTAAATAATTGATGTAAATCGGTTTTAGGCAAAGGACCATTCTTTAATTTAAATTCATTCATTTTTTCTTTTCGATACGCATAGACTTCTTGTTCATTCCAATCCTCGGGCATATATTTTTTAAATATAGGCTGTGCACTTTGTCGTGTTCTTCCAATTAATTGAATACAAAAATCACGGGTAATAGGTAAATTAAAGTGTTCTTTAACATCATACCATGCATTTAAAGAAATTTGTTCGGTATCAAATAATGTACCGTTCATATCAAATATAATTGTGTTCCATTTGTTCATGTTTGCTCCTTTTTGGTAAGATTTTGTGAATCCATGTGAAATTAAGTATAAGAATTGACAAATAATAGCTAAAATAATTATAATCTTTTCTGTTTAAGGAGTAAATGAATGAGAGATCCATATGAGGTCTTGGGAGTATCAAGAGATGCTTCTCAAGATGAAATTAAAAAAGCATATCGTAAATTAGCTAAGAAGTATCACCCGGATTTAAATCCAGGAGATGAACAAGCGGCTAAGAAAATGAGTGAAATAAATCAGGCTTATGATCAAATTCAAAATCCTAGTAAATACCAACAAACTTATTCGAATCCGTATTCACAACAAGGATATAGTAATCCTTATAGTAATATGAATGGTAATTTTAATGGTTTCCAACAAGGAAATTTTGATCAATTCTTTTTCTATGGTCCATTTGGTTTTTATTCATCGAATATGAATCGACAATATCAAAGCCAACAAACACATTATAGACGAAGAAGAAGTCCGTTTTTCTATTTTATATTATTCTGGTTTATCATGAACTTAGTCATGGGAATCATGCAGAATATCATGTTTAGAAGATATCAAAACACAGATGAATATAGAAACGATGAACAAACAGAACAAAGATATAACTTCGATGATGAAGATGGTATAAGTGCATAAATAAAACAGGAGCGAAAAAATCGCTCCTATTTTAATGAATGATACGTAATCACAATTTTAGCTTCTGAATCATATTTCTTTGAAGAAGAAAGACTTTCTCCATCAATTGTAATCGATTCAATCATACCAGGTTTAATAATCAATCCATAACTTAAATCATGTAAAGGAATACAAGTAATATTACTAAAACCTTTATTACGTAATAATAATTCAACTGTTATATAATTCTTCTTTTCATAGTTATAAGCTTCACTAGGAATCCTTATACCATAGCTAGGTTCTGGTTTTTTATCACTATCATGAAATAGCCAAATATACATTATAACGATAAAAGCCATCATTCCTATCATCATTCCGTGTTCACCAAACAAAAAAGAAATAAAACCAATAATACCTAAAATCATAGAAATCACAATTTTTAACTTTAAAATTGAGTTATATCTTTTCTGATTTTGTTTATCCATTTCCAATTGTTTTAACTTAACCTGATAATCATATTCAGCCTTTTTAACATCCGCTTCATTTACTTCATGGATAATGTGTTCATTTTCATTTTGAACAATAATCTTATTTCCACAATATGCACAATACAATTCTTTTCGATTTTCATCAATTTCTAAATTAGCTCCACAACTAGGACATTCAATTGTTTTAATATTCATTTTTATATCAACCTTTCTTTAAATGAATGTAAAACTGCACGTAACGTGCAGTCAAAGTATTTATTTATTATTACTTTTTGCCATTCCTTGAAAACCCTTTCGAAAAATTGAAATAAATACTAATTTTGATATAATAAAGTAAAAGAAAAGTAAATATTTATAAGTAACTACACTATGTCTTTTCTTTTAGACACAGTGTTTTTTTTATAAGTAAATGACCGAACTCTATTCGGAATATCAATAATAAAAAGTTGAATATTTATACACAAAAAGTAAAGTAATTAAGTTTATGACAGTGATAGTGTCATATTAAAAGTTATCATAATAACGAATATTGATAGATATTAAATTTTTAAATAGTCAATAAATTGAATGATTCAAAAGTTAGATTTAGCGAAGAAGGGATAATATGGAATTTTTAGAATGGCTTAAAACCACGAAAAAAAGGAATGGAGAGCTTCTAAGTGAGAAAAGCAGTAGTAATTATAATAATGGTTTGAATGAAGTTGTGAAGATTGCTTTAAATAATAACTACATAGATAAAGATTTAAGAGATATGAGTTTATATGAATTAGATCTTGCGATTTCAAAAATTATGGTTTGGCAAGTTTTTATTGATATGAATTTAAAAGGTCATTATATGTATAGCAATTCACTTAAAAAATACCGGTGTTTCAAATATTTGCAGACTGATAAATATAAAGATGAAATCAAGGTTGAGGAACAAATATTAAAAGATGAATCACTGGATGCTACTACAAAAGAAATGGTTATAAAAGCGCGAATAGGACAAGGCTCATTTAGAAATCAATTGATGAAAAAATATGATGGAAAATGCATTATTACGAATGTGTCTACTCCACAAGTTCTCATTGCAAGTCATATCAAGCCATGGGCGGTTTGTGAAAATAGCAAAGAAAGATTATCAGTAAATAATGGAATTCTTTTGAGTGGAACATACGATAGATTATTTGATAGTGGATTAATGACTTTTAATTTTGACGGTAGTATAAAAACATCTACTATGATAACAGAGGAAGACGCGAAAATATTAAATATAAATGATAAAAAGAAAATTTATAACATAAATTATAATGACGAAATGGAATATTATTTAGATTATCACCATAAATATATTTTTGTTGATAAATACTGATAAAGGAAAAATAACATTATGAATAATCAAACTAAAACAATTGAATATTATAATCAAAATGCACAGTCATTTGTTGATACAACACTAAATGTAGAGTTTCACCATATGCAAGATAAGTTTTTAAGTAAACTTAATAAAGGTGATTTAATTCTAGATTTTGGTTGTGGTTCTGGGCGTGATACAAAATATTTTATAGAACAAGGTTTTTATGTAGATGCCATTGATGGCTCAGAGGAACTTTGTAGATTAGTAAAAGAAAACTTTGGTATTGAAGTAAAACATATGTATTTTCAAGATCTTTGTGAAGTGAATAAATACGATGGTATTTGGGCTTGTTCTTCTATTTTACATTTAGATTTAAATGATTTAGTAGATGTTATGAATAAAATGGATAAGGCTCTTAAACAAGGAGGAGTTATTTATACTTCATTTAAATATGGAACATTTTCTGGTGAAAGAAATGGAAGATATTTTACGGATATGAATGAAGAACGTTTTATGGCTTTATTGGATAAAACACATAATCTAGTATTAGAAGAACAGTGGATTACTTCAGATGTACGTCCTGGAAGAGAGGAAGAAAAATGGTTCAATGTGATTTTAAGGAAAAAATAGAATCAACGAATGTAATGACTGGAGATGATAATAAATCTAGACAATTGTATTATCAATTAAAAGATAGTTTTGCTCGTGCTAATCAAATTGATATCATTGTATCTTTTTTGATGGAGTCTGGTGTGAAATTGATTCTTAATGATTTAAAAAATGCTTTGGATCGTGGCGTACAAATTCGTATTTTAACAGGAAATTATTTAGGGATTACACAACCATCGGCTCTTTATTTATTAAAAAAAGAATTAAATGATCGTGTTGAAATACGTTTCTATAATGAAGTAAATCGTTCATTTCATCCAAAGTCTTATTTCTTTCATTATGATGATATGAGTGAAATGTATATTGGTTCTTCTAATATTTCTAAAAGTGCATTAACTAATGGAATTGAATGGAACTATCGTTTTAATAGTAAACAAGATAGTAATAGTTTTAATGATTTTTATAATACGTTTTTAGACTTATATGAAAACCATTCTTATGTTTTAGATGATGATCAATTAAAACAATACGCAAAGAATTGGCATAAACCTGCTTTCACAAAACACATTCCTATTGAACCAATTGAAGAAAAAGTATTTGAACCAAGAGGCGCTCAAATAGAAGCTTTGTTTGAATTAGAAAAAACGAGAGAAGAAGGAGCTAATCGTGGTTTAGTTCAAGCTGCAACAGGAGTAGGAAAAACATATTTAGCTGCTTTTGATTCAAAAGATTATAAAAGAGTATTATTTGTTGCCCATAGAGAAGAAATACTAAAACAAGCAGCGGAGTCTTTTAGAAATGTAAGACAATCTGATGATTATGGATTCTTCTATAATAAACAGAAAGACATCGGAAAGTCTGTTATTTTTGCTTCAGTGGCAACATTAGGAAAAAGTGAATATTTAACTGATGAATATTTTAGTCCAGATTATTTTGATTATGTAGTCGTGGATGAATTTCATCATGCGGTTAATGACCAATATATGAATATCATTAATTACTTTAAACCAAAGTTTTTATTAGGACTAACAGCTACTCCTGAAAGAATGGATGGAAGAAACATATATGAAATATGTGATTATAATGTTCCCTATGAAATTACTTTAAAAGATGCGATTAATAGAGGAGACCTTGTACCATTTCATTACTATGGAATCTATGATGAAACTGATTATTCTAATTTACGCTTATTTAAAGGAAAATATCGGGAAAAGGATTTGGATGAAAAATATATCGGGAATGAAAAACGATATGATTTAATATACAAATATTATAAAAAATATAAATCGAGTAGAGCACTGGGGTTTTGTAGCTCGCGAAAACATGCTGAAGAAATGGCTAAACAATTCTGTAAAAGAGGAATTAAATCTGTAGCTGTTTATAGTGATGCCAATGGTGAATTTTCAGAAGAAAGAAACATTGCGATTAATAAACTAAAAAATGAAGAAATCCAAGTCATTTTCTCAGTGGATATGTTTAATGAAGGCGTAGACATTGCTCAACTTGATATGGTCATGTTTCTTAGACCAACGGAATCACCTGTTGTATTTCTACAACAATTAGGAAGAGGACTAAGAATCAGTGAAGGAAAACAATATTTAAATGTTCTAGATTTTATTGGAAACTATGAAAAAGCAGGAAAAGCTCCTTTTTTATTAAGTGGACAAGAACAAACAAGTAACGCGAAAGTATTTAATCAATATGATTTTGACTATCCAGATGATTGTATCGTTGACTTTGACATGAGATTAATTGATTTATTCAGGGAAATGGATAAACGTACAATGTCTGTTAAAGAACAAATACGACAAGAATATTATAAAGTTAAAGAAATATTAAATGGAAAAGTACCTACACGAGTAGAACTGTTTACATACATGGAAACAGAAGTATATGAATATTGTTTAAAACACTCTAAAGAAAATCCATTTAGACAATATTTAGATTTTCTACATGAAAATAATGAATTAACGGTTGAAGAAGAACAATTATACAACAGTATAGGAAAAGACTTCTTAGATGTAATTGAAAAAACAGACATGGTAAAAGTCTATAAAATGCCAATTCTATGTAGTTTCTATAACGAAGGAAACATTAAACTAGCAGTTACTGATAAAGATGTATTAAAAAGCTGGAAAGAGTTCTTTGATCACGGAAATAACTGGAAAGACTTCTCAGCAAATATTACATATGAAAAATATAAAGAAATGACAGATAAACAACATCTTACAAAAGCTAAGACAATGCCAATTAAATTCTTAAAAGCATCAGGAAATGGATTCTTTATTGAAAAAGAAGGCTATGCACTAGCTATAAGAGATGATTTAAATGATGTAATACATCTACAATCATTTAAAAACCATATGAAAGACATCATAGAATATCGTACGATGGACTATTATCGAAGAAGATACGAAAATAGGAAGTAATATATTTTATGCAAAGTTTACTTATTTGAGAAAGGGGATAAGTGGCTTGAAAAGAATTATTGTTAAAACTCCGATGAAAACACTTTATGGTATTCAACATGTTGAAT
>JAQYFP010000101.1 GCA_028723085.1 Erysipelotrichaceae bacterium | reverse complement strand
TGGTAAACGGAATTCAGGAATCCCATACATTAATACCCCACCTGCAACGTGAAGAGCTTCAAAAACAGTAAGTTCATACCCTTTTTTTGCTAAGTCACCTGCACAAGTTAAACCAGCTGGTCCAGCTCCAACAATTGCCACTTTATGTCCATTAGATTGTGGTTTTTCAATAATAGCTTGATTATGTTCACGATGCCAATCCGCAACAAAACGTTCCAAACGACCAATCGCAACAGGTTCTCCTTTAATACCACGAACACAGTGTTTTTCACATTGACTTTCTTGAGGACAAACACGACCACATACAGCTGGTAATGAAGAAGTAACAGAGATAATATTATATGCTTCTTCAAAATTTCCTTGTTTTACTTGTTCAATAAAATCAGGAATATTTACATTTACAGGACAACCACTTACACATGGTTTATTTTTACAGTGAAGACAACGGTTAGCTTCTTCAATTGCCATTTCTTCAGTATAACCTGTTGTTACTTCATCAAAATTATGACAACGAACTTGTGGTTCTTGAGTAGGCATCGGAACCTTATTTAAAGACATATTAGGCATTATTGAACCTCCTTAGACAATAAATTACATGTTTCTTCTCTTTGATGTGCTTCAAAATCACGATAAGCTGTATTACGAGACATTGCTTCATCGAAATCAACTAAATGACCATCAAAGTCTGGTCCATCAACACAAGCAAATTTCATTTGTCCGTCTACTTTTAATCGACATCCACCACACATTCCAGTTCCATCAATCATAACAGGGTTCATACTTACAATTGTAGGAATATCGTATTTTTTAGTTGTTAAGCATACAAATTTCATCATGATAATTGGACCAATGGCAATTACACGATCAAATTTTTCACCATTTTGAATTAATTCTTCTAATTTATTTGTAACTAATCCCTTTTCACCAACAGAACCATCATCACTCATTAAATAATAAGAATCACTTACTTCTTTAAATTCATCTTCTAAAATTACTAAGTCTTTATTACGGAAACCTACAATTGTAGTTACATCCGCACCTGCTTTATGAAAAGCTTTAGCAGTTGGATAGGCAATAGCACAACCTACACCTCCACCAATGACACAAACTTTTTCATTTGCTTCAATTTCACTTGGTTTTCCTAATGGACCAACAAAATCATGTAATGAATCGCCTTCATTTAAATGATTTAACAACATTGTAGTTTTTCCTACAATTTGGAAAATAATTGTAACTTCACCAGTTTGTGAATCACTATCCGCAATTGTCAAAGGAATACGTTCTCCTTGTTCATCAACGCGTAAAATAATAAATTGACCTGCTTTTGCTCGCTTGGCAACAAAAGGAGCATCAATAACCATTTTTGTAACAGTAGGATTTAATACTTCTTTCTTTAAAATTTTATACATCTTGATAGATCCTTTCTATTTGTTTTCTATTTTACAATAAAAATCAATAAAATCATTAATAAATTAATTTAAAATACTTCATTGGTAAATCCTTTGAAATACCTAAGTCATAATTTCGATTCCCAATGAATGAAAATAAATCATCTTGTTTTGTTTCATCATCAATGCAATCAACAAATAAAGGAATTACATATAATGCATCTCTTTTTGCTTGTTCGTATAAATCAAAGAAACTAGCCGTAGAAATTTTTGTATCATCGCAAGGATGACACCATGCATTGTGCAACAAGTTACAAGTATCAAATGGATCATCTGGTTCATTAGGAACAATTAAACCCGATAAAGCATTTTCTTTTCCAAGTGCTAACTCAACAGAAGAAAGAGGCTTTAGCTTACGTCCTGAAGCATCATATAGAATTTTCTCAATTGCACACCAATCTTGTAAGCTTTCCATTATTTCATGAGGCTTTACATCTAAATCAAATACATTTTTCGCAATTGGCACATAAATGCGCGCAATGGCACGCACCAACTCTTTTGAAACATCACATATTTCATATGCTTTATAATCTTTGATTGTCACTTCTCTTTTAACTTTCAAAACAATCGCATCAAGTACCGATTCAAAACGATGATGCCACCAGCTACTTTGGCCAGTACAATCACCAGTTCGATAAAAAACATAAGGATGTACCGTCGCATCAAGAATCCAATGACATAAATGACCACAAACATAGGCAATCATATCTTGTCTCACATCCAAATCTTGTTCTTTACGAATAGATTCAAGACAAGAAAGATAAAAATCATTGACATTGGATTTATGACAAATTGATCCTAATGTACGACAATTCGAATGAGCTTTTAAATGAGTTGGATTTAATCCATGAAAAAATAAGTAATCAGGTCCGTTTGAACCAATTTCATATAGTTGTTTACTCGATAAATTCCAATCAAGGTTTTCTAATACTTCATCGGCAAAAATCGTATGAGTTATAATGTTTGGCATATTTCCTCCTCAATCACATCTAATAAACCATGATACACAATAAATTCGGAATACGTATCCATGGCACAATACTTACTAATCTGTTGACGAATAGCTTCTTTTTGTTTAATTGTCGCATGATCATAGGTACGATATGCGAATACCGCATTCATACCATTTTGAATTTCAAGTTCTTTATAAGAAACTTCATCCGTAAATATCGGCAATAAATTTTTCAAAGAATAATGACCGCGCATGCGATTATCATAAAAAACGCCTAGTTCAAATGGCTTTGACAAATCAATCATTCTTGTCCATATACTTTCTAATTGATTTTTATACTCCGGAAATTGTTGTGAAAGCTGAATCAATCTCAATTTTTCAGCTCCTTCCATGTTATAAACAAGAATAGAACCCGTCGAAGGAATGTTTTCGATTAAAGACTCTACAAATTTCTTTCGACAATCCCCAGTTGAAAAGAAATCACAGTGTGATAATTCATGTTTTTCATTTTCAACGTGTAAACTATATTGAAAACATAGAACATCAAAAGGTTTCATATTTTCATATGGTGGAATCGCAAAAGTATCCCATTCAAAATCTAAATAAGAAATTGGATATTGAATCTTAGAAATCCAGGGAATAATAGCACCTAGATCAAGAAAACGACCATTTAGACTTGCCATGTATTGAGAATACTGCAAGCGAAACCCTTCAATTTTATTTATTTTCATATCTTTGATATGTTGAATACCTTCTTCATATAAATCAAGTTTATGACGAGAAGTCGTTAAAAATAATATGGAATCATCCGGTTGATTCGATTCATCAAAACAAAAATCATAGAAACGACACCGTCTTCCTGCTGTACATTTTTTAGAACGAACAGCTTCAGGAATTGACTTTGAAAATAAAGATTGAACTTGATCAATCAAAGCATCGACATCAACATCTACTCCATTAACTACTTCATCAACTTCTTTTCCTAAATTGTTTCTTTTATTGAAAAAATGATTTCCTAAAATTAAACATTCTTCAATGTTTAATTCATTTTTACGGACATAGTCTTTATTTAAATAAATCACTTTATGTTCATTGATATGTACACCTAGTTTTTCACATATTATTTGATTAATCTTCATTTTTTGTGCTTCAAATTCTTTGGGATAAGAAGACAAAAAAGGATATACCGCACAAAACCCATCTTCTTTTTTTATAAGAACAGGAATTTTAGTACGACATTGTCGATATTCAAAACGTGCATTTAATATATATTTATTTTCTTGAAGCAATTTTAAACTTGCTTCGTTGTCATCTCCTGTTTGTCCACTTCCATATTCACTAATATTCAATAAGCGACAATATAGTTCCGAATATGGAACATCAAGATGATAGAAACTTTCCATCGGTTTTTTATTTGTGTAATAATTGTACGCCAATCGTGAACACTGTTGAAAATGTAATAAGTCACTTACATGTATCAAGTTCATCACCTGCTTTCATAATTTTTTAATGTATTTTTTAGTGATTGAACATAATTTTCCCTTATTTCTTTTGGAGAAACTATTTCAATTCCATCTGTAAATGAATAAATTTTGCGATATAAATCAAGCACATCTTCAATTATAAAAGAAAACAAAGAATAATCATCATAAATTTCTTCTTTAAATTCATATCCCCAATACATTTCTTTAAACATTCTGCGAATATTGGCTTTTACTTTTAATGTGACCTGAACGAAATTTCCTTTAATAATAGAATGTTTTCCAATATACATTTCCAAACGATAATTTGAATCCTTTAAAAACTTTCGATTCGTTAGTTCACAATTAAACATTCTTTGATCTGAGAAACGAAAAATTCGTATATCATCGCGTCGATGAGAAAAGCCTATTACATAATAAGCTTGATGGTAGTGTAATATTTCATATGGATCAAACAAAAAAGTACAAGGACTATCTTCCTTTGATGTTTGATATGTTAATGAAATACAACGACCTAATTCAATTCCCTTTTTCATTGTATCAAGAAAGGCAATCATTTCATTGGTTAAAACATATCCCGGCGTATCCATAAAGTAGTTAGGACTACGAGACTCATTATGATACATCTGCATGATTTTATCGATTGCGTTATTATACGATTTAAGTCGTGTATATTCTTTATGTGAACTGACAAGATATCTAGATTCATCTAAAGCTTTTACTTCGTCATCACTTAAACGAATAACTGGAAATAAGTCATCTTCTACTAATTCATAGCCACCATATCTTCCCTTTGTTTCTTTAATGTTGTAACCTGCAACTTCTAATTCTTTTCGAAATTCACGAATATTTCTAGGGTTTGTTTCTAGTTCTTGCGAAAGTTGAGCCGTATTCATTCTTCCACGTGATTTTAGAAGAAGAAGCATTTTTATGCAAAGCGAAGTTCGATTCATCGTACCACCTCTTGTCTATGATTCATATACATTTTCTTAAATTATCATAATAATTTTATTATAATCAGACTATTTATACAATAATAATGTCAAATTAAAAATATTAAAAAAAGATTGACGAACTAAACCCTATAAGAATATAATCTTGAATCAGAAAAAAAGGAGGATCGATATGGCTAAATACATATTTGTGACTGGTGGAGTCGTATCTGGTCTTGGTAAAGGAATCAGTGCAGCCAGTCTAGGACGATTACTTAAATCTAGAGGTTATAAAGTAACCTCACAAAAATTGGATCCATACATTAACGTGGACCCAGGAACAATGTCCCCTTTTCAACACGGTGAAGTATTTGTTACCGATGATGGACTTGAAGCCGATTTAGACTTAGGACATTATGAACGTTTTATTGATGAAAATTTACATCAATATTCCAATTTAACAACCGGAAAAGTATATTGGAATGTTATCAACAAAGAACGTGAAGGAAAATACCTTGGACAAACTGTACAAGTTATCCCTCATATTACCGATGAAATCAAAAACTTTGTGATTCAAGCAGGTAAACATGCACAGGCTGACTTTGTAATCACTGAAATAGGAGGAACAACAGGCGATATTGAAAGTTTACCTTTCCTTGAATCTATTCGCCAAGTTGCCTTAGAAGTAGGAAGAAACAACTGTATTTTTATCCATGTAACGTATGTTCCATATATTTCTGGAAGTAAAGAATACAAATCAAAACCAACTCAACACTCAGTTAAAGAATTACAATCATATGGAATCAACCCGGACATTATTGTATGTCGATGTGATGAACAAATTCCAGAATCTGTTTTAGATAAAATCAGTTTATTCTGTAATGTTGAAAAAAGATGCGTTATTCAAAATACAACCCTTGATTCATTGTACAAAGTACCTTTAATGTTAGAAGATCAACACCTAGCAGATATTATTTGTGAAAAAACAAATTCTGAAGTTCGTGTTCCTGACTTAACAGAATGGTATCAAGTCATCGAACGTATTGAAAATGTATCTGGTAAAGTAACAATTGCTTTAGTTGGAAAATACGTAAGTCTTCATGACGCGTATTTAAGTGTCTCTGAAGCTTTGACGCATGCTGGATTCACATGTGGAGTCGATGTAGATATTAAATGGATTGATTCTGAAAACATTGAAAACCAAGATTTTGACGAAATATTCAAGGACGTTGATGGTATCATTCTTCCAGGTGGATTTGGAAACCGTGGTATTGAAGGAATGATTCAAGTTGCCACATATGCATACAATAAGAAAATTCCTTATTTAGGTATTTGTCTTGGAATGCAGATTGCAGCTATTTCATTTGCTCGTAACGTATTAGGATATACAGACGCCAATAGTTATGAATTTGATGCACAAAGTCAACACACAATCATTGATTTCATGGAAGATCAAAAAGGTGAAGTAAGAAAAGGTGGAACAATGCGTTTAGGTGCTTATCCTTGTTCAGTTGTTCCAAATACCAAGCTACACGCATTGTACAAACAAGAAATGATTGAAGAACGTCATAGACATCGTTATGAATTCAATAATATTTATCGTTCTGAATTTGAACAAAATGGCATGCTTATTTCAGGAACTAGTCCTGATAAACAATTAGTTGAAGCAATTGAAGCTATTGATCATCCTTTCTTTGTTGGAGTACAGTATCACCCTGAATTCAAATCAAGACCAAATCGTGCGCATCCACTATTTATCGGATTAATTGAGTCTAGTATTAAAAATAAAAATAAGTAGATTGTAAAATCTACTTTCAGTTTGTTGACAAACCCCTCGTTTTATTTTATTCGAGGGGTTATATTTTGCCAATTTTTCACCATTTTCTAAAATTGTAAAAATTTGGACATATTTTTCTGCATATATACGAAAAATCGAGCATATCCTATGCTCCTT
>JAQYFP010000100.1 GCA_028723085.1 Erysipelotrichaceae bacterium | reverse complement strand
AGTTATGACCACAGATTTAAAACATCAAAAATATTTTTATGATTTATTTGAAAATAAAGGAATTGTTCGTTACCCTGATTGTCTTGAAATCCGTATGAATGGATTAGATAAAGCAATATCTGTTCAAGAATATAAAAAATTAAAACAAATTGATCAAACGATTTGTTTTGGCGACGGTGAAAACGATATATTGATGTTGAAACAAGCTGATATCGGTGTAGCTATGGGAAATGCGAAGGATGTTGTAAAAAAAGAAGCGGATGTGGTTCTTGATGAAATTGAAAGGGATCCCATTTATTATTATCTTAAGGAGGAATTATAATGTCATTTATTTTAGAAAATGAATTTGTTCGTTTGGAATGTAGTGAAAAAGGTGGAGAAATCCAATCTTTTTATGATTTAGAAAAAAATAAAGAATTAATGTATCAAGGAAATCAAGGATGGTCTGGAAAGAATCCTACTTTGTTTCCAATTATCGGAAATACCGCAACTAAAGAGTACACAATCCATGGTGAAAAGTATGCAATGAAAAATCATGGTTTAATTCGTTATGCGACTTTGAATGGGCAACAAAATAAAGATTCTATCGTATTCATTTTAGATGCGAATGAGGAAACTTTAAAACAGTATCCTTTTTCTTTTCATTATGAAATTAAATATTCACTAGTTGGACGTCAATTAAAAATTGAATATCATATTCAAAATACTTCTCAGGAAGATATGCCATATACTTTTGGTTTACATCCAGCTTTTATTGTTCCACAAAATAACAATGAAAAATTTGAAGATTATTCCATTGATTTTGAAGTAAAAGAACAAGCTAAACAGTTATTATTTGATCCAAGTTTTGAAAAGAAAGTTGAATATAAAGATGTTTCTTTTGATACTTGGAAATGTTCAAGAGATGATATTAAGAAATACGCAACAATTATTTATAAAGACCTAAAATCTAAATATGTTACGCTTTCATGTAAAGGAGAACCTAGAGTTAGAATGAGTATTGATGGTTTCCCTTATTTAGCTTTATGGACAATTGATGTACCAAGTGACTTTATTTGTATTGAACCATGGTTTGGACATGCTGATTTTGAATACGGACACGATGATTTCTATACACGTGAAGGAACTATGATTTTAAAACCACAAGAAGTATTTGAAACAAGTTATACAATTGAGGCTTTATAATGATTCGTTTTGGAGTAATGGGTTTGGGAAATATAGCCCATCGCGTGATTCAAGGAATATTAAGTGTTGATGATGCTTGTTTATATGCAGTTTGTTCACGTAGTATAGATAAGGCAAATCAATATAAAGAACAATATCATGCCTGTGTTTCTTATGGTTCTTATGAAGATATGTTACAAGATAAAAATGTCGATGTTGTTTATATTTGTACACCCAATCACTTACATTTAGAACAAATTTTATTGTGTTTTTCTTATGGTAAGCATGTTATTTGTGAAAAACCAATGGTTCGAAGCAATGAAGAATTAGCTCGATTAGAACAAGCATCTAAGAAAAATCGTTGTTTTCTAATGGAAGCTCATAAAACTTGTTTTATTCCTGTTAATGTAGAAATTCGTAAACGACTTCAATCTGGACAATATGGAAAGATATTATCTATCCAGGCAGATTATTCTTATGATTGTAAAGATCAATATGAAAAAGATAGTTGGGCTATGAATCCATTATATGGAGGTAGTTCCTATGATGTGGGGGTATATCCAATTTGTTTTTGTCATTATATGGCAAATTCTGAAATGAAACATATTGTGGCAAGTCCTATTCGTTATCAAGATTATCAATGTGATTTTGGCATGATGAGTCAGATTCAATATGAAAATGGAATTGTTGCTCAGGCTAATTGTTCTTGGTTGTATTATAGTGAAAATAAAGGGAAGGCTATTATTGTTACAGAACAAGGAACAATTACCATTCCATCTTTTTGGAAAAGTGAAGTAGTTTTTATTGATATGAATGGCAAAAAAGAACAACTCACAATCAAAATGAAAAGTGATTTTGCGGGTGAAATTCAAGAGGCTTGTGATTGTTTAAATGAAAAAAGAATGAGCAAAGTGATGAATTTTAAGATGAGTCATGATATATTAGATGTCGTTGAATGTGTAAATGAATATAGGCTGAATTTATGAAAAAGATATTAAATAGTATTTTATTTATTGTTTGTCTTGGTGTATTTTGTTTTAGTGCATTTCAATTATTTCAAATTTATCAAGTTAAGAATTCGGTGAATAAAGAAGTAGAAGAAATGGAAAAAACAATTGTGTCCGAAGACAATGTATATGAAGTAGATTGGGATTCCCTTCAACAAAAAAATCCGGATATTATTGCTTGGATTTTAATACCTGATAGTGAGATATCTTTTCCTGTCGTACAAGGAAGTGATAATTCTTATTATTTAAATCATACGTATTTAAAAGAAGATAATAATTTGGGTTCTATTTTCTTGAATTGTGATAATCAAAGAGATTTCTCAGATACGAATTCGATTATTTATGGTCATTCAGTTGATAGTGGAGGAATGTTTACTTCAATAAAAGAATATAAAGATGAATCGTATTATAAGGAACATCCTTATTATTATTTATTGACACCAAATCAAAATTATAAATGCAATGTGATTTGCTTTTCGCAAGTGCAAGATGGATGTGAATATTACACAACTAATTTTGATATGAATCAAATGATGAGTCGATATGAACAAACATCAACGCATTTCACAAATCAAGAAAACGTGAATCGGGTTGTTACTTTATCAACATGTGATTTGGATTATGGTCTACATTCTACTTATCGTTTTGTTCTAGTAGCTTCTTTAGAAAACTATGATGAACCAATTCAAGTAGCTTCTAAATAGAAGCTGCTTTTTTTTACTTGATTTTGACAATAAAAAAATAGATAATATATGGGAATATGAAAATTTGTTTAGTAACAGGAGGAACGGGAGGTCATATTTATCCTGCCCTTGCTTTGGCGGATAAATGGAAGAGCTTGGATCCTTCTATTGATA
>JAQYFP010000099.1 GCA_028723085.1 Erysipelotrichaceae bacterium | reverse complement strand
AGCATCACTTTCTAATAGTTCAAGGATTTTATTATGATTCATGTAAAAATCCTCCTTGCTTTTTATTCTATCACAAAGTATGTAATCTTAAAAACTAATCCGTTTGCGAATTTATTGACAAAGTAGTCTAAGGATTTTATAATTAAGTAGAATTTTAAAGGAGGATTTACTGAAATGACAGTAAAAGTTGCAATTAATGGTTTTGGACGTATCGGACGTTTAGCATTCCGTCAAATGTTCGACGCAGAAGGGTATGAAGTTGTAGCAATCAATGACTTAACTAGCCCTAAAATGTTAGCTCAATTATTAAAATAAGATTCAAGTCAAGTAACTTACAAATTAGCTGATAAAGTTCAAGCTGGTGAAGGATCTATCATCGTTGATGGTAAAGAAATCACTATCTATGCTGAAGCTGATGCATCTAAATTACCTTGGGGTGAATTAGGAGTAGATGTAGTATTAGAATGTACAGGATTCTATACTTCAAAAGCTAAAGCTCAAGCTCATATCGATGCAGGAGCTCGTAAAGTTGTTATCTCTGCACCAGCAGGAAATGACTTACCAACAATCGTTTACAATGTAAACCACGATACATTAACTGCTGAAGATACTATTATCTCTGCTGCTTCATGTACAACAAACTGTTTAGCACCAATGGCTGATGCTTTAAACAAATTAGCTCCAATTCAATCAGGAATCATGACTACAGTTCATGCTTACACTGGAGACCAAATGACATTAGACGGACCACAACGTAAAGGTGACTTACGTCGTTCACGTGCTGCTGCCGTAAATATCGTACCTAACTCAACAGGTGCTGCAAAAGCTATCGGATTAGTTATCCCTGAATTAAACGGAAAATTAATCGGATCTGCTCAACGTGTTCCAACTCCTACAGGATCTACAACTATCTTAGTTGCAGTTGTTAAAGGAAAAGTTACAGTTGATGAAATCAATGCTGCTATGAAAGCTGCTTCAACTGAATCATTCGGATACACTGAAGAACAATTAGTTTCTAGCGACATCATCGGTATGCGTTATGGATCATTATTCGATGCTACTCAAACAATGGCACACGAAATGGAAGATGGAAACACTCATGTGCAAGTTGTTTCTTGGTATGACAACGAAAACTCATACACTAGCCAAATGGTTCGTACAATCAAATACTTTGCTGAATTAGGATAAGAACTAGTTATGAAAAGACATCATTCGTGATGTCTTTTTTTTTGAATTCTTGAAATTGAACTACATTTACGGTATTCTATTTATACGATTGGAAGGATTAATATATGGCAATTCGAACACAATTATCAAAAAAAGATCGTGACGAACTAACAAAGGACGTCGATGATTTAGATAAAGTTTATTTAGAACAAATGAAAGAACAAGGAATTGATGAAGATTTATTAGAACAATTCCGTGATCTGACATTACAATTAAATGAAGAAGAGTAGGAAGAGGCAGTTATGAAGTTATATAATAGTTATTCTCAAAAAATAGAAGAATTAAAACCAATTAAAGAAAATCACATTTCAATGTATGTTTGTGGACCAACTGTCTACAATTACCCACACATCGGGAATGCCCGGCCAATAGTTGTTTTTGATACATTGAAAAAAGCACTTGAAGTGCAAGGATATGATGTTACATTTGTTAGTAACTATACCGATGTAGATGACAAAATTATTAACACAGCAATTGAAAATAATGTAAGCGAAAAAGAAATTACAGACAAATACATTAAAGCATACAATGAAGTACGATTAGGATTACATGCAGATTTACCTGATGTAAGTCCTAGAGTTACCGAAACAATGGATAAAATTATTGATTTTATTGCTAAATTAATTGAAAAAGGAGCTGCTTATCAAGTAGACGGAGACGTTTATTTTAGAATTGAGAGTGATCCGACATATGGTGAATTATCTCATCAAAATATGGAAGACTTAGTTGTTGGAGCACGTATTGATGAAAACTCTAAAAAAGAAAATCCATTAGATTTTACTTTATGGAAAGCTACGGATAAAGGAATTCAATGGGATTCACCATGGTCTAAAGGAAGACCAGGATGGCATACAGAATGTGTTGTAATGAT
>JAQYFP010000098.1 GCA_028723085.1 Erysipelotrichaceae bacterium | reverse complement strand
CAAGCGATTTACCACGCCTCTTCTAGAGGCAGCATGTGAAAGCGTTGCGGCTGGCAGGTCCTCAGTGGTCGAAGGACCCTGCGCAACAACACGCCCTTATAGGGCTTACGATACCACTAATTTTTATTAGTGGTTATGATAATTTCTAAAAAATCATCGTGATTTATGGAGTTAGTAGCTACAATAGGTTGAGTATTTTCAAATGACCATGTATAAGGACTTAAAGTTTCAATTGTACCACCGGCTTCTTTAATGATTAAACTACCAGCGGCATAATCCCAAGGTGATAATAAACGCTCATAAAAGGCATCGATTCTTCCACAAGCTAAATAACACAAATCTAAAGCCGCGGAACCTGTTCGACGAATATCACGTGTATTGATAAATACATTTTTCATAACTTTAAATGTTTCATCGGCATATTCTTTGTAGTAGGGACTGGTTCCAATGGTGCAAATTGAACTTGCACAATCATTGTTTGAAACATGAATTCGATTTGAATTTAAATAAGCGCCTTTATTTTTTTGAGCATAAAATACTTCATCTAAATAAGGATTATAGACAACAGCTAAATATTCTTCTTTTTTATACAATAAGGCAATTGAAATACAACTAAACTTAAAATCATAAGCATAATTAGTAGTACCATCTATTGGGTCAACGACCCATACATAGCCATCATTCATTTGTCTTACATCATTTTCTTCAGCATAGATACTTGCTTCAGGTAATAATTTTTGTAGCTTGTCCAATACCATATTTTGAATTTTAAGATCCATAGAAGTTACAATATTGGCAACATCGGTTTTTTCTTGAATCTCAAAATCACGTTGATTCCTAAATAAAGTACCTGCTTCTTTGGCAATTTTAATTACTTGTTCAATCATTTCATTAATTCATCTGCCAATGCTTTAATTTGTGCTTTTGATGCATCATTCATCGCACCACGAATGGATACGTTATTTTCTGTGAAAGTAATATTTTTACAGTTTTCTAATTTTTTAAGCATAACTTTATTGGCCATAGGAGCCCAAGACCCATTTTCCATGAATCCAATTGTTTTATTTTGGAAGTTACGTTCTACTAAGTTTTCAATAAAAGTATTCATATGAGGGAAAATAGTGGCATTGTATGTAATAGAAGCCAATACGATTTTTCCATAACGGAAGGCATCTTCAATGCATTCATGCATATCTTCTCTAGCTAAGTCGGCTAATACTACTTTTTGACATCCTTTTTCTTCTAATACTTTTTTCAATTCTAAACATGCGTTTTTCGTGTTTCCATATACAGAAGAATACGCAATTAAAATGCCTTCACTTTCAGTTTGGTAAGAAGACCAAGTATTATATAAATCTAAGTAATAACCTAAATTTTCATCTAATACTGGACCATGTAAAGGACAAATAATTTGGATATCTAAATTGCTTGCCTTTTTTAATACATTTTGCGTTTGAACACCATATTTTCCGACGATACCAAAATAGTAACGTCTCGCCTCACAAGCCCATCCTTCAGGGTCTTCAATATCGTTGGCACCAAATTTACCAAATCCATCAGCTGAGAACAATACTTTATCACATGCATCGTAGCTCATTAATACTTCTGGCCAGTGAACCATAGGCGCTCCAATAAAAGATAGAGTATGTTTACCTAATTCTAATGTAGAACCTTCTTTGACAATAAGACGACGATCTTGATAATCAGATCCATAGAATTGTTTCATCATTGTAAAAGCTTGCATACTTGAAACAATCGTCATATCAGGGTATTCATTGGCTAATAAAGTAATATTGGCACTGTGATCGGGTTCCATGTGATGTACAACAAGATAATCTGGGGTTTTACCGTTTAATACGGTTTTAATGTTGTTAAGCCAAACTTGTCCAAAATGAGCATCAACAGAATCCATAATGGCAATTTTGTCATCTAAAATAACATAGGAATTATAGGCCATTCCTCTTTCTAGTTGAAATTGGCCTTCAAATAAATCTATTTCATGGTCATTTACACCTACATATTTAATATCATTTGTTACTTTCATAGTTACACCTGCTTTCTACAAGTCATTGTACTATACTTTTTGCTCAATTTACAACGAATTCTTTTTCGTATAAAATATTGTGGGGTGAAAATATGGAAACACAAATTAAAGCGATTGCTCAATCGTTAAATATTAAAGAAGAACAAGTACAAAATGTATTGAATTTATTACAAGAAGGAGCTACGGTTCCTTTTATTGCTCGTTATCGAAAAGAAATGACAGGAGCTCTTGATGAGGAACAAATTCAAACAATTGATGAAGAATATAAATATCAAGTGAATCTTCAAAAACGAAAAGAAGATGTATGTCGTTTAATTGAAACAAAGGGTAAATTAACAGAAGAATTAAAAAAAGAAATTGAACAATGTACTAAAATTAGTCAAGTCGATGATATTTATCGTCCATATCAAGAAAAGAAAAAAACAAGAGCTACGGAAGCAATTCGTAAAGGACTACAACCACTTGCAAATTTAATTTATAGTTGTCCTAAATACTTTGATGGTAAAGAAGCACAATCATTTTTAAATGAGGAAGTAAAAACAATCGAAGAAGCTTTACAAGGGGCTTGTGATATTATTGCCGAAATGGTGTCGGATAATGCGAAATTAAGATGGCGTGTGAAAGAATCAATTGAAAAATATGGAAGAATCGTCACAAAAGCGAAAAAAGATCATAACGATGAAAAGAAAGTCTATCAATTGTATTATGATTTTTCTAAACCAGTAAAATATTTGGCAAATCATCAAATTATGGCCATTAATCGTGCGGAAAAAGAAAAAGTAATTACCGTTTCTTTTGAGTTTAATGAAGAAAATGCGATACGTTATGCCCTTCGAGGAATTACTAGAGATCGTAATACTCAAGCATTGGAATACATTGAAAAAGCAGTGAACGATGGATGTAAGCGTTTATTGTTCCCAAGTGTGGAAAGAGAAATTCGTAGTGAATTATCAGCCAAAGCACAAACACAATCGATTGAAGTATTTTCAATGAATCTTGAAAAACTATTGATGCAACCACCTCTAAAGGGAAGAACGATTTTAGGATTTGATCCAGGGTATGCACATGGTTGTAAATTGGCAACACTTGATGCCACTGGTAAACTATTACAAGTAGATAAAATTTATCCTCATGCGCCTCAAAATAAGAAACAAGAAGCACAGCGTATTTTAGTGAATTTAATTAAGAAATTTACAATTGAAATCATTGCGATTGGAAATGGTACCGCTTCAAGAGAAAGCGAAGAATTCGTAGCGAAAGTGATTCAAGATAATCATTTAACTTGTGAATACATTATTGTATCGGAAGCCGGAGCAAGTGTATATAGTGCTCAAGAAGAAGCTCGTCAAGAATTTCCGGACCTTCAAGTTGAAGAACGAAGTGCGGTTTCCATTGCTCGTCGTGTATTGGATCCATTAAGTGAATTAATTAAAATTGATCCACAAAGCATTGGGGTAGGACAATATCAACATGATCTTCCTCAAAAACAATTAAAAGAACGCTTGGATTTCGTAGTAACTAAATCAGTAAACCGTGTAGGTGTTAATATTAATACAGCTTCACCGGCTTTATTGTGTCATGTAGCGGGGTTAAGCAAAAATGTAGCCAATGAAATCATTAAATATCGTAATGAAAATGGAGAATTCACAAATCGTGATCAAATTAAAAAAGTAAACAAATTAGGACCGAAAGCCTTTGTGCAATGTGCTGGTTTCTTACGAATTGAAAACGGTCAAAATCCACTAGATGCCACAGGAATCCATCCTGAAAGTTATGGCATTGCCAATGAGTTAATTAAAAAGTATCACGTTACTAAATTTGGACAAAAATTTGATATTGATATTGAACAAGCTGCTCAAGAACTAAATAGTGATGTGTATACAATTCAAGATATTGTACAAGCTTTACAAGAACCACAAAGAGATTATCGTGATCAATATGATGCACCTAAATTAAGAAGTGATATTCTTCATTTAGAAGACTTAAAAATTGGACAAGAACTAGAAGGAACGGTTCGTAATGTTGTGGATTTTGGAGCGTTTGTCGATATTGGATTACACAGTGATGGTTTAATTCATATTTCCAAATGTGCCAATCATAAGATTTCACATCCAAGTGAAGTATTGGCAGTAGGAGATATTGTACATGTATGGGTATCTAATATTGATTATACTCGTGAAAAGGTACAATTAAGCATAATTCCAACTTGTTAACGTTTACACGCCTGGAAAATTTGACAAATAAAAATTGTTTGTGTTAAACTCTCAAATCAGAAATGGGAGTGAGAACATGATCGAATATCAAATGAGTTTGATAGAAGCTTTCTTTTATCATTGGAGTTGTTCATATCCAATGGCAACTGAAAAAGAAAAGTATCATATCGTATTTCAACAAAATGATAAAACAGGAACAATTGTCTTTTTAGGAGATAAAATTGTTGATTTGGAAATTGTACAAGATGATAAAATTGTTTTTTCGCTTCATTTTATGATTGATGACTTAGCCATTGTTTGTGATCATTTTAAATCTTTTTTCGAATTTTTAAATGAAACGCAAACAAATTCCAATGAAGAAATAGTGATACATAATCCAAATATTAAAAAGATTTTGTTTGTATGTTCTTCCGGTGTTTCATCTAGTTATTTTGCACAGAAAATCGAAAAAGAATTGAAGTTAAAGAAATTAGATGTTCAAGTTGATTCTACTTATTTACATCATTTATCGAATTGTATTGAACAATATGATATTGTCTTCTTTGCACCACAAATTGTTTCTCATATACATGAATATGAAAACTATGGAGTGAAAGTAATTGGTATTCATTCTTATGATTTTGGTTCATGGAATTTTAATAAAATTATAAATATGGCATTTGCCTAAAAAATAAAGGTCAACCCAATCATTGTAAGGTTGACCTTTTTTAAGAACTCATAGTTTTTTATAATGTGATGATGTTTTTGATGTCTTTTAAGATAGTTCTTTGATCTTGAGTAAGGCTATCGGTGACAAAGGTATCAACTTCTTTAAAGGAACAAGAAATATAAGGTGAATCCACTTCCATTTTGGATGAATCACATACTACAATTAATTCATTGGTTTGATTAATAACATGACGTATCATATCAATCATATTAAGAGAACACGTTGTAAAACCATTGATGTCTTTAAAACCAAGAGAACCAATAAAAGCTTTATCAAAATGAAAACGATCCAACATGATATTAGAAAAATAACCAGAGGTTGCTTTATTGACTTTACTTAGTTCTCCTCCTGTTAAAATCGTATGAATGTTTAAATCACAACAATGGGATGCCACTAAAATAGAATGCGTGACAACGGTAATATCTTTTTTTGTTTGTAGATAGTCGACTCCCGATAATAAAGTAGAACCAGCATCTAAGAAAATCACATCACCATCTTTAATACATTCAAATGCTTTAATACAAATTTGACGTTTGGCTTGTTTATTTTGATGAATACGAAACGACACTGGTTTTTCATCGCTTGCCTGATTAAGTCGCACCCATCCATGTTCTTTAATTACTAAAGATTGACTTTCCATTTCGTTTAAGTCTGAGCGAATGGTTTCAGTTGTGACATGTAGTTGATTAGCCAATTCTTTAATTTGAATGCGACCGGATTCTAATAAAATATCATAAATTTGAATTTGACGAGTATTTTTCTTCATGGCTATGCCTCAAATAAATTATCGATAATATAGTTCGCGAATCCATCTTGATCACAAGAATCTTTTGTGATTTCGTCGGCAATGTCTTTGGTATCTTGGCTACCATTTTTTAAACAAATACCCCATCCAGCTTTTTCTAACATAGAATTATCATTGGTTGTATCCCCGAAAGCTAAAATTTGAGCGTGTGTGATATTTGTTTCATTACACAATTGATCAATCCCAAATCCTTTCGAGATATGAGGATCCATAAATTCAAATAAAGTTGATTGCGTTTTAAAACCAATGTATTTATCACTCGTATGACAAGTCATATAGTCTTCTACTTTTTTCAATTCATCTTCACTCATTCTGAACATGATTTTGGCATTGTCTTCACTCCATAATTCATCTATGTTTTTACACTCTACTAATTCACGATTACTTGTTTGCCCGGATTTAATCATCATTGGATCAATGTGTTTACACAATATTTTTTTGTGCCAGTAAAGAAATGGATTACACTCAAATTGAAACATAAGCTCACATACTTCTTTTAATGTTTCTTTTGATAATTTATAGTATTCATGTAATTGATGATTGACAAATAATTCGGCTCCATTTAAGCCAATAATGATATCAAAATCAAAGTCTAAATCCCATGACTTGGCATATTCACATAATTCTTCATATGGACGACCAGAAGCTAAACCCAATAAATATCCTTTATTGTGTAATTGGGTAAATACTTCTTTGGTTTTAGGACTTAAAATACGAGACCAATTATAAAGTGTCCCATCAATGTCACATAAGATACATTTACAATTTTTTAAATTTTTTGTTTTCATATTATTCCTCTATTTCTATAATATATGTTACCACTTATTATCAATTGAATTAAAAAATGAATTAAAAAAATTAAAAAACCAAAATTTAAATTTGGATAACCAAATATGAGTTTTGACACTGCATATCAAAACAAGGGGTTCTAAGAGTGGGCAGGGGTGTTGTAGTCATCAAATGTTTTTGTATCTAGCAACTCTGTGGATTTATCTATTATTTTTAAATTAAATTCTGTACACATGTTTCATCACCTCGCTTACAGGTAAAGCACACAAACCTATTTAATATTAATGATGTCTATATCCCATTTTGTTAAATGTATCTTAACAGTAAAAAATGTATAATGAAAAAGAGGTAAATAACATGAAAAAAAGACAAAGAAAAAAAAACATAAAAAAAAACAGAGATATTTATGTTCCATTAATTCCAATTGAAGTAAAAAAAGAGGAAGCATTAAAAAAAATGAAGAAAAAAAATGATGGTTTAAAACATCATTAGCCACAAGATTTAGTACTCCATGTTAGCTCTACTGTGTCTATATGTCCAGAACAATATACTGTAACAGGCATAGGATTTGTAGTATATAATTTTTTCAATACAATTCCTCCTGAATAGGAACTGAATCCACCATTTATAACAAATTCATACCACCAACATTGTCCTCCAGACATATAGCTATAACGATACTGAGAGCCGTCAGGAAGTGTTATGTTTCTTTCACTTTGATTATCTGATACAACTGTTAAAGAAACCATTCCTTCAATACTTCCATCGTCATGAATTATTTGGGTTGCGTTATCATAATCTGGAATTAAATAGCCATCAAAAGAAGTTTCTTCTGCCAATATTGGAGTACTTAAAGTTGATACTAATCAAAACATAGTAATTCAATAACTAATAAATTTGTGTATTGTTTTTTTTATAAAAATCTTTTTTCTTCTTTCACATTAATATCAATTCTACTTTTGAATATTAGTATTACTAAATGTTTGTTTCTTTTATTGTGTCAAAATCATATAAAAACCATAGACTATTAAAATACAAATAAAAATGTTATCTTGATTAAGATAATAGGAGTTAAAGAAACAACTCTTTTTTTTGAAATATTTAAACAATAGATATTTAACATTTGTTCATGTGTTCACGATATTCAGTGATTTCTTTTCGAATGACATCCATTCGATCCATTGCGTAATTGTATCTTGTTTCATCATATTCCATACGATTTAGGTTCATATTTCCAACTTCTTTTGCAAGCTTTAACCACTCATTAATCAATTCGATTGGTTTTTGGCATACGCCGACAAACTGAGCCCACAGGCTCCTGCAGGTATCAAACTATTTTCTGAATCCGTCTTCATCAACGAGTTGATTTCTTCAATCGCTGGATTTAGAACGTATTTTTCGAAATCTGCCCAATGAAAACGAGCTTTTTCGGTTCCGTAGTCTCTCCAATATTCGCCACTTTTAAGCTAAAGACCTTTTGTATATCTTTTTTAGCAATCTTCTTTTCTTGGTCTTGGTACTTATAATAATGAAAAAAGATTTGGTTATTCAAAAATTAAGTCAACAAGACAATATTTAACCTTCTTTTTAGACTTGATTTTGATATAATAAATAAGATAGGATGGTGAACTATGTTTTTAAAACGAATTGAATTACTAGGATTTAAAAGCTTTGCGGATAAAACCGTCATCCAATTTGATCATGACATTACTGGAATTGTAGGACCCAATGGTTGTGGGAAAAGTAATGTGAATGATGCCATCCGATGGGTTTTAGGAGAACAAAGTACGAAATCACTTCGTTCAGGAACGAGTATGTCTGATATTATTTTCTCAGGAAGTGAGTATCGTAAACCAGTGAACTTGGCAAAAGTTACGTTGGTTTTTGATAATTCACAACATATATTTGATTCCCCTTTTGAGGAATTAGAAATTACTCGACAAATTTCTCGTGCCAATAACGAAGCTAGTTATTTTATAAATAAAAGTCCGTGTCGATTAAAAGATATTAATGATTTAGTAATGGATACTGGATTAGGTAGAGATTCTTTAAGTATTATTACCCAAGGAAATATTTCCTCCTTTGCGGATGCGAAACCAGAAGAACGTCGTTTATTATTTGAAGAAGCAGCTGGAGTAGCTAAATATAAGAAGCGTAAAAAAGTATCTTTACAAAAATTGGAAAAAACACAAGATAACTTGGATCGTCTTCAAGATATTATTGATGAATTATCGCGTCAAATTAAGCCTTTGGAAAAACAAGCAGAAAAGGCAAAGAAATATCTTGGTTTAAAAGAAGAGTTATCAACTGTTGAAATAAGTGTTTTGGTCAGTGATATTGAAATGTATCAAAACAAAATTACGAAAATTGAAAATCAACTTCGTCAAGATAAAATGGAATACACTTCTAAGGAAGCTGCCATTACTTTAAACGAAGATAAATTGACAACACTTCGTAAGGAAATGCATTCTTTAGATGCGTTAGTGAATTCTTTACAACAAGAATATACAAAAACAATGCAAGAGAGCTATCAATTAGAAAAACGTAAAGTTGAAATTGATGAAAAGCGTAAATATTTATTAAAGAATGTAGATCAGAAACAAAGACAAAAAGAAATTCAAGCGATGTTGAATGAAGCTAAGTTTGAATATGAAGATCGTAAGAATCGTTTATCTTCTTTACGAACGGATTTAAATCTTCATAAAAAGAATTTAGAAGCCATTAAGAACAATGAAAATCGTGCTTCTTATGAACTAAGACAATCCGAAAATACGTATCAACAATTATTGAATCGTAAACAAATCATTGAAAACAACATGAAACAGCCTTTCCAACATCAACAAGGAGTAAAGGCCATTGTACAAGCTCGTCGTTCTTTATCGGGCATTGAAGGAGTGGTTTCGGAATTATTTATTCCTCATGATGATAAAGTGATGGCTGTTAATGCGGCATTAGGAGGAAGCATCTACAACATTGTCACAAAAGATGAAGCCAGTGCTCGCTATGCGATTCGTTTCTTAAAGAAAAATAAATCGGGAAGAGCAACTTTTCTTCCTATGAGTGTATGTCGTCCAAGACAAATGAATTCACAAATTCAATTTATCGCATCCAATGCTCAAGGATATATAGGATGGGCAAATGAATGTGTGGATTGTAAAGAAAAATACAATTTAGTGCGAGATCGATTATTAGGAAATATTCTTGTGATTGATAATTTGGAAAATGCCAATGAATGTGCGAAACAATTAAAATATCAAGTCAAAATTGTAACACTTGATGGAGATATTGTGCATGCTGGTGGTTCAATGACCGGAGGATTTACGCGTTCACAAAGTAGTCCGGTGACTTTAAATAGTGAATTGAAACAAGTTGAAGCACAAATCAATGGACACAAAATCTCAAGAGATCATTTAATTGCGGAGGTACAAGAATACCAGCGTAAATTGGATCAAGAAAGTGATGTTTGTGTTCAGCTTCAAATTGAAATTGCGAAACTAGAAAATGTATATCAAGCTAAAAAAGATAAATATGAAACACTTTTAGAAGAGTACAAACAATTAGGAATTGCCTTAGATGAAACAAGTAATGTCGATGAAGATGAATTGGTTGTCCAAATGGCTAAGATGCATGCCAAGTTAGATGATTTGACATCACAAATTCAAACGCATCGAGCACGTCGATTAACTATTGGAAATCAAGTTGAACAATTGGAAAATGAAATTCGTTTGACACGTCGTGAAATGAATTCACTTCAAAGTGAAATTCATTCTCTTGAATTAAAACAAATGCAGTTTACTACCAAACAAGACAATGCTTTAAATCGATTAAATAGCGATTATCATATGACATATGAATATGCGTGTGAAAATCGACAAGAAGTGGATTTGGAACAAGCTAAAGATCGTGTTTTATGGCTTCGTCAAGAAATTAGTAAATTAGGTAATGTGAATTTAGAGGCTCCTCAAGAATTTGAAGAAATTAAAGAGCGATTTGATTTCTTAACGAAACAAAAAGAGGATTTGGAATTGGCTTCTAAACAGATTTTAAAGGCAATCGATGAAATGAATGAAACAATGATTGTACAATTCACAGAAATGTTTGATAAAATCAATTTAGAGTTAAATGAATCCTTTAGAGCTATGTTTGGCGGTGGAAAAGCGAAATTAGTGATGGTGGACCCGGATGATGTATTAAATACAGGAATTGATATTATTGTACAACCACCTGGAAAAACAATTAAGAATCTTCAATCATTCTCTGGGGGAGAAAAAGCATTGATTGCGATTAGTGTGTTATTTGCGATATTAAAAGCGAGAACAATGCCTCTTTGTATCTTCGATGAAGTTGAAGCGGCACTGGATCAAGCCAATGTTGAACGTTTTGCACGTTATTTATCACATTTTAGAAATCAATCGCAGTTCATTGTTGTAACGCATCGTCCTGGAACAATGGAACAATGTGATACTTTATATGGAGTAACTATGCAACAAGATGGAGTAAGTAAGTTATTAAAGGTTCAATTAAAGGATGCTCTGTCTTTGGCACAAGAGGAGGAAAAACAATAAATGGCTTTTTTTCAAAAGATTAAAGATGCCTTTGTCAAAAGCAATGATAAAGACAAATATTTAAGTGGATTGGATCGTTCTAAAAAAAGTTTTGGGGATCGTATTCGTGTTTTATCCAATAATTTTCATGGCATCGATGATGAGTTACTAGAAGAAATCATGGTGATTTTACTTGAAAGTGATGTAGGAATTCATACAGCTCAAAAAATTGTGGATACATTTGAACAACGTGGAAAAGAAATTAAAAACTATGATTCAATGGAAGATTATTTAATTTCGATCTTATATGATTTTTATGATGATAGTAGTGATAGTGAAATTAACTACAATGACAATGGTCCGACTGTTATTTTTATGGTAGGTGTCAATGGTTCTGGTAAAACGACAACAAGTGCTAAGTTAATCAAAAACTATAAAGAACAAGGTAAAAAAGTGGCTGTTGTTGCTGCCGATACATTTAGAGCCGGAGCCGTGGATCAAATTGAAGTGTGGGCCAATCGCTTAGATGTTCCTTGTATTAAAGGAAAACCAAATCAAGATCCAAGTTCCGTTATTATGGATGGATGTCAATATGCACTAGCCAATGATATTGATATTTTAATTTGTGATACAGCTGGTCGTCTTCAAAATAAAACCAATTTAATGAAAGAATTAACGAAGATGACTCGCGTAGCTCAAAAAGTAATTCCTGATGCACCGCATGAAACATGGCTTGTCATGGATGCGACAACAGGACAAAATGGAATTAGTCAAGCACAGTTGTTCTTAGAAGCAACTAATGTAACGGGTATTGTCTTAACGAAAATGGATGGAACAGCTAAAGGTGGAGTTGTCTTAGCTATCCGTGATTTACTTCACTTACCAGTTCGTTTCTTAGGACTTGGTGAAAAACCAGAGGATTTAAAACCATTTGATATCAATGCGTATTTAATGGGAATCACTAAGGGATTGGAAGAGTAATGTTAGATCGTTTTGTATTAAATGAATTGTTTGATGTGTATGGTGAATTATTGACACCTCGTCAACAAGAAATACTTCAATTATATGTTCAAGAAGATCTATCGTATGCCGAAATCAGCGAAGAATTGTCAATTTCGCGTTCAGCAGTACTAGATGCAGTACATAAATCAATTTCACAGTTAGAAAAATATGAATCTGTGATACAATATTTAAGCAAGAAAAAGCAACTACAAGATTTGGTTGCTTCTGATAAAGAATTGTCAAAGAGAGTTAATGAAATATTCTAAGGAGGAAATTATGGCAATTGTAATGAGCGTTAATGCAGGAAGTTCTTCATTTAAATTTCAAGTATTTGAAATGCCTGAAGAAAAAGTTTTAGCACAAGGAAATGTAGAAAGAATTGGACTAGAAAATTCTATCTTCGGAATGAAATTTAATGGACAAAAGATTAAAGAAGTAATGGATATTCCAGATCATGGAGTAGCTGTTAAGAAAATCATGAGTGCATTAGTTGACAACAAAATTGTTGAACATTTAGATGATATTCAAGCTGTAGGTCATCGTATGGTTCATGGTGGAGAATACTTTGATCATTCAGTAAAAGAAAGCCAAGAAGCAATCGATAAATTTATTGAATTGACAGACTTAGCTCCTTTACATAACCCAGCTGGTTTATTAGGTTATCGTTCTTTTAAAGAAGCTTTACCACATGCTTCTCACACATTTGTATTCGATACAGCATTCCATCAATCAATGCCAAAAGAAAATTATTTATATCCTATTCCATATGAATACTATGAAAACGATAAAATTCGTCGTTATGGAATGCACGGAACAAGTCACTTATATTTAACACAACGTTATGCAGAATTGACTGGTAAAAAGATTGAAGATGTTAACATTGTAACTTGTCACTTAGGAAATGGTGGAAGTATCACAGCTGTTAAGAATGGTAAATCATTCAAAACTTCAATGGGATTCACTCCATTAGCAGGAATTATGATGGGTACTCGTTGTGGAGATATTGACCCAGCTATCATCGTTTATCTACAAAAGAAATATGGATATACTTATGAAGACATCGATAACATTTTAAATAAAAAATCGGGTTTCTTAGGTGTTTCTGGAATTTCAAGTGATTCACGTGACATCGAAGATGCAGCAGCTGAAGGAAACGAAAGAGCTATCTTAGCTGAAAAAATGTTCAATAACCGTGTAATCGAAACTGTTTCTGGTTACATTGGATTAATGGGTGGTGCCGATGCCATTGTCTTTGCCGGAGGAATCGGTGAAAACTCTTGGTTACACCGTAAAGAAATCTGTGATGGTTTATCTGTATTCGGTGTAGAAGTATTAGATGAATTAAATAAAGATGTACGTGGTGTTGAAAAGAAATTAAGTTCTGAAGCAAGTAAAATGGAAGTATGGCTAATTCCTACTGATGAAGAATTAGTTATGGCTCGTGATGCTTACAAGGATTTAATGGAAAATGCATAAAACCATTCTTGAAGAAATACAAAAAGCTGATATTATTACCATTTTCCGTCATCAATTAGCAGACTCTGATGCGATGGGCTCACAACTTGGACTTGCGACATGGATTCGCGAAACGTATCCTGAAAAACAAGTGTATTGTTGTGGGATGATGTCACCGGTTTCAAGTAAATTTGTGGATCATTTAGATGAAGTAAGCGATGAAACCATCGCTTCTTCATTAGCTATATTATTGGATACAAGTAATTTAGCACGTGTATCGGATTCTCGTTTTTCATTGGCAAAACACTCAATTCGTATTGATCATCATGTCAAGATTGAAGAAATATGTGATATTGAATGGATAGATGAAAAGGCAAGTGCAACGTGTGAAATGGTGCCTTTATTGTTTAAAGAAAACGATATTAAGATTTCTGCACGTGCGGCCCAATATTTTTATTGTGGGTTAATTGCCGATAACATTCGTTTTTCCATTGCCAGTGTAAGAAAAGAAACATTTGAAGTAGCTGCTTATTTGATTGAATGCGGAGTGGATGTATTAAAAGCCAATGAACTTAATTTTTCTATTTCATTATCGGATTATCAATACGAAACCAAAGTTCGAAATCAATCGCAAGTAATGAATAAATGTATGTATGCCATTATGGAAAGAGAAGACTATCAGTCTTGTGGACAAACATATGAAAATGCCAAAGATAAAGTCTATTGTCTAAGCGGTATTCAAGAAATTGAAATTTGGGCTTTGTTTACGAAGATGAAAGACAGTGAATTATACGCATGTTCTCTTCGTTCAAAAACGAAAAATGTACGTGATATTGCCTCGTCTTTTGGTGGAGGTGGTCATGTTTGTGCATGTGGAATAAAAAACATCACCATTGAACAAGTTCATGAAATTATCGATTGTATATCAAAAAGAAGTATTGAAAATTAAATAAAGTAAAGTATTAAGCGTAAGCTTGGATCCACGTGGTTAGGGAAAATCTCCCTGGCCACTTTTTTTAAGGAGGAAAAATGAAGAAAATTTTAATGAATATTGTAGGAAGTAGTTTGTTGGCATTTGGTGTTTGTGCCTTTATTGTTCCTTTTGATATCATTGCCGGAGGAGCAACAGGATTATCTATTATTACGCATAAATTAGTTGGTATTCCAATGTCAGCTACGGTATTATTTATAAATCTTGTATGTCTACCAATTGGATATATCTTTGGATCAAAAGAACTTGTATATGGTTCTCTATTATCTAGTTTTGTGTATCCTATTGCCTTGGCTTTCTTTGAAAACATTCCTTTTATTACTCAAATTGTCGACAACATCTTTTTAGCTGTATTATGTGGAGGAATTGTATGTGGAATGGGAATTGGTTTGGTTATGAAATCAGGTGGGTCTACCGGAGGTGTAGATATTCCATGTTTACTCGCATCAAAATATTTAAAAGTGCCTGTCAATACCGTTATTAATGTTGTGGATACATGTATCATGATTGGACAAGTTCCATTCTCAAATGTCACATATGTCATCTATGGATTAATCTATACATATTTTATGACCAATTCGATTTCCCGTGTACTAACTATGGGAGTGGATAAATACCAAGTCGATGTGATTAGTGAATTCTATGAACAAATTGCCCAGGCTTTATTAAAAGAGGACTATGGAATTACTTTATCGTATGTACAATCTGGATATCGTAAAAAAGAAATTAAGAAAATCGAGTGTGTTGTGGATGTGAAACGACTTCGTAATGTACAAGCTATTATTGAAGAAATTGATAACACAGCCTTTGTGACGGTTAATAAAGTCGTGGATGTAAAAGGTAGAGGATATACACTAGAAAAGGAATGGCTATGACATCCATTTTATTAAGTGATTTTAATTTTGATCAAAATTGGGCATATCCAACCTTAAAAAAATATCTCAAAAAAGAAGACAAAGTATGTATCTGTGCTTTAACTTTTTTCGATGATACCAAATCAATTGAAGATTGGAATAAACAATTTAAAAAAGGACAAGGATATTTTTATCGTTTATATAACGATGTATTTCATAAATACGGGATATCAAACATTGAATGGATTCAATACTATGAAGATAGCTATGAACAAATGAAACAAAAAATTGAAAATAGTACGGTTTTATATATTCCAGGTGGAGCTCCTGACTTATTTATGAAACGAATAAAAGAATGTCGTTTAAAAAAAGTTATCAAAAATTATAAAGGAACGATTATTGGTGTGAGTGCTGGGGCAATGGTACAACTGAATCAATATCACATTACTCCTGATGATGAATATCCTGAATTCAAATATTTAAATGGACTTGGTTTTGTTTCTGATTTTGATATTGAAGTTCACTATAATGCCAGTAACCATCAAAAGAAATATATTCAAAAAGTTAAAGACGAAAAACAATTACCAATCTATGGAATATATGAAACAGGTGGTATTGTTTGTGCAGAAAAAATGGAATTATTTGGAAAGGTGGTTGAGCTATGAAAAAAATATTAGTTGTTTTAATGTGCTTTTTATTGAGTGGTTGTTCTTTGTTTCAATCCAAAATAAATGACATTAAAGGAAACTTGATTGGGAATGGATATACGATTTATACATACGATAACTATGGAAATGAAGTTCTTCAAACATCGGGCTCAAAAATCAGTATTACCGGAAATCCAATCGAACAAACGAGTTATGATGAAGATGGTAGTGTGGAAACAAGTTATGAATTATCAAGTGTAATCACAATTACCATTGATGGAAAAGAAATGGAATCTTGTGGGGATACTTGTATATTTGAACAAAAGGGATTAACTCCAGATGTAGATTTCATATCTGAAAGCATTGATAGTTCTTCAAATTCTATTATGGATGCTTCTTCTGTTTCAAGATTTATCAACAAGTATAAAAATATGTTTGGGAAATCAAGAGTGGTAGTTATCAAATCGCAATTAGGACAACCTATTGTAGCGTATTCAGGTGATAAAGTGTATTGGGAAATACCAGAAGATCTTCCGAAAATGACGAAATTAATGATTGATGGAAAAGCGTTATATATTCATCGAGCTAATTTTCAAATT
Source organism: Erysipelotrichaceae bacterium (assembly GCA_028723085.1). GTDB lineage: Bacteria > Bacillota_I > Bacilli_A > Erysipelotrichales > Erysipelotrichaceae > Floccifex. The sequence continues at coordinate 13,479 of JAQYFP010000098.1, read as the reverse complement.
ATTGATAAAGATTTATTAAATTAAAAGACCACGATTTTTGTCGTGGTCTTGATTTGTTATTCAATTGGAATATATCTTGTCTCATCAACACGTTTAGGTGCTTCTTTAGGAAGAACAATCTTCAATTCACCATTATCGAATGAAGCCTTGACATCTTCTTGACGAACATTTTCACCTACATAGAATGAACGAGCATATGATCCGCTGAAACGTTCTTTACGAACAATACGTCCATTTTCATCTTTGTTTTCAGTGCTATTAGAAGTCTTGGCACCAACTTTCAAATATCCGTTCTTTAATTCCATTTGGATATTTTCTTTTTTGACACCTGGCATTTCGATAGACAATTCATAGTTATTGTCTTTTTCTACGATATCAGTTTTCATAAAATCACTGTTCGAAGAACCTGTAAAGAAATCATCAAATAAATCAAATGTTGGATAGTACATCATAATAATCGCCTCCAGTTTTATGCAAACAAAATAATGAAACTATCACTTTGTTTATTGTTGTATATTCACAAAGGATTAAGTATTTCCTTTGACATTGTTATTATAACACTATAGTTAGCACTGTCAATAGTTAAGTGCTAAAAAATGTGCTAAAAAATAATCAAGAATATTCCTGATTATGTCATGATAAATAGTGGCTATATACAATCCTACTTTTATATTGTACTAAACAATTAGGTATTGCACAAGACTTGTTATTATATATAAATAGTTTATATTATAATTATAAGTAATTACTTAAAACAATCAGATAGAAAGGAGTTAAGTAAATAATATGGATTCTAATTATTTTAACTTTAAGCTTCTCTATTTTATTGATTTTGCTATTATTAATGCTACGTTGTCATATTTATGTTTTGGTAATAAATCTTTTTTGATTAAAATTATTCCTTATATATATATTTTCCTTTAAGGCTAGTGTTGTTCGATAAAGTAATTGTGAAATATATTAAAAGAGAAAGTTGATTTCCCTTTTAAGTGATTAGTATAAATGCTTTGTTTTATATATCGTTTATAGGGAATATAGGAAGTGTAGGTAAATAATATGGATTCTAATTCTTTTGATTTTAAGATGTTCTATTTTATTGATTTGGTGATTGCCGTTATTATATTATCGTATCTTTGTTTTGATAATAGATATTTTTTGGTTACGATTATTCCTTATATATATGTATGTGTTAGATCACTATTACTACATAAAGTAATTGTGAAATATATTAAGAGGGAAAGTTGATTTTCCTTTTAGAGTTTTAAAGAAAGGGTAGATTATATGGATTCTGATTTAAAAAAATATGGGATTATCTGTATTGTTGATATAATCCTTGTTACAGTTATATTAGTGCCTCTGTGTTTTAGATCTGATAGACCACTTTGGGTTCACTTTGTTCCTTTTGTGTATTTGGTTGTTAGAGCGATATTGTATTTTTTTATGAGAAAATATATTAATGGTTATAAGAAATAAGTGTTTCATAATAATATAAAAAATCCATGGTAATCATTTAAAATACCATGGATTTTTATTATACTTATCTCATGCAAATATATACTAAATAAACAACATAAATTAGGATCATAAACAATCCTTCTTTTTTATTAATAGATTGTTTTGTCCAAGCCATAATCCAAACAATGATACACATAATCATTAATAAAATGATATCAACCATATTTTCCATAATGAAGGCAACAGGACTAATAGCTCCGGCAACTCCTAGTACCAATAAAATATTAAAGATATTTGATCCAATCGCATTTCCTAGTGCCATATCGACTTCATCTTTTCTTGCAGCTACAACTGAAGTTACTAATTCTGGTAAACTTGTTCCTAAAGCAACGATTGTTAGTCCGATAAGGTTTTGTGATAATCCCATTTTAGAGGCAATGAAACTTGCTCCATTTACAACGAAGTCTCCTCCATATTTAATGGCAATGGCTCCTCCAACGATGAATACAATACATTTCCATGTTGGTAGGGATTCAATTTCTTCTTCATTTTCTTGTCTTGATTTTAAGGCACTATAAATCATCCATAAAATATAACACGCAAAGATGACTAAGAAAATAATTCCTTCCATTCTTGATAAACTAGCACCTGTATATCCAAACAACAATAATAATAAAGCACATAAAACAGAGAATGGGAATTCTTTTTTTAGGGTACTTTTACTAATGGCTAAAGGAGCAAATAAACTAGCGCATCCACAAACAACCATTAAATTAAAGATATTACTTCCTACAACGTTACTGATGGCTAAAGCATTATTGTTAGCTAGAGAAGCAGTAACACTAACAGCACATTCAGGAAGACTTGTTCCCATGGCAACAATAGTAAATCCGATAATAATAGATGGAACGCGTAATTTCTTGGCAACGGAACTAGCTCCGTCTACAAAGAAATCGGCTCCTTTAATTAGTAGTACAAATCCAAGAATTAATAATAAAGCGGCTGTAAAAATATTCATAGCTTCCTCCTAAAATACACCTGTCACAAAGATTTCAATTCCAATTCCGATTAAGATAATTCCACCTAAAATAGAGGCTTTACCAGCTAGTTTCATACCAGTTTTTTTACCGATGTGAACGCCGACAAAACTAATAATAAATGTCACGATTCCAATAATTAATGAACAAATAAAAGCGTTCATAAAATTATAGTTGGCAATGGTAAATCCTACGGATAGAGCATCAATAGAAGTGGCAACTCCTTGAATTAAAAGGGATTTGAAATCAACAAGGTTTTCTTCTTCTTTTTCTTCTTCGTTTGAGAATCCTTCTTTTAATAAGTTAATTCCAATGTAACATAATAAAAGAAGGGCAATCCATGGAATAATTTTTTCAAATTGTTGGAAAACTTCTACGATGGTATGAACACAAATCCATCCAATCATAGGCATTAAAAATTGAAAGAAACCAAAAGTAAAGGCAATTGACAATACTTTTTTCGCTTTCATTTTTACTTCGTGTAGTCCATTGGCCATTGAAACTGAAAAAGCATCCATTGCCAATCCTACACCCAATAAAATCGCATTAATAATAAAAGTCATAATTCATCTCCTAATAAAAAAGCTCAAGTTTTACTATACTTGAGCTAAATATCAATTATCGTCTCATGCATAGTAAAAAAACAATACATGAGTCTCGCATTTTAAAACTATGCCAGGTTTTTACCGGTATGTTGGCATGTTCCACTTTGGTGGTTGCTACTCCCCCATAGACTTTTAAAATTTTAATGATTAATGTAGTATTTGTCAATACTCAATCAACATAAAATGTCGTATACTAGTTTCATGGAAATTAAATGTTTAGCTTTTGATGTAGATGGTACATTGACAAATGATGATAAAAAAATAGATGATCGCACTCTTCATTCGATTCAACTTGCGATGAAACAAGGAATTCAAATCGTAATTTGTACGGGTCGAAACTTAAAGGGTTGTGAGTTTATTTATAAGAAATTGAACTTAGAAAGTGGAAATCATTATTTATCAATGATTAATGGACAACAGATTTATAGTTTTCAATCAAAGAAAACTTATCATGATAGTGTCTTTAATAAAGAAGATTGTTTTAAAATCGAACAAGTCGCTAAAAAATATCATTGTCTAGCTCGTTTTACATGTGATAATGATGCGTATTTTTATGGATCGTTGTCTAATTATATTAGAGAAATTAAAAGATGGATGAAAAGAAGAAATAAGAAAGGATCCATGGTTAAGGGAACAAAGTTTAATTATCATCGTATTCCTTTTAAAAACTATGAATTTGATTTTCCAATCAATAAAATCGTATTCTTTCATAATCCTGATTTCTTTTCCATTCATTTAAAAGACATTCAAAATGATTTAAATGATTGTGAATGTATGTTGGTATCGGATTATTGGATGGAAATTATGCCTAAAGGAGTAAATAAAGCACATTCATTAAAGAAGATATGTGAATTAAATGGCTATACTATGGAAAATGTAATGGCCTTTGGAGATGCTCAAAACGATATAAAAATGCTTCAAGAAGCTGGTATTGGTGTTGCGATGGGTAATGCCTTACCAGAAGTGAAACAAATTGCGGATATCATTACAGATTCGAATAATGACAATGGCATTGGAAAAGTAATTGATGACATTGTTTTGGGCAATTTAGTAGATGAAACAAAGGATTTCGTATAATATATTAGTAGTAGGAGGACAAACATATGAAAGTAGTAAATACAGAAGAATTTAATGAATTAATGAATGAAAAATTAGTTTTAGTAGATTTCTTTGCGACTTGGTGTGGTCCATGTAAAATGTTGGCACCAGTTTTAGAAGACGTTCAAGAAAAACTAAAAGATAAAGTAACAATTGTAAAAGTGGATGTTGATGCATCAAGTGATTTAGCTAGTCGTTTTGGTGTTATGGCAGTTCCAACTATGATTTTATTCAAAGATGGAAAACAAGTAGATGCTTTTTCGGGATATATGCCAGCAGGAAGCATCATTGCCAAAATTGAAGCACACGCTTAATACACAAACAAAAAACCATAGTGTTTGTCATAATCAAATACTATGGCTTTTTTATATTAGTTAAAAATTAATTTACGATATTGTTCTCGTTCACTTTCATCGTAATTCAGAAAAGAGTAGGTATCTTCAAAAGTTTTGTGATATTCATTCATAATCAAGCGAATGGTATCAACTTTTTGATTCATATATTTTTTACGCTCTTCATTTCGTCCAATATCAATTCCTTGACTAATTCCTTTTTCTAAGACAAATTCATGGTAATTACACATCTTGCTTACCTCCTGTTCATCTATGTCCATAATACCATATTTTCGTAAGGCTTTTATATATGCTGAATCAAAGCGTTCATCAATTAATTCTTTTGTCATGACTTAGGAGAATGTAAAAATAATTTAAAAAAAGATGATTTTTTATTTATTGTTGATATTGACAAAAGTTGGTAAATATAGGTTATAATGCAAATATAGAAAACACACAGAGAGGGTACGTGCTATGAAAGAAAAAAATAATTTGTTTAAAGCATTAGCATATCCTGCTAGTGCTTATTTTGTTTTGAGTGCAGCCAATATGATGGTTTATGCACAAGACATTGAAACCGATTCAATGGAACCAGTCGTAGAAGAATAAAGTAATGTTCCGTCTGAACAACTTGATGGCGATGTTCTTTACACAATGGATTCACAACCAGAATTGTTAAATGATCCAGTGCAACAAGGAGTGGCACAAATTGGAGATACTCTTTATGCATCGTTTGATGAAGCTTTGAATGATTCAGAAGCAGGGGATACAATAACCTTGTTACAAGACGTGACGACAGCGGGGATAAACTTGAATCATGATGTTATCATTGATGGAAACAATCATACGCTATCTTTTACGCAATATGGAATTGCGTTATGGTCTTCAAACTTAACGATTAATAATACGATTGTTTCAATGAATGGGATTACTTCTACGCCATATACGGCTGAATGGAATTGGATGAGTATTTGTGCTAGTAAAGATGCTTCTATGACATTAAATAATTCATCGTTATATATGAACGGACAAAATAATAATGTTCATGCGATTTATTTTTGCAGCAACAATAAGTTGAATTTAAATAATTCTTATTTAGAAATTATCAATTACCAACAAGATGCTTTAGAATGGGATGGCGGAGATGGTGGATATAATGTCAATATGGTCAATTCCACATATCTATCCGATAATAACCGATCTGGTTTTACAGGAACGTTCTATGCTTCTATTAATCATTCAACTGTCAATGTAGTGAATAGTCGTGGAAATGGATCAAATGGATCTAATTTTGATATTAGAAATAATTCTTTTGTGAATTTTACCGTAAATGCAGCCCATGGATTATCAGCTTCTAATTTAAGTATTGTGAATTCACATGTTGTTGCTAGAGAAAACGGAGCCAATGGAATTCATGTTTCCAATAATTTATTAATTGATGGTGGATCTCAAGTTGAGATTACCGGAAATCGTTGTTCATTAAGTAGTAAATGGACAATTCCAGGGGCTTTATATATCAATGGTCCTTCTACTATTCAAAATTGTACATTGAATATTACCGATAACTTGGGATCTGGTATCTATCAAAAATCGGGTACATTAACAATCGCAGATTCCGCAAGTGTCAATATTATAAGAAATACAGCCACTATGCTTGGACTAGGTGGTGGTATTAATATTAATGGAACAGCTTCTATTAGTTCCAATGTACAGTTATATAATAACCATGCCAGTGTAGCAGGAGATGATATCTATAGTACAGGTAAAGTATCTTTTGGTACTACAGGTACAAATTGGATGTTAGATGGTGACCCTGATTGTTCTCATAAAATTACAGGTTGGTTTGAAGATGGTATAAAAGGAAATGATGGTACTTCTTATCGTTGGAAAGCCCATAAAACAGAGGGTGAGAATTACTATGTTGTGAATATGCCTTCTGGGGAATATGAAGGTCAATTGGCTTTGAAAGCTGCGCACGGACTTCATACAATCACAATTCATTATCTAGAAAAAGATACTAATAAAGTTGTTCACGATGATTTTGTGTTAAACGATGTTGAATCTGGTCCATATGATGTAACGAAACAAGGAAAACTTGCGATTAAAGGGTATGCATATGTGGATATGGATTATGCGTTTGTAGGAAGTCTTGATCAAGATATTGAAATAAATGTATATTACACAAAAGATAAACCAAAGACAACAAAAAAAGAAACTAAAAAAGATGTTCCAACTGCATTTGGATTTGATGTGAATTTATGGACTTCATTAATGGGTGTTTCTAGTCTTGGCATTATTACAAGTGTAAAATTAAGTCGTAAAAATAAACGTAAATAAATGGGGAAAGGCCTTTTTGGGTCTTTTCCTTTTTTAATCTTAAACCTTAAGTTTTTTTTCTAAAATTATAAAAATAAGGCCATATTTTATAATTTTTTATACTGAACCTTAAATAAAAATAATAAAAATTTAAGTTTTTATCATTCAATGTAATTGATGGTCTATTTCATGTAAAAAACTACACGGTTTGGATTGTTAAAATTTGTTAAAATTATTAATGACTAAACAATGTTAGTCAGATTATAAATTATTATGTTTTGTATGTTAAAAAGGAGTAATTTGCTCGATTTTATGTAAGCGCTTTTATATAGAATTGAATTTTAACATATAAAATCAGAATAAAAAGGGGAATAAAGATATGAATGTATGTATTATTTCAAATGACAAAGCAATTATTCGTGAAGTGGAAAGACATTTAAATGTTGTTTTGAATAAATTCATTTATCAGAAATACAATTCTTTTAATGGATTTATTTCACACCGTCGCAATTTTGTTTTGGATTGTTTGATTATTGATACGGATATGGATCAATGGCAAGAACATGCGAAACAAATTAAAAATGATTTCCAGAATGTGAATATTATTTTTATTGGTAGTGATTTATGTGATGGATATAAAGTATATGATATTGATCACATTGCCTTTGTGTATAAAGGACAAATGGATTATTTAGATGCAGCAATTAAGAAAATTAAACCTGTACAAAATATAGATTCCAAAGATTTTGTTCATTACAAATGGAAAAGTGTTACCTATGTTGTGAAAAGTGATGATGTTCTTTATTTTGAAAGAGATAAACGAAGAACAGTTATCCATATGTTAGATGGTTCTACTCGTTTAACGTATAAAGGATTAGATGAATTCCAAGAAGAAAATCCGGAATTATTTAAAAGAGCACATAATTCATTTTTAGTAAATCGTCATCATTTTAAAACGTATACAAGAGAAGCAATTGAATTAATTGATGGAACTATGATTCCAATTTCTCGTAAATACATTGATGATTTTAAAGAAATGTTTAATTAATTTGAAAACTCTTTTTCTGATTTTAAAGAAAAAGAGTTTTTGTTGTATAATAAGAAACAATGAAAGGAAATGCTATGAAAAAATTATTAAAAAATGTAGGCTTTTATTTTAGTTTAGTCACTATTATTTCAATATTATTCTTTTTATTTAAAATTAATGGAGTAGGAATATTACCTGCTAAGATATTTATTCCCATTGCCTTAATTTTAATTTGTATTGTTTGTGTAGTAGTAGTTCTTTGGATAAAAGCTAAGAAAATGATTGCCAAAATTATTCTTTCTATTTTATCTCTTTGTTTGATTTTTTCATCTGTAGTAGGCGTTACTTACATTGATAAAACACTGGATTCTATTATGAAAGTAAGTTCTAATGATACGAAGATGAAAAAAACAATTAGTGTATATGCCTTAAAACTTAGTGCTATTCAAGATAAAGAAGATTTAAAGGGACGTACTATTGGTGTATTAGAAAACAATAATAGAGAAAACGTAAATCTTTGTTTAGATAAATTAGGATTTGATGTGAATGTGAAGGAATATTCTTCTTCATTGGAATTAGTAGAAGACTTTAAAGGACAAGCAATTGATTGTATATGTATTGATCAAATGTATTTAGACATCATTGAAGACTATGACGGATATGAAAATTTTGAAGATGATATTCGTGAAGTGTATTCTTATGTTTATTATATTGAAAAAGAAAATGAAGTTTCCGATGTTGATGTTTCCACTGAACCATTTAGTGTATTGATCAGTGGAATCGATACAAGAACAAATTCTTTTGATGACGTTGATGGATCAAGAAGTGATGTAAACTTAGTAGTGACAATTAATCCTACGACAAGAAAAGTTTTATTACTATCGATTCCAAGAGATTATTATGTAGAAACAGTTTGTGATGCGGTTGATGGATGTGCAATTGGGCAAAAAGATAAATTAACGCATACTGGATGGCATGGAATCTCGACAACTGAAAAAACAATAGAAAACCTATTGGGAATTGAAATCAACTATAATGTAAAAGTTAACTTTAATACATTAAGTACATTAGTAGATTTATTAGGTGGAATTGATGTATATTCCAATCAATATCTTGCCAATGCAGCTAGTAGTGGATGCGTCGTGAATGAAGGATGGAATCACTTTGATGGTAAATGTGCCTTGGCTTATTCTCGTGAAAGAAAAGCATATGCCGATGGAGACCGTCAAAGAGGAAAGAACCAAATGCAGGTGATTACAGCTATCATTAAGAAAATGGTTTCTCCAGATTTATTGATGAATTTCTCAGATATTATGGATTCCATGGATGAATTATTCCAAACAAATATGGATATGAATAAGCTCTTTGCCCTTGTGAAGAAACAATTAAGCGATGGTGGTTCTTGGTCTATTTATCAATATAGTTTAAATGGAACAGGTGGTTCTGATTTTGCGTATGAACTAGGAATGAATGCCTATGTTATGTATCCAGATCAATCAACAATTGATAATGCCATTGCGGATATTCAATCTATCAATAATGGAGAAACACCTCCATATGTAAATGCCAAAGATACTACAGAATAATAATATGTAACATATGCCTCAGCTTGTCTGAGGCTTTTTTCTTAGTGTAAATATGTGGAAAAGAAGAATGAATATATACAGTAAATTGTTATATAAAAAAGTCGACTGATTACTCAATCGACTATCTTTTTTAGCTCCCACTTGGTCTTGGTAGGGTACACCGCTTTTTATGATAAAAATATAACACAAAATCATTTTATATCAATTCAAAGTGTTTAAACGCATTATAGATTCCATTTTCATCAATTGGATCTGTAATATAAGAACTAATTTCTTTTACTGAATCTGTTCCATTTCCCATTGCCACTGAAATAGAAGCATATTTCAACATTGGTAAATCATTGTCAGAGTCTCCGAATGCCATTGATTCATATTCATTATTAAAGTATTGTTCAAGGAATTGAATGGCAGTGGCTTTATTATATTTTTTTAAAGTAAGCTCGCCACCAAATCCTCTAAAACGAGTGAATTCAACACAATCAGGAATACGAGAAAGAACATAATCAAGGTCTTCTTCATTTTCTGCACGAAGTGATATTTTCATGATTTGATCATAATCTTTTTCTTGAATGGTAGATACATCAGGAAAATCTAGAAAACAGCTTCCTACACGATTTGTTTGCGCAAAAGCTTTCATTTGTTCTCTATCAACACTATTTGTAAAAGTCATATCAGATCCTTCCAAAGAATATCCAATTCCTATTTCTTCTATGACAGTTTGTATTTGTTTGACTAATTCTGCACCTAGTGGTTCATAAAGAATGCGATTTGATTCTAAATATATTTCACTTCCTGCTGAGAAACAATACCCATCTAATTTTAAGTCCCATAACGCTTGAGGAACCTCACAACGTGAACGTCCTGTATTGGTTAGTATTTTATGTCCATTTTTTCTAGCTTGTGCAATAGCTAATAAAGCCGAATCAGGAATTTGTTCAAAAGTCCATAAAGTACCATCTAAATCTAAAAAAACAATTTTATTCATAAAATATATATACTTCCTTCCTGCTTGTTATTTTAACACAGAAAACGATTTGTTATGACTTTTAGTTTAAATAATAATTTAAGTAAATATACGCACAAAGATGTATTAAGTGTATAAATACTTAAATAATTCCCATTTTACTATTTTTGAAATCTCAACTATTAAGTTGTATCATGAATATGGGTGATAGAAATGAAAAGAAGACAAGGCATCTTTGTTTTTATATTGACGATTAGTTTATTTTATTTGATATACAACACCGTTAAACTTAATTTAATACCATATATTTATATTATTGCACTTGTGATTTTATATATTATTTTAATAGGATTTACGATTGGTTTTGATATAAAAGGACACAAAACCATTGCTTTAGTTATGTGTATTTGTTTGTCTGTATCATGTCTTGGATTTGGTTCTTATGCTGATAAAACAATGGAAACACTTTCTAAAATCAGTAATATTTCTAAACAGAAAAAGAAACCTATTTATATTTATACTCTAAAAGAAAGTTCCATTGAATCCAAAGAAGACTTAAAAAAGAAATCAATTGGATACTTAATTGTAGATGAGAAACAAAGTATGGAATGCATTGATTCATTAGACTTTAAAGTGGATACAGTGGCTTATAGTTCTAGTGAAAACTTAATGAATAATTTAAACGAAGGATTAATTGATAGTATTTGTATTGATAAAGTGTATTTAGACATTATTTCAGATTATTATCCTGATTTTGAAGAAACGACAAAACTCGTTTATACATACACTATTTATACCGAAGAAACAACGAGTACAATAAGTGATGTCGATGTGATTAATGAACCTTTTACGGTTTTAATTAGTGGAATTGATACTAGAACAGGTACATTTGATGACAGTGATGCCAGAAGCGATGTGAACTTAGTCGCATCAATAAATCCTAAAACTCATCAAATATTTTTATTATCGATTCCAAGAGATTATTATGTAGAAACGGTATGTGATGTAAGTGATGGATGTGCGAATGGGGAAATGGATAAATTAACACATACAGGATGGCATGGCATATCCACAACTGAAAAAACAATCGAAAACTTATTGGACATTGAAATTAACTATAACGTTCTTGTGAACTTTCAAACCGTTGTGACTTTAGTTGATTTATTAGATGGTGTGGATGTGTATTCGGATTATGATGTGGAGTTATCGGGAAGCTATCATGCTTGTAGTGTGGAACAAGGAATGAATCATTTAAACGGAGAATGTGCTCTAGCTTTTGCTCGTGAACGATATGCGTATGTGGATGGTGATCGTCAACGAGGAAAAAACCAAATGGAAATCATTCGCGCCATTATTGAAAAATGTTTATCAACCTCTTTATTAAATAATTTCTCTGATATTCTCAATATTATGTCAGATTTATTTCAAACCAATATGAGTATGAATCAAATCATGGGATTTGTGAAACAACAATTAGAAGATGGAAGCCAATGGATGATTTATCAATATAGTTTAAACGGTGAAAGTGGAACAGACTATGCCTATGAATTACATGATTATGCTTATGTGATGTATCCTGATGAAACAACGATTGATAATGCGAAAAAAGATATAGAAGCTATTTATAATGGTCAAGAAGTGCCTTATGTGAATTAGAAAATAAAAACTCGTCTAGGTGATGAACCGAACCCAATAATTTGGGCAAATTAATTTTTAAGCTGATGCTAAGGATTGGCTTCTGTATTGTGCAGGAGTTAATCCTTTTAATTTTGTTACTATTCTTTGATTATTATAATAATCTATATATTCTACAATTGCAGCTTCTAATTCTTCTAATGTTCTAAATGTGTATTCTTTTCCGTAGAACATCTCATTTTTCATGCGGCCAAAGAAATTTTCCATTGGTGAATTATCAAGGCAATTTCCTTTTCGTGACATTGATTGTCGTATTCCTTTTTCTTTCAATTTTTTTCTATATGGTTCCATTTGATATTGCCATCCCTGATCACTATGAAAAATCAATCCTTCGAGATTATCATATTGTTCAAATGCCTTATCTAACATATCTATAACCTGATTGAAATTTGGTGATCTGGATATATTAAAAGAAATAACACTGCGGTCATGAAAATCTAAAATAGGTGAAAAATATACTTTACCTGCTGCAATGTGGAATTCGCTCACATCTGTAGACCAAATTTGATTGACTGTTTCTGTTTCAAAATTTCGTTTGTAGTATGTCGTGTGCTTTTCTTCATCTACAACTTTTTCTATCAATAAATTTGATGTCGTTCCATTAAAATCACCCTTATAAGATTTATATTTCGCTTTAGGTGTCAATCCATATAATCCCATCTTGGTCATTAATCTCTTTACTTTCTTATGATTGACTTCAAAGCCTCTATTTATAAGTTCTAATGTAATCCTTCGGTATCCGTAGCGTTCTTTATGTGTATAAAATATATCAATGATGGCATTCATTATATCGTCATTCTTAGAATCTTTATCATTTTTGTTGATGTTGTAATAATAAGTTGATCTTTTGAGACCAGAAATTTCAAGAAGAATCTTTAGTGGATATTTCTGCTGCAGTTCATACACAACCGTTACTTTTTCTTCGATTGTTGATTCTTCCTTGCCTGAACTACAGCGTGTAATTTTTTTAGGTATTCTACCTCTGCTTTAAGTCTTAATATTTCATTATCTTTAGCTTTTATAATGGCATCTTTATCATTTGGATCAACAGATTTAATTTCTTTTTTCATAGTAGCTCTTCTTCCTTTTTGTTTTTCTACTATAACATATCCATTTTCTTTATACGACCTGATCCAATTAGAAAGCATGCCAGTATTTGCAAGACCATACTCTAAAGCAGTGTTAGTTATAGATTGATTTTCTATTAGGACCTTATCAATTATTTCTTGTTTTAATTCTTTGGAATAATATCTATTTTGATTTTGTCGAAGAATTGATGGCCCATGCAATTTAATAAGTCTATAGTAATATACAATTCCTCGAGCATTAATTCCATATTCAATCGCTAATTTTTTTATCGACTG
>JAQYFP010000097.1 GCA_028723085.1 Erysipelotrichaceae bacterium | reverse complement strand
AACACTTGAAAGATGTGCTCAAAAATTAGGTGTTGATTTCATTGGTGGATATTCTGCTTTAGTTCAAAAAGGATATTCACATGGAGATGAAGCTTTAATTGAGTCTATACCAGAGGCATTAGCTGTAACACAACATGTTTGTGCAAGTGTTAATATTGGATCCACTAAAGCTGGAATCAATATGGATGCGGTAAAAAAGATGGGAACTATTGTAAAACAATGTTCTGAACTAACAAAAGATAACAATTGTTTAGGAGCAGCTAAATTGGTTGTTTTCTGTAACGCACCAGAAGATAATCCTTTCATGGCAGGCGCATTCCATGGTGTAGGAGAAGCTGACTGTGTAATCAATGTTGGTGTTTCAGGTCCGGGTGTAGTAAGAGCTACATTAGCAAAAGCTGATAAATCATTGAAAATGGATGAATTAGCAGATTTAATTAAAAGAACGGCATTTAAAATTACACGCATGGGACAATTAGTGGGAACGGAAGCTTCTAAACGATTAAATGTTCCATTTGGAATTGTGGATTTATCACTAGCTCCAACACCGGCTATAGGTGATAGTGTGGCGTACATATTGGAAGAAATGGGCTTGGAAACATGTGGAGCCTATGGAACTACGGCATGCTTGGCAATGCTAAATGATGCAGTAAAAAAAGGTGGTGTCATGGCAACAAGTCATGTTGGTGGATTATCAGGAGCCTTTATTCCAGTAAGTGAAGATGCGGGAATGATACATGCAACGGAAACAGGCGTATTAACATTAGAAAAATTAGAAGCTATGACGGCTGTTTGTTCAGTTGGTTTAGATATGATTATTATTCCAGGGGATACAAAAGAAAGCGTTATTTCTGGGATTATAGCGGATGAAGCAGCTATTGGAATGGTTAATTCGAAAACGACAGCTGTTCGTGTTATTCCAGCTATAGGTAAGAAAGTAGGAGATACCTTGGATTTTGGAGGCTTACTTGGATATGGACCTGTTATGAATATTAATCAGACAGACAATAATGTTATGATTAATAGAGGTGGAAGAATTCCAGCTCCTTTACAGTCATTAAAGAATTAAGACAAGTCATCTTGTCTTTTTTTTTACGGTTGAAATTGATATTGTTACAGTGTAAAATTTTTGTATGAAAAAAGTTATGACATTGTTAGTATCTTTAATGTTAGCTGGTTGTACGCGAATAGGTGTAAAACAAGAAGAGCCAAAAGAAGAAACGATTGAAAAACAAGTTATTGTAAATTGTCAAAACGATAAACAAGAAGAAATTTTGTTTTATGCTAAAGATGATAAAGTATATGCAATGCAATATACGTTTTATCAAACTGTACAAGAATTTACTAGTTCATTAGATATAGAAGGACAATTAACACAAGATGAATTGTTAAATAGAATTAATGATACTTTATCTGATAAATATAAAGATATAAAGGGTGTATCAGTAATTGGAGAAATAGAAGAAGAAAATATAAAATATATTATGATGATTGATTTTGATGAAGCAGATATTGATCAATTAATTGAACATGGTCTAATAAACGCGGGTGAAGTTCAATCACAATATATTTCATTAAAAGAAACAAGAAAAGCATATCAAAATATTGGATTTGCTTGTAAAGAACAATAGGAGAAAGTATGAGATATTATATTGCGGATACCCATTTTTTCCATCGTGCATTGAATACTAAAATGGATAAAAGAGGATTTGAAACCGTAGAAGAAATGAATGAATATATGATTCAACAATGGAATTCTCGTATTCGAAAAAATGATGAAGTCATTATTTTAGGGGATTTTTCATGGGGAAGTTGGCAAGAAACGAAAGAAGTTTTGGATTGCTTACAAGGTAAAAAGTTTTTAATACGAGGAAATCATGATCGTTTTATCGATGATAAAAATTTTGATGCTTCGTATTTTAAATGGATTAAGGATTATGAGGAATTAAACGATAATCGACGCAAGGTGATTTTAAGTCATTACCCGATTGCTTGTTATAATGGGCAATATCGTAAAGATGAGAATGGAAATGCCAAAACGTATATGCTACATGGACATATTCATAAGACACACGATCAACAATATTTAGATTTTTTTCAAGATTATGTACGTAAACAAGAGCATTTATCAATATCTGGTAATATTGAACATGTTCCTTGTCAGTTTATAAATTGTTTTTGTATGTATTCTGATTATATTCCATTAACATTAGATGAATGGATTTGTTTAGATGAAAAAAGAAGAAATGATGTGAAGAGGTAAAATATGGAACAGTTACAAACAGGAAAAGGCTCAAAATCAATGTATCTTCAAATAAAGGAAATATACAAAGATAAAATCATAAAAGGAGAAATAAAAAGAGGAGAAAAACTTCCGAGTGAAATGGAAATTCAACAAGAATTTGGTGTTTCACGAATTACTGCTCGTCAAGCTGTTCTTGAACTAGAACAAGAAGGAATGGTAAAAAGAGGAAGAGGAAAAGGTACTTTTGTGATTTGGCGTCCGGGAATTGAAGAAGAGTTGACGCACATTAAAAGTTTCACAGAAGAAATGAAATCAATGAATCGTGTTCCGGGAACAGCCTCGTTGAAAGTTTCTAAAATTGTTCCTGATAGAACTGTAGCTGATATTTTTGGATTAGAAAAAGGAATGGAAGTTTATTGTATTAAAAGAGTTAGAACAGCAGATGAAGTAAAAATGGTTTATCTTACTTCTTATTTTCCGCTATCAACGAATCTACCATTGAATCCAGATCAATATAGTCAATCAATTTATACAATGTTGGATTATTCAGGAGTAGGAATTCCAAAAAAAGTTGAAGAAAAAATTTCAGCTGTTTTACCAGATAAAGAAGTGGCTGATGCATTAAAAATTTCAGAAACGATGCCAGTATTACTTCGAGAAAGAATTTCTTATGATGATAAAGGCAAAATCATTGAATTGACTTATTGTTATTATCGTGGAGATTTATATAAATATACAATTTCTACGACAAATTAAAATATTTTAAAAAAAATAAAAAAATACTTGCAATGAAAATATGCATGTGATAATATATGTGAGCACTTGTCAGAAAGACAAGTTTCACATACATGGCGCGTTGGAGAAACGGTTAACTCATATGCCTTTCACGCATACATTCACGGGTTCGAATCCCGTACGCGTCACCAATTTAAAAAAAAGTAATCCTGAGCAATCAGGATTTTTTTTGTGGTTTATTTAATTTAAAAATAAGCAATATATATGATATATGAAAAAATATAATTAAGTAATTTGTGAAAACGTGATTTATTCTTTTTATACCTGATTAAGAAGGATACTTTGTTTTGGCGTTTAAATCACTTGTATCTCAATAAACAAGACAATTGGTCTTTTGATGTTAATGATTCAAATTGTGATCAGTAGGAATTAAAGGTACAAATCTATATGAAGAAAAGCGTATTTATCTAGAAAAAAAGGCCAAGGAATCATTTGAGCAAAAAATATCAAAAAAAATAAAAAAACACTTGCATATTAAATACCCTCGTGATAATATTATTAGGCAATTGATGAAGTACATGGCGCGTTGGAGAAACGGTTAACTCATATGCCTTTCACGCATACATTCACGGGTTCGAATCCCGTACGCGTCACCAATTTAAAAAGTAATCCTGAGTAATCAGGATTTTTTTTATGCTCTCATTTGCAATTTATAGAAATAATATGTAAATTAATGTTTATAGAATGGAGGATTAAGTATGGATAATAAGATTCCACCTAAAACACCGCAAGACAAAAATAAAAATGATGATTATTTAGTTTTGATTACCATTTTGCTTGTGATTTCTTTTATAATGCTTTGTCTTGGATGCCTTTTAAACGTTTTAAACTTAATTGCTATAGTATTATCGGTTGTTGCTTTTATATTTGCATATAAATATTTTGAAAATGATAAAAAACATATTTTGTCATTATGTGTAAGTGTAGTGATTGTGATTTTGAGTGTTTTTATGATGGTACATAGTGGTGTAACTAAAATTGAAAACAAATTAAATAGAAGAAATTACTACTATTTCGAATATCCAAATACAAATGATGATTTTTACGATGACTGGGATTTTGATTACGATTTTGATTAAAAATATTATAAAAATGAATATTAATTTTTGTTGGTTCTGTTTATGCAGAACTTTTTTTGATAAAGAAATATGAAAAAAATGATAATTAATAAAAAGAGTAGAGTATGAAAATAGTGATGGAATAGATAGGCTTTCACTTATACTAAGATATATTTTGTGAATTTGATAAAAAGTTTAAAAAAATTAATAAAAAATCAAAAAAATAGTTGACTCTAAAAAAGTGATTTGGTAATATAAATGAGCGCTTGATGAGAGCGCAAGCGATCTTTGAAAACTGAACAAGAAAACCTGAA
>JAQYFP010000096.1 GCA_028723085.1 Erysipelotrichaceae bacterium | reverse complement strand
TAACGAGTAATAGTATAACCATTCTTAAGTTCTTGTTTCTTTTCTTCAAGTTCATCGTCTGAGTATAAGTAATATTCTTGTTTACCTTTGGCAATACGATACAAAGGAGGTAAAGCAATATATAACATCTCGTGTTCAATTAAGCCACGCATATGGCGATAAAAGAACGTAAGTAATAGATTTTGAATATGCGCTCCATCATCATCCGCATCGGTCATGATAATGACTTTATAGTAATTAGAATCTTCCGCCACGAAATTAGAAACAACTCCTGCTGATAACGCATGAATTATGGTATTTAATTCTTCATTTTTTTCAATAGATTCAAGAGAAGCTTTCTCAGTATTTAATACTTTACCTCGCAACGGTAAAATTGCCTGATATTTCGAATCTCTTCCTTGTTTAGCGGAACCACCGGCTGAATCCCCTTCCACTAAGAACAATTCTTTTTTACGAGAATCCTTACTTTGTGCACTTGCTAGTTTACCAGATAAAACACGCTCTGTACGATTTTTACCTTTTCCCTTACGAGCATCTTCTCGTGCTTTACGAGCTGCATTTCGAGCCGATGCCGCTTTAATTATTTTACGAACCAATACATTCGCAATTTCTTTATTTTCTTCAAGAAAATATCGTAAATATTCACTTACAACATTATCTGTCGCTGTTTTAGCCTCAGGTGTTCCTAATTTTTCTTTTGTTTGTCCTTCAAATTGTAAATATTCTTCAGGAATCGTCAAGTTAATAACTAGACATAATCCTTCTCGTACATCACTACCTTCAAATCCTTTTTCTTTTTCTTTCAACAAACCGTATTTACGAGCATATTCATTAAAAACTTTTGTGAATGCTTGTTTCGCACCAATTTCATGGCTACCACCATCTCGTGTTCGAACCATATTCGCAAAACTAAAAATATTTTCTTGATAATCATCGGTATACTGAAAACATCCTTTTACCATTATGCCATTGTAATCAGATGAAAAACTTACAGGTTCATGCATAGGCGTGTGTTCTAAATTTATTTCTTGCACAAACGCTTTTAGACCATCCTCATACTGATAAACAACCTCACGTTTTTCTTTACGCAAATCTGTGACAGTGATTTTTAATCCTTTTAATAGAAAAGCACTTTCTTGAGCTCGTTCACAAATTTTTGTATAAGAGAATGTTAAATTTTTGAAAATAGTTGGATCTGGTTTAAAAGATACAATACTTCCCGTACGTTTTGTAGTTCCTTCATGAACTAATTTACCAATGTTCTTTCCACCATTGCTGAATTCCATGCTCCAGATGTCTTTTCCATCATGTACAAACACTTTACACCATGTACATAAGGCGTTAACAACGCTAGCACCTACACCATGAAGCCCACCAGCACTTTGATAACCACCTTGACTAGTAAATTTCCCTCCTGCGTGTAATACAGTGAAAATTACTTGTAAAGCAGAAACCCCTGATTTATGTTTTCCTACTGGCATTCCACGTCCATGGTCTTCAACAGTAACAACATTATCTTTATCTAATGTAATATGGATTTCGTTTCCATAGCCATTTAAGGCTTCATCAATCGCATTGTCTAGAATTTCCCATACTAAGTGATGCATACCTTTAGAATCAGTAGATCCAATGTACATCCCCGGTCTTTTACGTACAGCTTCAAGTCCTTCTAAAATGACAATACTATCCTGATTATATTGTTTCGACATTCTATCATCCTTCTAACCTTAAAAAAAGAGAATTTAAAAAATTCTCTTCTAATAATAAATGATTTTTTCAAAATTTCAAATAAAACTATTTATTATATAATTCATCTGCAAGAGCAAGAATATTTTTACAGTTTGCTGTTGCGTAATCAAAAGAGTCAATTGGAGCAACCGGTTTACCTAAAGTTTGTAACTCTTCAACACGATATGCCATTTGAGGTCCAACTAAAATAATGTCATAATCATTAATGACTTTATCTACTGAACTAACGCCTGCTGCAGATATTTTTAAATTATCACCTTTTTCTTCACAGTAAGATTCCATTTTTTTAATCAATCTTCCTGTCGAGATTCCACCCGCGCAAACTAACAAAATTTTATAATCCATATATAAACCTCTTTCCTATAAGTTTTGTTTCTTATAGTTTACCATATTTTTAGAAGTGATTCGACAAATAAAGTAAAAATAGTTAATTATTGTAAGCGATTTTTATTGAACAGGTTCAAACCAACCCATCTTTTCACAGATATTAAAAATACCATCATCGACATTACGGTCCGTTATATAAGTAGCTTTATCTTTTAATGATTGACAAGCGTTCCCCATGGCTACACTTGTCCATCTTTCATCAAACATAACTTTATCATTGTCTCCGTCTCCAAAAACAACAACATCTTCTAAATTTCCGTTCATATATTCAATCATAGCTTCTATGCCTTTTTCTTTGGCATCATATTGAAACATCAAATAATCTTTAACATAACGAAGATGTCCCAATAAATCTTTAGTTGTTAATTTATATTCATCATCTTGTGAAACAGATAAATAAATTTTCATTATTTGTGTTAAAGAATCAAAATCTAGATTTTCATCATAAACATATTCCGTTGGTTCTTGTCTTGGTCCTACTTGTTGTACGAATAAGTCATTTTTGGCATAGCATTTCTTACTGTCATCTAACATTAATAAAATGCCTATATTCAATTGTTCAGCTTGTTTAATAATCTTTTTAGCTTTTTCTAAGTCTAAAGGTGTATTCATGACAATTTCATCTTTTACAACAAGAGCCCCTCCACCACAACAAACCATATTGTGTAATCCAACTTGTTCCATAAAAGGACGTGCTTTATAGTGTGCTCTACCAGTTGCGATACATACAAAATGTCCTGCTTGTTGTAATTTATTTAATGCGATTTGGGCTGATGGAACAATTTTCTTTGTTTCATCATTGGTTAAAGTACCATCAATATCAAAAAAGAAATATTTTTTTTTCATTTTTTTTCCTTTCAAAAAAAAAGATTGAAATTAATCAATCTCATGAATATAAATGTTATTTACACGATCTGGTCCAACTGAAATCATAGAAACACGAACACCTGTAAATTCTTCAATAAAGCGAACATATTCTTTGCAGTTTTCAGGTAATTCATCATAAGTTGTCATCTTAGAAATATCTTCTGTCCATCCAGCAAATTCCTTGTAAACTGGTTTTGCTTTTCCTACAATGGCTTGATCTGAAGGAATGTAATCATAAACTTTTCCATCCACATCGTATCCTACGCATACTTTCAACGGTTCAATTCCTGTTAAACAATCAATTTTAGTAATCACAAGATCTGTCAATCCATTTAACATTGCAGCATGTTTAACTACTAATAAATCTAACCAACCACATCTTCTTGGTCTACCAGTAGTAGCTCCATACTCTCCACCAATTTCTCTTAAGTGTTCTCCTGTTTCATTCAATAACTCAGTCACAAAAGGACCTTCTCCAACACGTGTCGAATAAGCTTTTACGACCCCGATAATAGTTTGCAAACGATTAACCGCAACACCAGCGCCAGTAGCAACACCTGCACTTGTA
Organism: Erysipelotrichaceae bacterium; assembly: GCA_028723085.1. Classification (GTDB taxonomy): domain Bacteria; phylum Bacillota_I; class Bacilli_A; order Erysipelotrichales; family Erysipelotrichaceae; genus Floccifex. Next base: position 1,172 of record JAQYFP010000096.1, on the reverse strand, counting down.
GGTGAACTAGATGTTACGAATGGATATGTACCGTAGTTAATATCTAACATCATTGCTTGCGCACCTTCAAATAATACATTTTTATTTTGATCTAATGCTTCATTTACCATGTGTGTTGTTTCTTTTATCATTGGAACAATACGATCATAGATTTTTTCAAAATCAGAAATAATTGTATCGTAATCCATAGGTTCAGCACCATATACACCAGCAAATAATTTATTCTTATAATCTAATACTTCTTTAACACGAGCTTTAAAGTGATCAAAATCAAGTAGTTCATGGTAACGAATTCCACGACGAGCATATTTATCTGAATAACATGGTCCAATTCCTTTTTGCGTTGTACCAATTTTATTATTAGATGACTCTTCTTCTAATTTATCTTGATAACGATGATATGGCATTAAAATTTGAGCACGATCACTAATAACAATGTGATCACATTTTAATCCACCTTTTTCTAATGTATCCATTTCTTCTAATAAAACAAATGGGTTGCATACAACACCAGGTCCAATAATACATAAAGCATCTTCATGTAATACTCCACTTGGTAACAAATGTAAAACATATTTTTTTCCATTTACAATGACAGTATGACCTGCGTTATCTCCACCTTGGAAGCGCACGATCATATCGGCTTTTTCAGCTAAAACATCGACGATTTTTCCTTTACCCTCATCGCCCCATTGGGTACCTACTACAACTTGGCTAGACATAGTCGTCCTCCTTTTTAACAAAAAAATTATAGAAAACATCTCTATATTTGTCAATTTACTTTAAATTTTTATTTAAAAGTTCTTGCATTATGTAAAATCTTTTGATAATATAATTAGGCACTTAGGGGTGTCGTCCAAAGGCTAAGATAGTGGTCTCCAAAACCATTGATGTGGGTTCGATTCCTACCACCCCTGCCAGAATTTAAAATAAAATGCTCGGAAATGCCTATAAATAAAGGGTTTCTGAGCATTTTTATTTTCTGATTTTTTTCTCTTTGAGCAACAACTTGAGCAACATTTTGGAAAAAATTTTTACAAATTGATATTTAGACGCTAATTTCACCATCCTTAAGAAAAAGTCGATAAACATTACCGACTTTTAGTTATTATTTCTGTTACATACTATGAAATTATAATCCCATTATTTCTTTTTTCTTAGCATCAAATTCT
>JAQYFP010000095.1 GCA_028723085.1 Erysipelotrichaceae bacterium | reverse complement strand
CTAAATGATTCTGACAATGAATCAAGAGTACTTTTTAAATTATAGAAGCATAGAAAAAGAGGATATAACTCTTTTCAAGTGACAAATCACTTAACTGTTATATCCTCTTCCTTTTTTTAATTAATTTCTTGTTGTTTCACTACGCATGAACAATAAAATAAAGCTATTGTTAGTCGATAATCTTTTTCATTGTTTTGTTTATCAAGTTCACAAGGAGCATCGTGGAAAATGTGACGATAATATTGCCCGTTTTTATATTTATTTTGATAATCGATCATCGTCCATATTGTATATACGTTCTTAATCAGTCCATCATCTTCTAAAAATGGTACATTGGCTTTATTTTCAATGATGCTTTTCCCTGCACATTCCGCAAGATTCATCGCCTTAGTTGGATCTTCACTTGCCAATGGATCTATTTCAAGATGAATATAAATAATTTCGTTTGTCGTTGGGACCTTTAAACGAGCAATTACCAATGCTTCATAATTTTCATACCCCAAAGGAACATCCTCCATAATTCCTTCAATACAATCCATAATTTCTTCTACACTCTTGTCCTGAAATTCCTCAGTAGCGCTTTGCGCATAAATTGCGATCACTTTCTTACTTAAAACAACTTTTTTCGCGATTTCTCTAAAACTATACATTTTTTATGTACCTCCTTTATATATATTCGAAAAAAAATTGAATTTGTAAAAAAATATTTTAAAAATTTACACAAAAAAAGATGCATTAAGCATCTTCTTCATTTGGATTATTGATAGCACTCACAATTTGAATTCCATCCGATTCTAAATATTCTATTGTTAAGTTATCTCCATTTTTTAGGAAAGCCAATTGTTCTTCGTATTTCGTTGTGAAATCCATGCGATATTTTTTACCATTTTCGTCTTCAAAATAATAAATTGTATTTCCATCCACAAATACTTTATTTAGATTGTTTACCTTGATTGTTTTTTCTTGATAAACATCTTGATCATTGCTTTCTTTTCCTTGTAAAGCAATCATTTGTTTCTTCAACACATTCAATCCTTGATCAACAGAAACCGTTGTGACTTTTTGATAATCTGTTGCATCAACCATCGCATACATCTTCAATACACTTTGACTTGAATTATCCGTATCTGAGCGAAGTGACATTAAATACGTTGGATATCCATTTACATTGACAAGAACTGGGAACGTTGCTTCATATCCATAGTTTTGTACTTCGTCTTCAGCTGATTTCATTGCACTTGTTTCATTGGCACCTGGTGCATCAATACGCAATGCTTCATGTGTTCTTAAATTAACTAAGACAAATCCTAAGTTACTTGAATCGGAGTTCACACTTGTGATTCCCGTATACAACCAAATATCCCCGTCTTTTTCAATATAGTTATACCCACTACTTGATTTAATAACTCCTTTTTGACCAATCATAGAGTTAATAAATCCTTTTTGAAGAGAACCATAATCATCAATTTCTTCAATAACCAACGACTCAGGGAAAATACGATCCGACCATGTAGGAACAGAATCTACGTCGTATTTTTTACTTTCTCCTGTAATTGGATCCATAAAAACAGCTCCTGTTACATATTTTTTATTCCCAACTAATTTATAAGAATACGTTGTACATACATACCAAGGACGTCCTTCTTCATCTATTTCAAAAGAAGGAGAACCAAAAATTTCCGTTGGATATTGGAAACGCAAATGACGCATTAAATTCTTATTGAATAAACTAGATGGAACATATTTCATATTGTCATATCCTAAATCTGATAAACGAACCAACTTAGCCGTTCCATTTGTTGAATCAACCGTAATATAAGCAGGAATTCCATCTTTTTGGTTTGCCCACCATTTAAAGAAATCCGCATACTCCAATGGTGTTACACGATACACACTATCTTTATAAGAAATCTGTGTATATTCATCACTTACTTCAAATTGTGAAACCCAATCCGACATTTGTCCCATGACACGATCTCCTAATGCTTCGGTTGTATCTCGGTCAATGATTGCGGTTTTACTAAAATCTACTTCACTAATCGTTGAGAAATCGGCATCCTCAATATTAATTCTTTTAGCATATTCTGATGCATGGAAGAAACGAGCCGATGCGAATCCTAGTAGACTAGGTGCTAATACAATCACAACAATAAAACTAATTACACCTTTACCTGGTGCTCTTACTCCTTCTTTTTTACACATCGTTAAAATTAAAGCTAAAATGATTATTGCTGGTCCAAAGAATGACCAAAACGATAGCGCATGCCAATTCAATGGTGGCAGCGCAATGTAATACGCAACAGCCAATACAAGAACATACACAATCAAAGCTTTTGTTCGACTAATATGAATTGTGGGGTAATTAAAATTATTAAACATATACCATCATCCTTTTCTTTATATTCTTTTTAGAGGCGTTGAAGCAAATATTTCAACTGCCTGATAATACGAATCAATCGCAAAATTAGATTCAATCGCTACTTGTAGACAAAACATAACCAAACGCGTATCAAATGCTTGCATGTTTTCATCTAAATAAATAGCAGGATATTGCTTTAATTCTTCTTTTATGCGAATTAATTCTTGTTCCTTCATTTCTTTTTTTAATACAACTACATTTTCTTCTTTAACAGCCTTTA
>JAQYFP010000094.1 GCA_028723085.1 Erysipelotrichaceae bacterium | reverse complement strand
ATGCTGTTTCTTGATTTAATTCAAGAAGGAAATTGTGGATTAATTAAAGCTGTAGATAAGTTTGATTACACAAAGGGATTTAAATTTTCAACATATGCAACTTGGTGGATTCGCCAAAGTATTACGCGTGCTATTGCAGATCAGGCTCGTACGATTCGTATTCCAGTTCATATGGTGGAAACCATTAATAAATTGACACGAATTCAACGTCAATTGGTTCAAGATTTAGGTCGTGAACCAACGCCTGAAGAAATAGCTGAAAAGATGGGGAATATTACTCCTAGTAAAGTACGTGAAATTCAAAAAATCAGTTTGGATCCTGTTTCATTAGAAACACCTATTGGTGAAGAAGATGATTCTCATCTAGGTGATTTCATTGAAGATAAAATTACGGTTTCACCTGGAGAATATACAAATAATCAATTGTTGAAAGATGAAATTGATAATGCATTATGTGGGTTAACAGAAAGAGAAGAAAAAGTTCTTCGTCTTCGTTTTGGTTTGGAAGATGGGCGAACTAGAACTTTGGAAGAAGTTGGAAAAGAGTTCAATGTTACTAGGGAAAGAATTCGTCAAATTGAAGCTAAAGCACTTCGAAAATTAAAAAACCCAAATCGTTCAAAACGATTAAAGGATTTCATTAAATGATTTCGAATCGACTACAAGCCATTGTTGATTGGATTGATGGAACTGTTTTAGCAGATATTGGCTGTGACCATGGATATGTATGCATTGAATCAATTTTACAGAATAAAGTTAGGAAAGCTTATGCTTGTGATGTTGCTAAGGGACCTTTAGAAAATGCATCACAAACCATTCAAAAGTATCATTTAGAAAATCAAATTGAATGTGAATTAATGAATGGTATTGATTATTTAAAAGAAGATGTTGATATTATTGTTATTGCAGGTATGGGTGCTTCTACAATTATTGATATTTTAACAGGAAAAAAATTAAAACCGGGAATGAAATTAATTTGTTCTCCACATAAAGATGTTGAATCGTTTCGTTTGTTTGCTTCCCAAAATGGGTACAAAATCATCAAAGAAAAAGTAATATACGATGAGCATTTCTATTCCGTGATTTATTTAGAATATGATGGTAGTTCGTATACTTTATCGAATTCAGAATATTATTATGGACTAAATGTTCAAAGAGATGATGTTTTCTCACAATTTATAGACGAAGAGACAAAAAAATGGCAAAGAATATATAATTCAATGCCAAGTGATAAACGATTGAAAATCGAAGAGCGATTAAACGCAATTGATGAAATACGCTAGAGAATATTCTCAATGCGTATTTTTTCTTTTTCTCCTTGATTATTCAAATAATCATAAATCATATTCGTTAAATAAGAAGGAGTACTAGCTCCTGATGTGATTGCAATATGAGCATGATTTTTTATACTATCTAAATCAATATCATTCACGCTTTGAGCTTTGATGACTTGTGGGATACCAGCAATTTTACCAATATTAGCTAATTGACTCGTGTTATTGCTTGTTGGGTCTCCTACAACGATAAGTGTATCAATGCCTTGGTTTTTCAAGTTTAAGATAGCTTGTTGACGAATCCGTGTCGCATTACATATTTCATCGTGGATGATGCATGTTGGATATTTTTTTGAAATTTCATCAAATATATTTTGGATATCCAAAATTGACATTGTTGTTTGATTTGTCACAAATATTTTTGAAGAATTAATAGAGGGAATATCTTGAGTGGATTCTATTAAATATACATTCGCATTTCCTTCATAAATAGCCTGTGCTTCAGGATGGTTTTTCTTGCCAATATAAAAAACAATAAAATCTTGTTCTAAATATTCTTTTACAATTTTTTGGGTTTGCGATACAAATGGACAAGTCGCATCGATAATTTTTAATCCTTTCTTTCTTGCTTTTTCAAACACGGCAGAACTAACACCATGTGCTGTAAAAATCACGATTCCTGAATCAATTAAATCTAATAATTCTAAACGCGATTTGTTTTTGACATCGACTGTTTCTATGTTATGATATTGTAGCGCTTCTTGTACATATTTATTATGCACAAGATTTCCAAGGATTGTGATGTGTTCGGATTGATTTTCTAAGCGACAATTTTTCGCAATTTGAATAGCTTTAAGAACACCACCGCAATATCCTTGTGGTTCTAACATTTGAATGGTAAATTGTTTCATAGTATTATGATATAAATTTAATTTTGATTGTCAATTGAATTGATGTTTGATTTAATAAAAAAAAAGGAGGTTTATCATGAATCGAATTCAAAAAATAATGGAGATTGAACATTTTAAAGAATTAACTCCTATTCAAAAAGCAGTAGTTGAACGAAGCAATCCTAATCGTGATTTAATTGGAATTTCAAGTACAGGTTCGGGTAAGAGTCATGCGTTTTTTATGTCTATTTTTAATAAAATTGATTTAGAAAGCGATGAAGTCCAAGCTGTTATTTTTGCACCTACTCGTGAGTTAGCCTATCAATTATATGAAAGATGTAAAAAAATTAGTGATGCATTTAATGTTAAGGTAAAACTAATTACTGGTGGAATGGAAAGAACAACGGCAAATATTCAAGCTCAAATTGTTATTGGTACACCAGGACGAATGAAAGATTTATTCATTGAAGAAAATGTACTTCGTTTGGATACCGCAAAAATTATGATTATCGATGAAACTGATATGACATTAGAATTTGGTTTCCTTGAAGATATTGACATGATTTTATCTCATATGGATAAAAAAATTCAGTTAATGGTTTTTTCGGCAACAGTGCCACAAGGCCTTCAACCGTTCTTGAAAAAATATTTGTATAATCCTGAAATTATCCAAATTTCAACAGATGAAGATTATCAAAGTGATGTACAGCATATTTTAATTTCTTGTAAGCACAAAAGCTATAAAGAACGTTTATTAGATGTGCTTCCATGCATTAATCCTTATGTATGTTTGATTTTTGCTAATACAACTAAAGAAGCAAGTGAAATCGCAACTTTTTTAAGAGAACACAATTATCAATTAGTTGAACTTCATGGTGGTTTAGAATCAAGAGAAAGATATAAAGCAATTAAAGAAATTCAAAGTCAAAAGAAAAGTTATATTGTTGCTAGCGATGTTGCAAGTCGTGGAATTGACTTAGAAGGAATTACTCATGTTATTTCATGTGGATTCCCGAAAGATTTAAATTTCTATGTTCACCGTGCTGGTAGAACAGGTCGAGTAGATCGTGATGGGGTATGCATTGCTTTATATCAAGAAAAAGATCAAAGTGCAATTAAGTCTTTAGAGAAAAAAGGAATTCACTTTGAATCTAAAGATATACGTAATCATCAAATTGTAGATGTGAAACCAAAAAAACAAACAAAAAAAGAAAATCCCTTTGAACAAGATATCAAGAAAATAAAAAATAAGAAGACAAAAGTTAAACCTAATTATGAAAAACGTCAAAACGAAGAAATTGAACGCATGAAAAAGAAAAAAAGACGTGAAATGATTAAAAATGATATTAAACGTCAAAAGAAAGAACGTGCTATCCAAAAACAAAAGGAGAAACAATAATGTTGTATTTAGGATGTCATGTATCAATGAAAGCACCTAAATATTTAGAAGGCTCAATTCAAGAAGCTCTTCAATATGGAGCAAATGCTTGTATGGTTTATACAGGGCCTCCTAGTAACTCTAAACGAGTTGATGTTGAAAAACTAAATATTGTGCAAGCTAAAAGATTAATGGAAGAAAATCATTTTAAAAGTGAAAATGTCATTATACATGCACCTTACATTATTAATATAGCCAATACTCTTAAACCAGAGACATATGAATTTGGAGTATCTTTTTTAAAAAATGAATTAAAAAGAGTGGAAGCTATTGGTTCTACTATTCTTGTATTACATCCTGGTTCACACGTAAATGCAGGAATAGAAGCCGGATTGGATAGTATTGTGAATGGATTAAATGAAGTGTTAAAAGATGATGATACTTCAGTTAGAATCGCATTAGAAACGATGGCTGGAAAGGGAAGCGAACTTGGTTCAAGTTTTGAACAGCTTCAGTACATAATTTCTCATGTTGAAAAAAATGATCGTTTAGGTGTTTGTTTGGACACTTGTCACATTCATGATGCAGGATATGATGTAAGTGATTTTGATACGGTTTTAAATGAATTTGATGCTATTATTGGTCTTGATCGATTATTAGTTGTTCATGTGAATGATTCTAAAAATGAGCGTGGAGCTCATAAAGATCGTCATGAAAACATTGGAAAAGGTCATATAGGATTTGACTCTTTATATAAAATAGTTCACCATGAAAAATTAGATGGAAAATGTATGATTCTTGAAACTCCTTATATCGATGGTAAAGCACCATATAAAGAAGAAATACAAAAATTAAAGGAAATTGACTAAAGTAAGTCAATTTCCTTTTTTAAACGTTCAACAATTTTATCTTGAGGAAGTTTTTCAATGATTTCACCTTTTTTAATTAAAAGACCTTCTTTTTTTCCACCTGCAATGGCAATGTCAGCGTGTTTTGCTTCACCCGGTCCATTAACGGCACATCCCATAATAGCAACAGTAATGTTTTTATTTACGGTTTGAAGATATTTTTCAATTTCATTAACAGCGGGTTCCATGTCCCATTGGGTACGACCACAAGTAGGACAAGCAATCAAATTGGGAACATTATCAATTAACCGACAATCTTTTAACAATTCTTTTACAATTGGAATTTCCTTTTCTGGAGATCCATTTACACTGATTCGAATTGTATTTCCAATGCCTTCATTCAATAAAGTACCAAGGGCAAGCGAACTCTTAATGGCACTTGTCATTGTGGTACCCGCTTCAGTTACACCTAGATGCAATGGATAATTAAAAGTTTGCGATGCTAAGCGGTAAGCTTCGATGCATAATAATGGATCACTTGATTTAAAAGAAAGAACTGTGTCATAAAACCCACATTCTTCAAGAATTTGAACATGACGTTTGGCACTTTCAATCATTCCTTCAGCAGTTGGTTTTCCATATTTTTCGTGAATATTTTTTTCAAGAGAACCACTGTTTATACCAATACGGATTGGAATATGATGTTCTTTACAAGCTTCTACAACTTTTTTTACATTTTCCTTAGATCCGATATTACCGGGATTTAAACGAATTTTATCTGCACCGGCATCAATACATGCCAAGGCAAGTTTATAATCAAAGTGAATGTCAGCAACCAACGGAATATGAATTTGTTTTTGGATTTGTTTAATGGCACTCGCATCTTCAAAATCTAAGCAGCTTACACGGATGATTTCACATCCCATGGCTTCTAAATTAAGAATTTGTTCAACAACTTGGTCAACATTTTTAGTGGGTACATTACACATTGATTGAATGTATATTTTATTATTTTTTCCTAATGGCAAGTTTTTTACATATACTTGTCGTGTTTCAGTACGTTTCATATTGTTTTCCTTTCTTCAATTTTATTATACTCTCATAAAGAAAAATCGCAATTTTCATATTTTTATGTATAATAAAAGGAGTATAGGGGGAATGGTTATCAAAAAGTTTAGAAAACAAAAAGTTAAAAAGAATATAAGTGCTATCATTTCTCAAAGAATATTGGTTTTGGCTTTGGTCATTGTTGGTTGTTTCACTGTTATTGTTGGTAGATTATTCACTATTCAGATTATTCAACACGATAGTTATGTAGAAAAGAAAGATGATTATACTTCCATTCGACAATATGTAAGTGCACCACGTGGTGAAATTTATGATTGTAACGGAAAGGTATTAGCGAAAACAGTTGTTTCTCACAATATCACATATACATCTCCGCAAAATATGGGAATTGACGATTATCTTTTGTATGCTCAACGTATTGTGGAAGTATTTGGACTTAATGAAGATGAGTTAACGGATCGAGATAAAAAAGAGGCTTTTATCACATATCGTACATTAAATTTTGATTATGGCGATGAAAAGTATGCTGGAAATGATTTGTTGACAGATAAGGAAAAAGAACAATATTTAAATGGAAGCTGGGGTTCCAGTGCGGAATCTGTCCGCTATGGATTGTTGTATAATCGCATCAAAGAATCTAACTTAAAAGAAATGAGTGACACGGAACTAAAAGTTTGTGTTATTTATCAACGTATGATTGCCAACGCTTCAACAGGACAAGAAAACGTTGTTTTGGAAGATGTGGATGATGATTCGGTTTCCTACTTAGTTGAACATAAAACTGAGTTCCCAGGATTTGATGTTGACTTTGGAGGATGGAAACGAGAATATCCATATGGTGAAAGTTTGTCGGATGTCCTTGGTTCTGTTTCTACAAGTACGCAAGGATTACCTGAAAATTATTATGATTATTATATTCAAAAAGGATTCCAACCCAATGCTTCAGTAGGAAAAAGTGGCTTGGAATTTCAATATAATGATTTATTAGCTGGAACAAGTGAGGAGTCAATTATTACCTATGATTCTAACGGACTTGCTCATAAAGAAGTCGTTAGAAGTGCTGTAAAAGGATATGATATTCATTTGTCTATTGATATTGATTTACAACAAACACTTGATGAAACTTTAAAAAGTGTACTTCAAGAATATGGAGGAACAGAACGAAGAGAAAACTTCCAAAGTTTATTTATGTGTATGATGAATCCCAATGATGGTTCAATGCTGGCTTTATCAGGGTATCAAATGGATTTAGATTCCAAGGAAATGACATATTATGCATCTGGAAACTATACATCCCTTGTCAATCCTGGTTCAAGTATAAAAGGCGCAACAGTTTATATGGGATTGATGGAAGGTGTTATTCAACCTGGCGAGGTCATTGTCGATAAAGTTATGAACATTGCGGGTAAAGAATTCGCATCGTATAAAGATCATGGTCCTGTAAATGACATAACTGCTTTACAAGTTTCTAGTAACGTTTACATGTTTAATATTGCGATTCGTTTGGCAAATGGTGTTTATACAGAAGGAAAACCTTTACAAGTTAATGATGTTCCAGGAACTTTAAACTTAATGAGAAACTATTATACAAGTTTTGGTTTAGGAAATGTCACGGGAATTGATGTTCCTGGGGAGGTTGCTGGTTATCAATCTGTAAATGTTTTAGCTGGTATGCTTTTAAACTATTCGATTGGGCAATATGATATGTATACACCAGTTCAATTATTGGAATATACTTCGACTATTGCGACTACGGGTTATACATATAAACCAAGATTTTATTCATATGCTACAGAAGTTAATAGTACGCAAGTTGTAGAAACATATGAAGTTGAACTTCGTAATAAATTAGATGAACCTAAATCAGCTGAATACTTAAATCGTGTTCAACAAGGATTTAGAGCTTGTGTAAGTGAAGGATATTGTGGTAAAGGATTATCGGAAATGACACCGAGTGTAGCGGGAAAAACAGGTACTGCAGAAGTAGGAGATTGGACAACTGCAGCGTTTGTAGGATATGCACCTTATGAAAATCCAAAGGTTTCATTTGCTTGTGTTGCCCCTACAAGTTCAATTAACACACAAGATGTATCCGAAAACATTTGTACAGATACAGTTACTAAAAGAGTTTTAGAAAAATATTTTCAATTGTATCCACAATAGTTCTTGCACAATAAATGGTTCTTATGGTAAAATACTTAGGCAATATGTAAGGAGGTCAGACCATGAGAGATCGTATCACTTTTAAATGTTCTGTTTGTGGTAATGAAAACTACATCGGTACAAGAAACAAGAAGAAACATCCAGATAAAATGGTGATTAAAAAATATTGTCCTAAATGTAATCAAAAAACTGATCATAAGGAGAAAAAATAAGAAAGACCAGAAGTGGTCTTTTTTAGTATATGCCCATGAAAGTTATCACAAGAACATTAGGACCGGTACAAGCAAATTGTTATATAATCATTGAAAACAATCATGCTTTAATTGTTGATCCAGGAGATAGCTTTGATATTGAAGCTATTATGGAACAAGAAAAATGTGTTGTTGATGCCATTTTATTGACGCATGCACATTTTGATCATATTAATGGATTAGATAAATTATTAAAAATTGTTTCATGTGATGTTTATTGTAATCCTAATGAATTTTCATTTTTACAAGACGCATCTTTAAATTCATCTTCTTTGTTTATGTATCCAATTACATCTAATGCTCAACCAAAAGCAATTTTAGAAGGAAAACAAAGAATAGGTAATTTTGAAGTGGAAGCAATTTATTGTCCTGGTCATTCTGTAGGTTCAACTGTATTTATCATTGGAAGTCTATTGATTACAGGAGATGTTTTGTTTAAGGGTTCCATTGGAAGAACTGATTTACCAACGGGTTCTTATACACAAATGAAAGAATCAATAAACAAATTAAAGGCTTTAAAACTAAATTATCATGTTTTACCTGGACATGGACCTTTATCAACTCTTGATGAAGAAAAAAGAGAAAATCCATATCTTTAATATTAAAATGCATACTTTATCAAAAATAATGATGAAGTATGCATTTTTTTTAAATTTATTTTGCGTTTTTTAATTTTTTTTCGAATTATATAATATGGAACAATTATTAAAAGACTTAATTCAATTTGCTCTTGAAAAGAAATGCACTGATATTCATTTCGTATTAAAAAATCATCACTTAGATATTACCTTTCGAACGGAAAAAGGATTAGAAACGATTATACAAGATATATGGAATGAAAATTTCTTTGAATATCTAAAATTTAAAGCTAATTTTCATTTAACAAATCCCTTTCTTCCACAAAGTTCTCAATTTGAAATCAATTCGATATCCTGTCGTTTTAGTGTCATTATTAATTTATCCATTCAAACTGGGGTTCTAAGAATTTTAAATCAAAAACAAAACTTAACTATTGAACAGTTATGTCATGATCAAAAAACAATTGCAGATTTTTATTCATTTGTGAATAAAAGAAGTGGTTTGATTATTTTTAGTGGACCAACGGGTTCAGGAAAAACGACAAGTCTTCATGCAATTTTACATGAAATAAGTGTTAGAGGACTTCATAAAGTAGTAAGCTTAGAAGATCCTATTGAAATAAGAGACGAAAAATATCTGCAATTACAAATCAATGAGCAACAAGGCTTTACATACGAAAAAGGAATTGAAGAATTATTACGACATGATCCAGATGTTATATTCATAGGAGAAACAAGAAATTCATACACTGCTAAAATGGTTTTAAGAGCGTGTTTAACCGGGCACTTGGTATTTACTACGATACATGCGAAAAATGGAATCGAAACAATAAATAGGCTTATTGATTTTGGATTGCCTTTGAAAGAACTTGAAATGGTTTTAACTTCTATTGTTTCTTGTCGTCTATATAATTCAATCTATGGAAAGGAGTGTGTTTATGAAGTTTTATCAAAAGAAAATCTTGAGTTCGTCATTAAAAACAGAAAATATGAAAACCAATTTTCAACACTTAAAAGAAAAATTAAAAAAAATCTTGATGACGGACTTATCATTGACCAGCAAGCTGAATACGACTTGTTTGATTTATGATAATGAAATTCAACAATTTTATTGTCTTTTAGATCATGGTATCAGTATTACAATGATGATTGAATTATGTTTTCGTAATCATGAAGCCATCTTAAAACAACTGCAACAAGGTAAACCATTATCGGAAATATTTTTGTTTAAGAATAAGCGGTTTAATCAATATTTTAAGTTTTATTCATCTTTTTTATCGATTAAAGATAGTCTAAAAAATACGTTTTATATGGTTGAAAATAGTGATGGTTTAATACAAGATTGTTTCAAGAAAATGATATATCCTTTATTTATTTTTATATTTTGTTTTGTGATGATTTTATTTCTTAATGATGCGATTTTACCTTATATGGAATTTATGAATACCAATCAAAGTGATGTTAACGTATTATTCATTATGAAATATATTTTTTATTTAATTTTCTTTTTTCTAATTGTTCTTAGTTCTTTGTGTTTGATTCTATATAAAACCAATTCTTTATCTATTCTTATAAAAAAATCTCAATTTATGAAAATGATTGTGACACATCAATTTAGTTTTTTACTCGCAAATGTGATTGATACTGGTTTAACTACTAAAACTTGTTTTGAATATCTTCATACTTTAAATTCTTCTTTTATAAGATTAATAAGTGAAGATATATTTAATGGATTAAAAAAAGGTCAAAATATCATTTCAATCTTAAATGAAAATGAATTTCTCGATAAAGACTTTATAAAATACTTTCAAACGGGTTCTTTAAATGCGAGTTTATCTGAATTATTAAAAGTTTATGCACAACAAACGAGTTTAAAAATAAAACGAATTATACAAAAGGCAACAACTGGAATACAAATTTTTTCTTATGCATGTGTTGGTATGATTGCGATATATGTATATCAAGTTATGTTGTATCCGTTGAATATGCTGAGTGGAATGTAGGTGAGAAAATGAAAAAAAATGCGTTTACGATTCTAGAAATGATGATTGTGTTATTGATTATGGTTATATTGTTGTTGATTACGCTTCCAAATATACAGCAAAAAGAAACGATTATTCGATCTAAAGGATGCCAAGCACTTATTGAAATTGTGAATAGTCAAATATTACTTTATGAAATAAATGAAGATGAAACACCTATAACGGTAGAACAATTAATTGATGAAGGATATTTAAAAGACGGACAACAGAAATGTCCAAATGGAAAGGAGATAGTAATAATAGATGGACAAGCACAAAGTTCATAATGGATTTACAATTGTAGAAATGTTGTTTGTTTTGTTGATTGTGTGTATGTTTTCTATTCCTATTCAAAAACCCAAAAGTTCATTGACAATGTTTATGAAACAAATGATGGCTTATTCTATAACAATGCAACAAAAAGCATTTGAAACAAAACAAGAAGTAAATGTGACTATCAACAAACATAATGCGCTTTTTGATGAGTATAGTGTAGATTATCCTTCTAATATTTCGTGTACACCAGTTTCGTTTCATTACAATGAAAATGGAAATATATCAAAAGCTTTAACGTTATCGTGTTATGAAGAAAATAAACAAATGAAATTAATTTATCAATTAGGTTCGGGAAGAGTACGATATGAATAATGGTTTTAGCTTAAATGAGGCATTATTGTCTTTATTTATTGTTACGATTTGTGCGCAACTCATTTTGTCTTGTGTACATGTTTTGAAGCAACAAGAGGATTTAATAATTAATGAAAAAATCGAAAAGAAATGGTTTTACACTGATTGATTCTTTGCTTTCGTTATTGATAGTTGCGATTGTATCTTTGTTGTGTATTATGATGTTAGATGTGACTAAAAAAATCTTGATATTTGATTCATCACATCAAAATCAATATGCTATTTTACAATTGCGTCAAAAATGTGCGATTAGTTCTGATGTATATGTTGATGAGGGGCGTTTACATTTGATTGAAAATCATAAAGAAATATATTTAGAATATGATAATCATCGTCTAGTACAAAGAGATGGATATGTAATTTGGATGGAACATATAGAAGATGCTTATTTTTATGAAATTGATCATCAAATTTATTTAAGGTGGATTTATGATGAAAAAGAATATAATTCACAAATCAGTTAATGGATATTCTTTATATATGTCATTAATTGTATTATTTCTGTTGATACAGTGTGTTAGTTATATAAGTGTTTTGTGCATGCAATCTGTAGAACTCATGAAGTGCAATAAACAATCAATGATTGATTTGGCAATTATTTCTCATGCTAAAGCAATTATAGAAAATAATACAATGATAAGAGAATGTAATTTTGATTCCAGTCAATTAATTTTAAAAAAAGAAGTAGAAGTAAATGATAAGAAAACAATTTTAAAAGATTGTGATACTTATATTCAGTGTATATATGAAGGATTAGAATACCATATATATTACGACGAAATGTCAATTTCTGGTCTTGAAATCTTTAAAATCGTTGACTAGTAAAAAAAAAACGGTAAAATGGTACATGTAGACGATGAATTAGAGTAGTAAACATGAAATCTGCTTAGAGAGACAATGGTTGGTGGAAATTGTACAGAGGAAATGTTGAACTTGCTAAGGAGTTGGTAAGTAATGTTACCCGTAATTCTTGCGATAAAAGAATAAAAGTGTTCCAATCGGAAAACTAAGGTGGTACCGCGTTTATAACGTCCTTAGATAGGGCGTTTTTTTATTTAGGAGGAAACATGTATAATCATCAAGAAATTGAAAAAAAATGGCAGAAATACTGGGAAGATAATGAAACATTTAAAACAGATGTATGGGATTTTAGTAAGCCTAAATTCTATGCATTAGATATGTTCCCTTATCCTTCTGGGGTTGGACTTCATGCCGGGCATCCAGAAGGATATACAGCAACGGATATTGTTTCTCGTATGAAACGTATGCAAGGATATAATGTATTGCATCCTATGGGATATGATTCTTTTGGACTGCCAGCTGAACAATACGCTGTTCAAACAGGAAATAATCCTAACGGATTCACACAAGAAAATATTGAATACTTTACTAAACAATTAAAAGAATTAGGATTTGATTACGACTGGAGTCGTATGATTGCCACAAGTGATCCTGAATTTTATCATTGGACACAATGGATTTTCAAACAATTATACGAAGATGGATATGCTAAATATGTTGATATGCCTGTAAACTGGTGTGAAGAATTAGGAACTGTTTTATCCAATGATGAAGTAATCGATGGAAAGAGTGAACGTGGAGGATATCCAGTTGTTCGTAAAAATATGAAACAACTATGTATTGATCAACCAGCATTTGCCGAAAGATTGTTAGAAGGTCTTGATGAAATTGACTGGCCTGAATCAACAAAAGAAATGCAAAGAAATTGGATTGGTCGTTCTACAGGGGTTGAAGTTGAATTCCAAATTGTTGGCGGAGGAAAATTCTCAATCTTTACGACTTGTATTGAAACAATTTATGGTATTACTTTCATGGTTCTAGCACCAGATGGTGATTTAGTTCAAGAATTAATGCCTCGTATCAAAAACCAAGAAGAAGTAAAAGCATATATTCAAGAAACAATTTCAAAATCAGATATGGACCGTACTGAATTAAATAAAGGTAAATCTGGTTGTCGTTTGGAAGGAATTAAGGCAATTAACCCAGTAAATGGTAGAGAAGTTGAAGTATTTATTGGTGACTTTGTTTTGGCAAACTATGGTACTGGAGCTGTTATGGCTGTTCCATGTCATGATCAACGTGACTTTGAATATGCTGTTGCTCACAATATTGATATGATTCAAGTTATTGAAGGTAGAGATGTATCAAAGTGTGCATTTGAAAAGCAAGATTATCTTGGTAAAGGTTGCAAGTTAATTAATTCTGCAGAATTTACAGGTTTAACAGTTGAAGAAGCGAA
>JAQYFP010000093.1 GCA_028723085.1 Erysipelotrichaceae bacterium | reverse complement strand
ATGAACCAATATACTTTTATCCATACAGAGATGTGTTAGTTCAATAAAATTAAAACACCAATGTTGTACAATATAAAATAAAATGTGCTTCGATTGGTGTTTTTTATCAACATTGGTGTATTAATTTTCTAATGTATTATAAGAATCCATTCCAGTTCCACCGTATTTTAATGGTTTGATATCAAATTCACCATTGATACAAATCCCACCAATTCCACTTAATCCTTGTAGTCCTTTATGCCCACTAAAACAAAGAATATCAATGTTTTCTTCTTTCATATCAATGGGAATATGACCTGCACTTTGGGCTGCATCTACAACTAAAATAATATTGTGATTTTTTGCGTATTGTCCTATTTCTTTTAATGGATAGATTTCTCCTGTCACATTAGAACACTGTGACAATACAATCATCTTAGTATTTTCTTGAATGGATTCTAATATCTGATTGTGTTCTACAATCGATACATTCACTTTAGAAGCATATAAAGGACGCAATACACTGTTATGTTCAGCATATGTGGTAATGACATGGTCTTCAGGTTTACATAAACCAAAGATAACGGTATTTAAACTTTCCGTGCAGCCACTATTAAAAATCACGTGATCACAGTTAAAGAATGTTTGAATTGTTTTTCTAGCTCTATGAATGTTTCGTGACATATCAATATTAATACTACGATTGGCATTTCCTGGTATTTGAAAAGAAGCTTGTACAGCTTCTTTTACACAATCTAATTTAGGATAACTCGTAGCACTTTGATCAAAATAAATCATTGCATACTCCTATAATGTAGTATGGCTTCTAATACCCCACCAGCAATGCATCTTGCCTTATCGGAAATTGTGAAACAATTATTGTATTCATCAATTCTTGGGTCAATATCCGCCATTTTAAATCCTTTCGTAACATAATATCCATCATGGATCATGCCTCGTAATAAACCATCCATACTTGCCAATACCGGAGTATCATTCACATGAGCAATGACATCTCCTTTTTTTACGATATCCGTAATTTTATTATGGGTATGAACAATTCCTTCACAAGGTGAGTGAATCACACGTTCTTTGCCATATCCTTGAATCACACCCGGAATTCCTGTATTTTCAATGGCACAACCTTGATAAATAACTCTTCCTAAGTTATGTCCTCGCTTGGTTTCAATGACACAATCCACATCTACACCTGCTTCAAATCCAGGTCCTAGTCCAATGGTAAAGGGTGCCATATCTTTTGTGGTTCCTAAGTTCTTTTTTGCCAAGATGGCATCTACCACAATTTCTGGTTTTAATTGTTTTATACATGTTCCTTGTTCATCAATCATCATCGCAACTTTTCGCTGTTTCATAACATCTTGTGCTTGTTCAATTGATGAACACAATACACATTCCATATCTTCTACTTGTTTATAGCCATCATAAACAGCTTGACAAAATGATACATTAATACGAATCGCACTTGGATTTTTTGTTTCTAATACAAGGACATTAAATCCTGATTTGACTAATTTATAAATCGTACCAGTGGCTAAATCTCCACCACCACGAACAACAACTAAATTTTCCATAGTCTATGGTTTAATAATCTTTGTGGCCTTTTCCATTCTTTCCACAATGTCATACATGTTTGTGACACTTCCTACTTTTAATTCTTCCTTTTTATGGAAGAAATCTAAACAAGTTCCACAACTAACGACTTCTACTCCTTGTGATTCTAACCATTGAATGTCTTTTAACATTTCACTATCATTAGAAGTTAATAAAACACCTTCGTTATAGAAAATCATTTGACTTGGTAAACTATCTTGTTTCGTTAACGCAAAGATAAAAGCTTTCATTAAGATAGCTCCTAATTCTTTGTTTGAACCCATCACATTACTTGAAAATACAACGACATCCTTATTTTTTTCTTCCGTTGTTTCTACTGGTTTTTCTCCTTGATATAACACAACACTAAAATCTTTATCTTCTTGATTGACTTCGTATTGATATCCTTTTACTTGGGCAAATTTCTTTAAGTTTTGAACCGCAATTTCATTGTCAACAATTGTTTTAACGGCACTTTCTTTTTTCAAAGCTTCTTTTGTCTTTACCACGGGAAGTGGACATTCCAATCCTCTTGCATCAATAATTTCCATTTTTTCTTACCTCACATATACACTTTTTTCTTTTAATTCACTGATTTTTCCAATTTTATAAATTGGATAGTTCTTTTCTTTAAATTCATTCACAATCTTTTCAACTTGATTTTCTGGAACACTAACAAGTAAGCCTCCACTTGTTTGAGGATCAAATAAGATTTCCTCTAAGGCAAAGTTTTTTACTTCAAATTCAACTTTTCCTTCCATGCGATTGCGATTATTTTGGGCTGCCCCTGTTAAATAGAATTGATCCACGTATTCTAAACAATCTTCAAAATATGGAATCGATGAACTATCTAATATCGCACTATATTTTCCATCTAACATTTCATTTAAATGAACTAATAAACCAAATCCTGTTACATCGGTCATGGCATGAATATCATATTTTTTAAAAATATCAGCGGCATATTTATTAAGAGTTGTCATACTCTTAATCACTTCTTCTTGCATCTCTTTACGACAATCATCTAAACGAAGAGCATTAAGAGTAAGCCCGGCTCCTAGTTTTTTTGTCAATAATAACACGTCATTTTCTTGTACCCCGTTATTGTTTTTTACTTGATCTACATTCACAATTCCCGTTACACTTAAACCATATTTAATAGAGTCATCACGAATAGAATGTCCACCCGCTAAAGCAACATGAGCTTCTTTTAGTTTGTCATTTCCTCCTTCAATGATTTTTCCTAAAATATTTAAGTCTTCATTTTCAGGGAAACAAACAATATTTAATGCCGTAACAGGTGTGGCATTCATGGCATAAATATCACTTAAGGCATTACATGCTGCGATTTGTCCAAATACATATGGGTCTGTTACCATAGGTGGAAAAAAATCCAAAGTGGATACCAATGCTTTTTCATCATCGATTTTATAAACTGCCGCATCTTCATTGTGATCAAAACCGGATAATAAGTTTTCATCGCGATAAATATCGATTTTTGATAAAATGTGACTTAATTTTTTTGCTCCCAATTTAGCAGAACATCCTCCACTTTTACAATAAATCAAAAAATCACCTTCTTCATATTTTCATATTTTAAATGATTCTTTGTGAAATAATCAATCCAATACGCTTCATCTAAGATTTCACTCATAAAACACATTCCACATCCCGCCCTGACAATACTTGGCGTAGGAATTAAGCGTCCTTGATCACATATAGCTTCCACATCTAGGGCATCATTTAAACTTGAAAATGTTATAATCATGACTTCATTCATGAAATATCTCCTCAAAACAAGTATTTGCGTATGCTTCTACTCTTTTTTCAAATTCATCGTATTTTTCTAAGAATTCTTTTCCTTTAGGTGTTAATACACTTTTTCCTCCATGTACACCACCCACAGTTCTTTCAATTAATTCAAAGCCTAAATCTTCTTCCGCTCTTTTTAAGATTTTCCATGCCTTGGAATTGGACATTCCCATTTTTTTATAAGCCGCTGATAAAGACCCGTATTCATCACAGAGTCTCATTAATTGAGCGACTCCTTTTCCATACGATGGTTCATTTTGAAATACTTGTACCTTTATTTTATACTTCATTTCCCAAAACCACAGTTTGGATATGTACAAACTTTACAATTTAAGCACAATCCACCTTCTCCTAAATCATATATTTCTTCTTTTTTAATTTCATCTTTAGCTAAGATTCTTGGAAGCATAATGTCAAAGATTGTTCGTTTGGCATACATAACACATCCTGGTAAACCAACAATGGGTACATCCTTTAAATATGATAGTAAAAACATTGCACCTGGTAAAACTGGTGCTCCATAAGTAATAATATTCGCTCCGGTATTTTTAATGGCTAATGGTGTTTTATCATCGGGGTCCACACTCATTCCTCCGGTACAAAGTACAAATTGTGCTCCTTGATGAATTGCTTCTAAAATAGCTTGGGTTACCATTTCATCGTTGTCATCACAGATTTTATGATACATAACAGACACATTGTATTCCTTTAATTTATCAATTAAAACGGGAGTAAAGGTATCTTTGATTCTTCCTTTATAGACTTCCGATCCTGTTGTGATAATGGCAGCTTTTTTAATTTGAAATGGTTTAATTTCAAAAATAGGTCCTTCTATTCTTTGTACTGGTTCCATTTTTTCTTTTTTGATTACTAAAGGAATAATACGCATTCCAGCTAATTTATCATTGGGATGAACGACTGTATTACTATGACGTGTGGCAATCATCATTTCACCTAAGTGATTGACTTGTCTTAATTTATCACTTTGAATTTTAAATAAACCATCAATGGTACTACAAATTTCAATTTTTCCTTCTTTTACTTCACTTCGTTTCATGTTTTCATTTAAACAAAGTGAACATAAAACCTCAGCCGCTTCGTTTTCATGCATCATGGTTTCATCGTTTTCCCATACATAAACAGTTTCTTTTCCCATTGATAATAAAATAGGAATGTCTTCTTCTTGAACTATGTGCCCTTTTCTAAATTTAGCATCTTTACTCACATCTTTGATAATTTGTGTCATATCATGGCATAGGACTTGTCCAATGGCATCTTCTACTTTAATTTTCTTCATATACATTAAATCCATACTTTCTAAATACATCTAGAGCATCTTGACTACAAATATAATCCAATACTTTTTTTGTCATTTCATTATCATTTAAAGAGGCAACTGGATAAATAACAGGTGATTGTAGTAAAGATGAATCACATTCTTCAATAATTTCAATTTTATCACTAGAAATCGCATCGGTTTTATACACAATTCCCACTTGAGCACTGCCACTTTCTACCCAACTTAAAACTTCGGTAACATTGCTGGCAAAACTAACTTTATTTTGAATCGCATCCCATACATTTAGATTTGTTAAGGCTTCCTTAGCATATTGACCCGCTGGAACAATTTCACTATCTCCTAGAGCAATCATATCTGCGTTTTGAATATTTGATAACTCTGTTACATCACATTGACTACCTTTTCCTTTAATTAAAACTAATTTATTTTCTAATAAATTCACAACATGATCTTTTTGAATATAGTCTTCATCTACTAAAGTATTCATTTGTTTGGTAGCTGCACTAAAGAAAATATCAGCATTTAATCCTGACTCAATCTGCATTTGTAGTTTTCCACTACTGTCATATACACCTTCAATTGTGACATTTGGATATAGTTCTTCAATGGCAGGAATGATTTCTTCTTCAAAGGCATTTTCTAAACTTGCTGCAGCGGCAAGAGTAATCGTTACTTCTTCTTGTTTAGGACTACATGCACATAAACTTAAAAACATACATAAACTTAATAAAATCTTTTTCATATTATTTTCCCTTTATTTATTTTGATATAACTAGAACACATTGTCTCAATTTCATAGCGAGAATGTGATACAAATAAAACCGGAACATTCATACCTAGTAGTTCTTGTTTCATTTCTTTTAATAAATCTTCTTTTAAATCTTCGTCTAACGCACTAAATGGCTCATCTAATAAAATTAAAGAAGGATGATAAACCATAATACGAGCTAGAGCAACTCTTTGTCTTTCTCCACCCGACAATTGTCTAGGATATCGATTTTTTAGATGATCAATATGGAGTTGTGTTAATATTGTTTCTACTTTTTCTTCGTATTTTTCTTTACGAGCTTTTAGAGGACATGCGACATTTTCAAATATGGTCATATTTTCAAATAGGGCGTAGTTTTGAAAACTAAAGCCAATGTTTCGTTTTTGAATGGGAACATTTATTTTTAAATCTGAGTCATATAAAACATTTCCATCTAATACAATTCTTCCTTTATCAGGTTTTTCAATCCCCGCAATACATTTCAAAGTCATACTTTTTCCAGATCCACTACTTCCCATAAAACCTTGAATACCATTTTCTACTTTGAAATTAACGTTTAAATCATAGTCATGGAGCTTTTTATAAATTTGTACTTCTAACATGAATAACCTCTTTTCTTTTTCACAAAGAATTGATATAGATTTAAGGCAATGACTAATACAAAACAAATCACAACAATGATAAATACATAAATCGATGCACTTTCCATATCTCCACTCATGACATCGCTATATACCGCTAAAGGAAGCGTTCTTGTCTTTCCGATGATATTCCCTGCTAACATGGCCGTAGCTCCAAATTCTCCTAAACCACGAGCAAAGGCAAGTATAGTTCCTGATACTAAACCGGTAATGGCATTGGGTATAATGACTTTAATAAGTATTTGAAATTCACTCATTCCTAGTGTTCTAGCAGCGGATATTAAATCCGGGTCCACTTGTTCAAAAGCCGAACGAGTCGATCGATACATCAACGGAAAACTAATAAAGAATGAGGCAATCACTGTTGCACTAAAGCTAAAGGCAATGCGCACACCAAAGAGATTGAATACTAATTTTCCTACGGGTTGATTGACACCAAACACCAATAATAGAAAGAATCCCATAACCGTTGGTGGTAACACTAATGGAAGAGTAAATAATCCGTCTATTAGTATTTTCAACCATTTTCTTTGCGTTGATATCACAAACCAGGCAGCTAGTATTCCTAAAACAAAAGTAAAACAAATCGTAATCGATGAACTTTTTAAAGAAATCCATAGAGGAGATAAATCAATGTTTTCTAGCACATTCACTACTCCTTCCTGTCATTATTTCTAGGCCGTGTTTTAAAGCCGGTAATAAAATATCTAAGTTTTCTTTTACGGCTTTGGGACTTCCTGGTAAGTTAATAATCAAGGTATTATTTCTTTGTACGCTCACTCCTCTTGAAAGCATAGCCTTTGGTGTAATTTTCATAGATTCATAGCGTAATGCTTCACTGATTCCAGGTACATTGCGTGTCATAACTTTCAAAGTTGCCTCTGGAGTCACATCACGAGCACTTAATCCCGTTCCTCCTGTTGTCAAAATCAAATCATTTTGACAGCGATCACTTAAATTAATTAATTGGGAAACAATTTCATCAAAATCATCAGGAATTACGTTTAAACTTGTGACAAGATATCCATTTTCTTCCATAATTTTTTGAATCAATGGTCCACTTTCATCAATTCGTTTTCCAATACTTGCTTTATCACTCATCGTTAATATCGCAACACGTAAACGATTATCTTCTTGAGCCTTAACAATCACTTCATCTTCTACTTTTACTATTCCACCGTGTAAAACTTTTGCGAATACACCATTAGTTGGCATAATGCATTTTCCTACGCGATGATAAATGGCACAATGAGAGTGACAGCTTTTACCAATTTGGGTAATTTCTAAAACGACTTCACCAATAAGAATTTGGGTTCCTACTTTTAAAGAAGGAAAATCAATTCCTGAGACTAATAAATTTTCTCCAAAGGCACCATCTATTACGTTTCCACCTTCTTGATTGAATTGTTCTCTTGTTTCATAAGACAATAAACTCACTTGTCTGTGCCATTTACCAGCATGAGCATCGTCTTTCAGTCCATAGTCTTCTAAAATTTCTATTTGACTAACAGGATGTTTTTCCACTCCTTTTTTATCACTTATACAAATTGCCTTTACTCTTTGTTCCATACATATTCTCCACTTTTTCCACCGCTTTTTGATACTAAATGAATATTAGTAATTTCCATATTTTTAGAAATGGCTTTACACATATCATAGATTGTTAATAGGGCAACATTTACACCCGTTAAAGCTTCCATTTCTACACCTGTTTTCCCAACATTAGAAACAGTGCAATACACATCGATAGATGTATCAAAGACTTCAAAATCAATGGTAATCTTTGACAACATTAAAGGATGACACAATGGAATCAATTCGCTTGTTTTTTTAGCACCCATAATTCCAGCAATACGACTAACCGATAAAACATCTCCTTTTTGTATCGATGCTTCTTGAATTTTAGAAATAATTTCTTTTCCTGTAATAATGGTTCCTTTGGCAATAGCCGTTCTTTTGGTATCTTCTTTTTGGGAAACATCGACCATAATCGCATTCCCTTTTTCATCAAAATGACTAAATTCCATTCTTTATCCTCCTACTTCATTCATAATGGTTGTCGAATGTTCGTTTTCAAAGTTATGAGCTTGTGGTTTTAAATAAATGATTTCTGACATTTTTTCTAACAATGTCTTTTCATCTTTTAAATATGGTTTTAAATCTAAGCCATCTCTATGAAACAAACAAAGCTTTAAAAATCCTAAACTTGTCAGTCTTACGCGATTACATGAACAACAAAACTTACCATGAATCGCTTCAATAATTCCGATATAGCCTTGATATCCTTTTATTTTATAGTAATGAGCGGGTCCATTTCCTAGATGAATATCCACTTGTTCAGCTTCATATTTTCTTAGTAATTCATAACATAGTTCCATCTTTTTGTTTGCGTCTGCATATTTCATTGGCATCATTTCAATAAAGCGTAAGTGAATGTTTTCTTCTTTAATTAAAGAAAGCATCATTTTAAATTTATCTTCATTGAACTTTTCATCGACTACACAATTCACTTTACAGGGAATTCCTATTTTTGAGGCATAGTATAAATTGTCTAAAACAAGAGCCAATTTATTTTGTCCACATATTTGTTCGTATTCTATTTCATTTAGGGTATCAATAGAAAAGTTAATGCCATCAATGCCAATTTCTTTTAATCGATCTAAGTCAAAGTGATTTAATAATGATCCATTCGTTGTCAAAGTAACACTGGTAACAGGTAATTGTTTTAATTGAGAAATAAAGTCAATGTAGCCTTTACGAATACAAGGCTCTCCTCCTGTAATTTTGAAATTGGTAATTCCTAATTGTATGGCACATTTGCAGATATTTAATATTTCTTCATAACTTAATATATCTTCATGTTTAAAGTGTTCGTTATAGTCTTTACGACAATAGAAACATGTATAGTTACATCGATCCGTTAGTGATATACGCATATAGTTAATATTTCGATTGTATTGATCTTTCATAATTTCACCGTTATTCTCAAGTGAGAATATCCCTTTATATTTTATGGGATATTTTTTATTTGTTCAATATTATTTTTAATTATGATTTAATAGTATAAAAAGGATGTGACCTCAATGAGTTCAACTAAAAAAATAACTTTATCGTCTATGTTTATCGCATTAGGAATTATATTACCTTTCTTTACAGGTCAACTACAACAATTTGGCAATATGCTTCTTCCTATGCATTTACCCGTATTTTTATGTAGTTTAATTTGTGGATGGAAATATGGAATGGTTATTGGATTTATTTTACCTTTTCTTCGATTTGAATTATTTGGAATGCCGATATTATATCCTATTGGTATAGCTATGGCTTTTGAATTAGCGACCTATGGTTTTGTGGCAGGCTTTGTCTATGAGAAACAAAATTGGAAGTGTATTAAATCATTGTACAAATCTATAATCATCGCAATGATAGTTGGAAGACTAGTATGGGGATTAGTGGAAGTAGTATTGTTAGGATTAGGTGATAATGGTTTTACTTTATCTTTATTTATAACACAAGCAATACTTAATTCAATTCCTGGTATCATTCTTCAATTAGCTTTAATTCCTAGTATTATGTTGGTATTACATAGAACAAAGTTAATGCCCATAAAAAAATCACTTTAATATTGCATAACTAGGATTATATATATTAATCGTATAACATTTAGCGGCAAGAAAAAATTTATATTTTTTCATTACCGCTATTTTCATTTTTGTTGTGTAACTTCATGCTTTCAAGGGCAATACCAATAATTGTTGTCAAATACCCAACTACTTTTTCTCTGTCATGGCGATCTTTTTCTTTCACCCAATCAATCAACATACCTGAAATTGCTTCGGTATAAAACTTTGCGATATAAACTTTAAAATCAGGGTCTAACTTTGTCTCAAAGTTTGTTTCTGCTTCATCTATGACGGATGTAACGATACCAATAAAATCGGTATAGAAAAAACGTTTAATTTCATCTCTTCCAATGGAATCATAGGCACAACTGATAATATAGTCGTTTTCATCAACGTATTTCATTACAAAACGAATAGCTTGTTCGTAATCAATCAATAAGTCAAAGTGTTTAACAACCTCAATGGCATCTTCTTCAAACATCCATTTAAGTAAGGAATATATATCTTCAAAATAATAATAAAAAGTCTTTCGATTTACGCCACAATCAGCTGCTAGTTCGCTGACAGTAATTTTGGAAAAAGGCTTCTGTTTCATAAGTTTCTTCAAAGAATCAGCAAGAGCTCTTTTTGTATGATATGTATTTATTTCGTGTTTCATTATAAAACCTCCGACCTTTATTACACACTTGTCCATCAAAATATTCAATGGTCAATATAGTAACATTTGTGTAGAAAACTTATTTACCAGATGCATCTTATGTGTCTAAAATCCCACAAAAGCACCTGATTTGACCATTGTATGCCTTTAAAACCAGCGCTAAACTATTGAGAAGTTAAATTTAGAGGGGTTGAATCTATGAACAAAATGATTTCTGTCATACCAATTGTATGTATCAAAACATAACCATGCTTGAAATATATTCTATTATCCAAGATTTATTATGAGTGTTTTTTCTTGAAAGATATTCATTTTATAACAGAAGATAAAACACTAAAAGGAGGAGAACATTGAATGAAAAAATTTTATGAAAGTATATTAAACCACAAGAAATTCATCCTGACTCTTTTCTTAACTTTGTTTGTGATTTCTTTATTTTGTAGTCGGCTGGTTGGTGTTAATTACGACATAACGGATTATCTTCCGGAAAACACAAAATCCACTGTATCTATTAATGTTATGGAAGAAGAATTTGATGGTGGTATTCCCAATGCCCGTGTAATGATAAAGGATGTTACGATTCCCGAAGCTTTAGAATACAAAGACAAGCTAGAAGCTATTGATGGTGTAAGCGAAGTCACTTGGCTAGATGATACTGTAGATATCACAGTTCCTCTTGATACATTGGATTCTGCTACTGTAGAAAGCTATTACAAAAACAATGCCGCTTTATTCACACTTACACTTGAGGAAAATAAACGAATCGAAGCTGTTGCCGAAATTCGTTCCATTATCGGTGACAAAAACGCTTTAACAGGTAGCGCTGTTTCCACAGCTGATGTTACAACCAATACAGTTTCCGAAATCATGAAAATTACCGTTATCGCTGTTCTGTTTGTTTTGTTGGTTCTATTATTGACAACTAATTCATGGTTTGAACCAATTATTGTTCTTGTAGGACTTGGTGTGGCGATTATTCTAAATAACGGAAGTAACCTTATATTTGGTGAAATTTCATTTGTTACCAATGCCGCTGGAAGTGTTTTACAACTCGCCGTTTCGTTGGACTATTCTGTATTTTTATTGCGTCGCTTTGAAGAATGCCGAAAAACAAATTCAAATGAAAAAGAGGCAATGGTGGATGCCCTTTGTAAATCGACATCCTCAATTGCATCAAGTGGTTTGACCACTGTTATCGGTTTCCTTGCCCTTGTTTTGATGCAGTTTAATTTAGGAGCCGACCTTGGTCTTGCATTAGCAAAAGGCGTGGCAATCAGTCTAATAACGGTATTTATATTTATGCCATCATTAATTCTGTACACATATAAACTACTTGATAAAACAAGACATCGTTCTTTTCTACCGTCATTTAAAGGATTAGGAAAAGTAATACAAAAAATAACACTTTCTATGGTTTGTATCTTTGCTATATTAATTATTCCTTCTTGTCTTGGATCCAATGCGAATGAATATTTGTACGGTTCTTCTGAAATACTTGGTGCTAATACACAATATGGTAAAGATACCGACACAATTGAAGATGTTTTTGGTAAAGGTGATACTTATGTATTACTTGTCCCAAAAGGAAATTTGGCAAAGGAAACCAAGCTTTCCGACGAATTGCATACAATACCTCAAATCACAAGCATTATTTCTTATGTAGATGTTGCAGGAGCTGAAGTTCCATATGCTTACTTAGATGAAGATACATTATCTTTATTAGAAAGTGATAATTATAGTCGTATGGTCTTATCGGTAGATGTTCCCTATGAAGGCGAAGAAACATTTGCTCTTGTTGAGAAAATACGAAATGTAGCTGATAAATATTATCCAAGCGAAAACTATCTTGCTGGTGAAGGAGTTAGTACCTATGATTTGAAGAAAACAATTACTGCTGACATGGTGCTTGTTAATTCAGTTTCTATTTGCGCAGTATTTGCGGTACTAATGTTATCTCTTAAATCACTATTTGTTCCGTTCATTCTTGTACTAAGTATTGAAACCGCAATTTGGTTGAATTTAAGTGTTCCATATTTTATGGGTTCACCAATATATTATTTGGCATATTTGATCATAAGCTCCATTCAACTAGGTGCAACCGTTGACTATGCCATTCTTATGACCGACCGTTACAAAGAAAACCGTGAAACACTTGGTAAAAAGGATGCAATTGTACAAACTATTTCCGATACCTTTGTATCTATTATGACCTCTGGTAGTGTACTAACTGTTGTAGGATTTCTACTTGGATGGATGTCATCAAATCAATTGCTTGCACAGCTAGGTATATTCATTGGTAGAGGTGCCTTATTCTCATTAGCCATTGTTTTATTCGTTTTACCAGGACTTTTGTATTTATTTGATGGACTTGTTATGCATAAGAAAAGATTAAATAGAAAGGATGAAGCATAATGAAAAACACAAAAAAAATCGTATCAATGCTCCTTGCAGCATTATTAGTAGTAGGTATTTTCTCTTTTTCTGCATTTGCATCAAGTGAAAATACTCCTAAAGAAGAGGTTGTATATATCAATTTGAATGATGATGGTTCAGTAAAAGAAATAAATGTAGTCAATATTTTTGATCTTGATTCAGATGGTCAAATAATTGATTATGGTAGATATGAAACTTTACGAAATATGACCACAACCGATAAAATTGATTATTCACATGATACAGTAACGATTGATGCCGATGCTGGAAGACTTTATTATGAAGGAAAACTTAAAAGCAATGTCATGCCTTGGAACATTTCCATTCGTTATTTTATCGATGGAAAGGAATATTCTGCCTCTGAATTGGCTGGTAAAAGTGGGGCTTTAAAAATCAAAATGAAAATTACCGAAAATAAAAAATGTACTGGTAATTTCTTTGAAGGATATGCATTACAGACTTCTTTTACATTTGACACAAAGAAGTGTAATAATATCGTAGCTGATGGGGCAACAATAGCTGATGTTGGTAGTGATAAACAAGTTACGTATACGATTTTGCCAAATGAAGGTGCAAATGTTGAAATTAATGCCGATGTTACAAACTTTGAAATGAGTAAAATTGCCATTAACGGTGTCCGCTTAAATCTTGCCATTGATATTGATGATTCCGAAATTCAAGATAAAATCAACGAAATCATCGGTGCTGTCAGTGACCTTGATGATGGAGCAAACGAATTAAACGATGGTACCAAAGCATTATATGATGGCACAAATACTTTGAATGAAAAAGTTGGTGAATTATATACAGGCGTTGGCGAACTAAACAATGGCGTCACGGATTTATCAAACGGTCTTTCAGAAATCACAAAAAAGAATAGTGAGCTACTTAATGGAGCTTATAGTGCTTTCTCTGGACTATGCTCTGCATCTGAAAAAGTATTAAATACCGAATTATCAAAGAATAACTTACAGACTGTAACTCTTACTCCTGAAAACTATGCAACTGTTTTAAGTAATCTTATGAAAACTATGGATGCCGATAGCGTTTATAATATAGCCTATAACAAAGCACTTGCCGAAGTAACAGCGCAAGTAAATGCAAGTACTAATGAAATCTATACCGGATATATAGAACAAAATATAGATGCCATTTATATTTCTTATATGCAATCACAAGCAAATACATTGTATGCTCAAGTTAGCGCGCAAGCTGTTCTAGATCAACTTATCGCAAATGGATATTCACAAGAACAAGCTCTTACTTACTTACAGACAAGTGATGGACAAGCATTAGTCTCACAAGCGGTTGCGAATATGACAGATGAACAAAAACAACAAATCATTGTTTCTGCTGCTGGTAATCTAACTGATGATCAAAAGGCTCAAATTAAAGCGGGTGCTCTTCAATCTTTAACAAATGATCAAAAAGAACAAATTAAATCAGCTTATATTGAACAAATGATGAAATCAGAAAGTGTAACTGATCAAATTACCGCCGCTGTCAGTGCTAGTAGTTCTGCTGCTGCAAGTGTTGCGGAATTAAAAGGTCAACTTGACAATTTTAGTCTATTTTATGATGGACTAAAGCAATATACTTCTGCAGTAAGTAACGCCGCAAATGGTGCAAATTCTTTAAAATTAAATATGGATAGTTTATATGAGAATGTTGGTACCTTAAAAACTTCCGTAGGTGATTTAAATGATGGTGTAAAAGAACTCTTTGATGGTACCACTACATTAAAGAATGGAACAAACAAATTTGTGTCTGAGGCAAGTGGTAGTGAAACAGAAGTGAACAATGAAATTGATTCTATGATTTCTTCGGCCACTGGAAAAGATGTATCTACTTCATCTTTCGTTTCCGAAAAAAATAAAAATGTTAAATCTCTACAATTTGTGATTCAAACGGGAGAGATTGAAATTCCTGAAGAAGTTGACACGGAACCTGTAGTTGAAGAAGAATTAACTTTTTGGCAGAAACTTTCAAATTTATTTAAGTAAAGTTTACATTTAGTAAATCTTAAAGCATCGCTTCGGCGATGTTTTTTTGCGCTTTAAATATTACCAAATCAATAAAAATAAAAGAATATATGAAGATTTATTTAGCACGCTTAAATCCTTTTTTCAATTATTTTTCGATATTTATCCTTTATAAGAACAATATTCAATAATTAAGTAAGAATAGATATAACCATGCGCTAATCCTTTTGAAGACAATAAAATAATTATTATAGAAACAATTTGTATAGTTATATTATAGATTATTTTTACTGATAACCCTAATATAAAAAATGCCGATACCTTTTCGATACCGACACTTGTATATACCCTGGTGGAGATGAGGAGAATCGAACTCCTGTCTAAACAAAGTCCCACGAGACAACGTTTACAGCTTATTTCATCTTATAATTTGAATGGCTAGATGAACAAAAAGTGATCATTCAAATTGACCGTTTAATTGTCGGTATTCCCTCTGGTCTAAGGTTCAACTTATCTTCTTTGCCTTAACTCACATTTAAGAATAAGAAAGCGAAATTCTTAAAAGGGGCTGCAAGTCTGTTTCGACTATTAATTAAGCAGCGAAAGCCATGCTTTGGTTGAATCCACCAAATACATTAGCTAATTTCGTTTTTGCGTTTAAATTTAAGTTGGTTTT
>JAQYFP010000092.1 GCA_028723085.1 Erysipelotrichaceae bacterium | reverse complement strand
ACTTTAGTGCGGCTGCTGCTAAAATAAAAGATTGTACAATTTCTCAAGCAAGAGAACAATTGTGCAAAGTACTTAAGGAGGTTTATGATGAAGGTAATTTTGCTTAAAGATGTTAAAAAATTAGGAAAAAAAGATGAAGTTTTAGAAGTGAGTGATGGATATGCTCGTAATTATTTAATTAAAAATAAATTAGCGGTTGCGTATACAAAAGGCTCTGAAAAAGTATTAGAAAAACAATTAGAAGAAAAAGCATTGGAAGAAGAAAAATTAAAGGAACAAGCCATTGAAGTAAGTAAGCAACTTGCTTCTGTTCGCCTTGAATTTAGCTTAAATGCAGGAAAAGAAGGACAAGTATTTGGTTCTATTTCTTCAAAACAAATTTTTGAAGCTTTAAATCGTAAAGGAATTAAAGTAGATAAACGTAAAATTAAAATGGATGAAGCTATTTGTTCTTTAGGAACAACAAAAGTAAAAGTTGATTTATATCACGGAATTGTATGGGGAGAAATTACGGTTCACGTTTCAGCTAAGGGGTAGACTATGGCAAGAGAACTTCCTAATAGTCAACCAATGGAACAAGCTCTTCTAGGTTCTATTTTAATTTATCCTACTGTTATGCAAGACTGTCAGGAAATGGATTTAAGAGATGATGAATTTTATTTACCTTCTCATCAAAAAATCTATCAAACAATGATGGAAATCTTTCAAGGAAGTAGAATCATTGATTTAAATACCTTGATTACGCGTTTAACAGATAAAAATGATTTAGATAGTGCTGGAGGAGCGGATTACATTATTCGTTTAGCGGACAGTGCTGTAAGTGCTGCCAATACTAAAAGTTATATTGAAACCATTAAAAATAAAGCCCAACTTCGTCAATTGATTTATACAGCCGATCGCATTGGACAAAATTGTTATGAATCAAGTGATGACATTGATACTGTTTTAGATGATGCCGAACGTTCTATTATGGATGTCACGCGCCATCGTCGTGGAGAAGAATTTGAATCAAGTCAATTAATTGTTTCGCGTGTAATAGAAGAATTAAAAGAATTACGTCTTCATAAAGGAGTGACAGGAATTCAAACAGGGTTTACAGATCTTGATAAAATGACCAATGGATTCCAACGAGGAGATTTAATTATTTTAGCGGCACGTCCTGCCATGGGAAAATCAGCTTTGGCATTGAATTTTGCGAATCAAGTAGCGAAACGAAATGATGGAGCGGTTGCGATTTTCTCACTGGAAATGCCTTCCGACAGTTTGATGAAACGTTTAATGAGTTGTGAATCACAAGTATTTGCGAATAAATTACGCGACGGTAATTTAAATAACGAGGAAATGAATCGTATTAATAATGCCGGAACACGTCTAGGAGAAAGAAAAATCTATATTGATGATACAAGTAGTATTAAAGTCAGTCAGATTTTTTCAAAGTGTCGTAAACTAAGAGCAGAAAATGGTTCATTGTCTTTAGTTGTAATTGACTACTTACAGTTAATTACAGGAACGCGTGCGGATTCACGTCAACAAGAGGTTAGTGATATTTCTCGTAACTTAAAAATATTGGCAAAAGAGTTGGATTGTCCAGTTATTGCCCTTTCTCAGTTATCGCGTAAAGTTGAAGAACGTTCGGATCATAAACCACAACTATCGGATTTACGTGAATCAGGGTCAATCGAACAGGATGCCGATATCGTAATGTTTTTATATCGTGAAGCGTATTATGAAAAAGATAAACAAGAACAAGATGAAACAGAAGTAGTTGACTTGTCTCTTGCCAAGCATCGTAATGGGAGTATCGGGGATATTCAATTGGCTTTTGAAAAATCAATTTCTCGTTTTACTAACTTAGCAACCAGCAATGGAGATAATATCTATGAAAATTGATTTATTTTGTAGTGGTTCTAAGGGGAATTGTTGTTTAATCCGATCGAAGTCAACACAACTTGTGATTGACTGTGGATCGACTAAAAAATATTTAATGGATCATTTTAGAATGGCCGAGGCAAATATTAAAGATACAGATGCTTTATTGATTACACATTCGCATTCAGACCATATATCCCAAATTAAATTATTTGATTCCATTCCTACGTATTCGTATTGTGATTTAGATGTAGATCACACGATTATTGAACCAGGAGAAGTTCTTGAAATCGGTGATTTTTCGATTCATGTGATTGCATTATCACACGATGCAAGTCATACCATTGGTTTTGTGATCTACAATGACAATGAAAAATTAGTTTATATTACGGATACTGGCTATATTCCGAATCGTCAGGCTAAGTTATTAAAAGATGCGACATATTATATTTTTGAGAGCAATCACGATATGGATGCTTTAATGAAATCCAATCGTCCTATGTTTTTGAAACAAAGAATTTCATCGGATGTTGGGCATATGAATAATGTGGATGCTTCTAGATGGCTTTGCCACTTGGTTTCAGATGAAACCAAAGAAGTTGTATTAGCTCATATTTCAGATGATTGTAATACGCCAACATTAGCTAAACAAGTATTTTTAGATACTTTGTCAGAAAATAATGTTCCTATACAATTTTCCATAGAGGCAATGCCACAAAGAACTTGGCATTCTTTTGGAAACAAATAAGGCAATGTGCCACTTTGGTTTTCGTTGTTATCTAATATTTTTTTTGATAAAATGTGAAGTATGAAACCAAGTAATTTTTCAGGAGCGTTGTTAATAAGTTTACTAGTTTTTGCTGGTATTGTATACTTAATTGATTCTTACTTTAATACAACGCCTATTTTTATATGTGTAGGAATTGTTTATTCTATTTTCGGGTGTTTTTACTTGTTGATGAAAAAGACGAGGAATAAGGAATGAAAGAATTTCAAAGTAAAGTAGAAAAAATATCTTTGATAGTTACTTTAATTGCATCGGTTTTTATCTGGATTTTTTTTGGATTCAATGCCTTTTTAGGAATTTGGATTGGGTGTATGTGTGCTTTAATTGGTTTTCGTATGATTATCAAGATGGCTAAAAACTTAAATCCAGATGAAAACAAGGCAAAAAAACAAGGAATTACTTCTTATACTTTCCGTTATTTATTTTATGGAGTTGTATTAGCTGTTAGTGCCTTTAGAGGAATTCCTATTTTATCGGTTTTGGCTGGAATAATGTGTCATAAGGCATCATTATTAATATATACAGCAATAGAAAAGGAGGATGCATAATGGAAGATCAAATCAGTACTTTAGTCTTACATTTGGGCTCTTTTGATTTAGAGATTCCGCAATCAATTCTTGTTTGGTTTGTTTTATGCATTGTATTCGCAGTTTTCTTTATTGTGGCTGGGAAAAAGATTGAAAAAGCAGATCCAACTCAAGCACCAAAAGGAATCGTATACATCGCAGAAGAGTGTTACAACATTGTAAATATGGTGTGCAAAGGTAACTTAAAAGAAACTACGATGCATTATTTACCGGTGTTTGGAACATTAATTTTGATGATGGGTGCTGCGAATTTAACTGGGTTATTGGGACTTCAAAATCCAACTAGTAATGTAAGCTTTAATGCGACATTGGCTATTTGTGCTTTTTTGATGATTCAGTATCACGGGATTCGAAAAGCAGGTGCTAAAGCTCGTTTTAAAGAGCTTTGTGAACCAATGTTCTTTTTATTTCCACTAAATGTTATTGGAGAAATTGCTCTCCCTTTGTCATTGACAATGCGTTTATTTGGAAATATTTTAGCGGGAACGATTATTACTATGCTTGTGTACACTTTGATTAAGTCACTTCTTCCAATTGGAGTGATTGGATTAGTTGTAACACCTTTCTTACATGCATATTTTGATATCTTCTCGGGTTTAATTCAGACGTATATTTTCTTTACGTTGGCTTCGTTCTTCTTAGGACAACAAGTGGCAACGGAAGAATAAAAAAAGGAGGAAAAAGGTTATGTTTAATGAATTTTTCGTAAAAGGGATGGCTTGTTTAGGTGCCGGTATTGCCATGATCGCAGGTTTAGGTCCTGGTATTGGACAAGGTATTGCCGCAAGTA
The DNA here is from genome assembly GCA_028723085.1 of Erysipelotrichaceae bacterium. GTDB lineage: Bacteria > Bacillota_I > Bacilli_A > Erysipelotrichales > Erysipelotrichaceae > Floccifex. The sequence continues at coordinate 5,752 of JAQYFP010000092.1, read as the reverse complement.
AAGGTGCTGAAGGGGTTAGCCGTAATCCTGATGCATCATCAAAAATTCAATCAATCATGGTACTAGGTATCGCCTTAGCTGAAACAACTGGTATTTATGCATTGGTTATCGCTATCCTATTAATTTTCGTTAAAGGATAAAAATGGAGATAATCGGTTATGATAAATTTTAATATTGATAACTATTTGCGTATCTCATTAACCGATGTTGTTTTAGTATTAATTTCTACAAGCTTGATTATTATTGTTGCGAAACATTTTTTCTGGGATAAAATCGTTGCATTCATGCAAAAAAGACAAGACTTTATTCAAGAAAACATTGATGCTTCCAAACAATTAAAACAAGAAGCATTAAGTGAAAAAGAAGCATATGATGCTAAGTTAAAAGATGTTGGAAAAGAAGCTCATTCAATTATTGAGTCTGCTAAAGTTAGAGCGGAAGAACAAAAAGACGAAATCATCAAAGATGCGAATAACCAAGCAGAACACATTAAGAAAAAGGCTCAAGAAGAAATTGAACGAGATAAGAGAAATGCGCAAAAAGAAATGCGAGAAGCCATTAGTGATGTTGCCCTTGAAGCGGCTAAGCAATTAGTGCAAAAAGAAATGAATGAAGAAATTCAAAAACAATTTGTTCAGGATTTCATTGACCAAGCAGGTGATGCCAAATGGTAACTTCTTATAAACCCTACAGTATGGCTTTATTTGAATTGGCTAGTTCGCAAGGCAAAGAAAAAGATTATATGGATAGTTTGAAGGAATTATCTTCTATCTGGAATGAAAATAAAGATTTTCGATTGGCTTTGCGTCATCCTAAAATTACTCGCGAACAAAAAAGAGAATGGATTTCAAATTTATTTGAAAACAAATTAGATTCACTTTTATATCGTTTTTTACTTGTTATGGTTGAACACGATTTAATTGGATTTATTCCTGAGTTATATGAAGCATATGTTGAAGTATATAAGGAAAGCCAAAACATTGAAAGTGTTTATGTGGAAAGTGCTATGCCATTAACACAAGAAACAATAGAAGACATTAAAAAAGTGATTGAATCAAAATTAAATAAAAACATTGAAATTACAACGAACGTGAATCCCGAATTAATTGCAGGAATTCGTGTGCGTACAAAAGACTATGTATTAGATAATTCAATGTTATCTCGTATTAATAACTTAAAAGAAAAGTTAAGTAATACAAATTAGAAATGTAGGTGATACTATGAGTTTAAATCCAGCTGAAATCAGTAAATTGATCAAAGCCCAAATTCAAAATATCGACCAAGACTTAGAAATGAATGAAACGGGAACAGTTTTAAGTATCGGAGATGGAATTGCCACTGTATATGGATTAAAAAATGCCATGATGTCGGAATTATTATTGTTTCCACATGATGTTTATGGAATGGTCATGAACCTTGAAGACGATCATGTAGGTGTTGTTTTAATGGGAGATAATCCTGATATTAAAGAAGGAGATATCGTTAAACGTACTGAAAAAATCGTGGAAGTTCCTGTTGGGGATGAAATGATTGGACGTGTCGTTAATGCCTTAGGACAACCAATTGACGGAAAAGGACCAATTCATACAACAAAAACACGTCCTGTTGAACGTGTGGCACCAGGAGTTATGACACGTAAAAGTGTATCTGAGCCTTTACAAACAGGATTAAAAATCATTGATTCTATGATTCCAATTGGTCGTGGTCAACGTGAATTAATTATCGGAGACCGTCAAACAGGAAAAACAGCAATTGCGATTGATACCATTTTAAATCAAAAAGATACAAACGTTAAATGTATCTATGTTGCCATTGGTCAAAAAGCAAGTACAGTTGCTCAAATTGTTGAAAAATTAAAACAAAACGATGCTTTATCTTATACAACAATCGTTGTCGCAACAGCATCAGAAGCAGCTCCACTTCAATACTTAGCTCCATATGCTGGATGTGCAATTGGAGAAGAATGGATGGAAAACGGAGAAGATGTTTTGATCGTATACGATGACTTATCAAAACATGCGGTTGCTTATCGTACAATGTCTTTATTGTTGAGACGTCCTCCTGGACGTGAAGCATATCCTGGTGATGTTTTCTATCTTCATTCAAGATTATTAGAACGAGCTGCTCGTTTAAATGAAGAAAATGGAAATGGTTCATTAACTGCTTTACCAATCATTGAAACACAAGCCGGAGATATTTCTGCTTATATTCCAACAAATGTTATTTCTATTACCGATGGACAAATTTTCTTAAAAACAGATATGTTCAACGAAGGTATTCGTCCAGCCGTAGATAGTGGATTAAGTGTTAGCCGTGTTGGTTCGGCTGCCCAAATCAAAGCGATGAAACAAGTTTCTGGTTCATTAAAACTTGAATTAGCACAATATCGTGAAATGGCTGCTTTTGCTCAATTTGGATCTGACTTAGATGCAACAACAAAAGGAGTATTAGACCATGGTGCTCGTTTAACACAATTGTTAATTCAGAAACAATATTCACCACTTCGTGTAAGTGAACAAGTTGTTGTGTTATATGCAGCTAAAAATAAATATTTAAGACCAGTAGCAGTTGAAGATGTTGGAAAATATGAAGAAGGATTATTGTCTTTCATTCATAAAGAATATCCATATATTATTGATCAAATTGAAGAAAAACGAGCATTGGATTCAGATTTAGAAAATCAAATGAAAGTGGCACTAGATGCCTATGCGATTGAATTTAAAAAGACGATAGAGGAAGCACATGGCGCAGAATAGACAAGCCATTCAAGCTCGTATTCGTTCAGTTGATTCTACTAAAAAAATCACTAAGGCCATGCAATTGGTTGCGAGTAGTAAATTAAATAGACAAAAACAATTAATGGAGGACAATCGTGTATATGCTAGTGCCCTTCAAGAATTATTAACTTTGGTTTTACAATCCATTGGAGATAATTCTGTTTATTTAAATGAAAACGAAGGTAAACCTGCTTGTGTGTTTGTAATCACAAGTGATATGGGACTTTGTGGTGGATATAACGCAAATGTTTTAAAGATGATTCAACAAGAAGTAAAACCAGAAGATCACATTATTATGATTGGTTCACGTGGAGCAGCTTGGGCTAAATCACAAAAATTACTTCTTGAAGAATGTTTTGTTGATTTAAACGAAGATGAAGATTATCTTGTTTTATCAACGCAAATGCAAAAAGCATTAAATCAATTTCTTAATAAAGAAATATCAAGTATAAAGATTTTATACACATACTATAAAAATACTTTGTCATTTATTCCGACTTTAGAAACTATTTTACCGGTTTCTAAACGAGAAGAAAAAGTGGAAGCTAAATCACATGCCCAGATGATTTTTGAGCCAAGCAAAGAAGAAATGATGGCTAATGTCATTCCGATGATATTGAAATCAACTTTGTATTCACGCTATCTTGAAAGTAAGACAAGTGAACAAGCTTCACGAAGAATGGCAATGGAAAACGCAACCGATAATGCTCAACAGTTGCGAGATGATCTTGAATTCGCATTTAACCAAGCAAGACAAGCAGCAATTACGCAAGAAATTACTGAAATTGTCGGTGGTTCAGATGCAGTTTCCTAAGGAGGAAGAAAATGAGTCAAAATATAGGAAAAGTAGTACAGGTTATTGGACCTGTTGTCGACATCGCTTTTGCCGAAGATAAACTACCTGACTTGTTGACAGCCATTGAAATCAAACGCCCAAATGAAGAATCATTAATTGTGGAAGTTGCCCAAGGAATTGGTTCTGACCGTGTTCGCTGTATCGCCATGGGACCTACAGATGGTTTAACTCGTGGAATGGATGCGATTGATACAGGAGCTCCTATTCAAGCTCCGGTTGGAGATAACATTTTGGGAAGAATGTTCAATGTTTTAGGAAGACCAATCGATGGATTAGGAGAAGTGAATGATGTTAAATACATGCCAATTCATCGTGAAGCCCCTAAATTTGATGAACAAAGTACAGAAAGTGTTCCACTAGAAACAGGAATTAAAGTTATCGACTTATTATGTCCATATGTTAAAGGTGGAAAAATCGGTTTATTCGGTGGTGCCGGTGTTGGTAAAACCGTATTGATTCAAGAGTTAATTCATAATATTGCCAAAGAACACGGTGGAAAATCCGTTGTTGTTGGGGTAGGAGAACGAACTCGTGAAGGAAATGATATGTACCACGAAATGAAAGACAGTGGTGTATTAGATAAAACGGTATTAGTTTATGGACAAATGAATGAATCACCAGGTGCAAGAATGCGTGTGGGTTTAACAGGTCTTACAATGGCTGAAAACTTCCGTGATGAACAACACCAAGATGTGCTTTTATTCATCGACAATATTTTCCGTTTTACCCAAGCTGGTTCAGAAGTAAGTGCCCTTTTAGGCCGTATGCCTAGTGCCGTTGGATATCAACCTACATTGGCAACAGAAATGGGACAACTACAAGAACGTATTACTTCTACAAAAGATGGTTCTATTACATCTGTACAAGCTATTTATGTACCTGCCGATGACTTAACAGACCCAGCTCCAGCAACAGCCTTTACACATCTAGATGCTAAAACGGTATTGGATCGTGAAATTGCAGCGTTAGGTATTTACCCAGCTGTTGACCCACTTGGATCAAGTTCACGTATCTTGGATCCATTAGTTGTAGGACAAAGACATTATGACGTTGCCCGTGGAGTTCAAAATTTACTTCAAAAATATAAAGACCTTCAAGATATTATTGCTATTTTAGGTATGGATGAATTAAGTGAAGACGATAAGAAGATCGTTAACCGTGCAAGACGTGTACGTAACTTCTTGTCACAACCATTTAATGTTGCCGAAGTATTCAGTGGTATTCCAGGTAAATATGTACCTCTTGAAGATACAATCGATAGTTTTGAAAAGATTTTGGCAGGGGATTATGATGATTTACCAGAACAAGCTTTCATGATGGTTGGTACCGTTGAAGATGCTGTTAAGAAAGCAGAAATGTTGGCTGGTGATCAATAATGATTTCTTTAAGGATTGTAACACCAAAAGGAAATTACTTAACTCGTGATGTTAAAAGTATTCATATTAAAAGCGTAGAAGGGGAAATGACAATTTTATCAAATCATATTCCTATCTTTGCTTCCATTGTTCCTAATGATTTAGTATTAGAAGAAGAAAATGGTGAAAAAAATCATTATGCCTTGTCAGGTGGATTTCTTCACTTTGAAAACAATGAAGCATTACTTTTAACAGATGCGATTGAAGGAAAAGGCGAAATTGATCTTGAAAGAGCTAAAAAAGCGTATGAAAGAGCTCGTAAACGTATTGAGAAGAAAGACTCTGATACAGATATGAAAAGAGCGCAATTGGCTTTACAAAGAGCAATCATTCGTATTCATGTATATGAAGAATAAACTGTTCGTTTTGAACAGTTTTTTTAATATCGACTATATCCTTTTGAAAATATATTTTATTTGTTATAATAAATGAAAAGGATAAAGAATATGGAAAAAAATTATAGTTTTGTTGATTTATCAATGGCTTATTTTGAAAAGAAATCCAAAATATATAAAGAAGGCGGATATAAAAAAGCCATTTCATTAAAAAAGAATAAAGAAGATTACGAAAACCATTTATTTGTGTTTTTAATTGATTTAAATATTTGTTTATTACCCGTTTATTTATGGGTATTAGAATTTTTATTGATTCTAACAGGATTAATTCCTCCCCGAATCTTTGATTTATTATTTTATATTATGTAT
>JAQYFP010000091.1 GCA_028723085.1 Erysipelotrichaceae bacterium | reverse complement strand
AGACAATTATCTGCTCTGGCAAGTCCTTAATTTTGTACTTATTAATTTTTGAAAAATCAACTTTTGGGGTCTGATTTTTCTCATCCCCCAAAAGTTCACCCTAAAAGTTTTTGGATAAACCCCAAAAGATTTTGGTTACCCCTTCTATAGATGAAGTACACGCTCTTTGATTTCTTGAGTACGACCTTGGTTCCAAAATTGTGTTCCAATGTATCCACAAGTACGACGCGCAACATTCATTTTTTCTTGATCACGGTTATGGCAACAAGGACATTCCCAAACTAATTTATGGTTTTCATCTTCCACAATTTGGATTTCTCCTGTGTATCCACAAGCTTGACAGTAATCACTCTTAGTGTTTAATTCCGCATACATGATATTGTCATAAATATGTTGAATGATTGCCAATACAGCATCGATGTTGTTTTCCATGTTTGGAACTTCAACATAACTGATGGCACCTCCAGGTGATAATTTTTGGAATTGAGCTTCAAAAGTCAATTTGTCGAAAGCATTAATGTTTTCAGTTACGTGAACATGGTAACTATTTGTGATGTAGTTTTTATCTGTTACATTTGGAATAATACCAAAACGATCTTGTAGACATTTCGCAAATTTATAAGTTGTAGATTCCATTGGTGTTCCATATAAGCTGAAATCAATGTGTTCTTTTTCTTTCCATTTAGCACAAGCATCATTTAAATACTGCATAACTTTTAGACCAAATTCACATCCTACAGGATCTGTGTGAGGTACACCTGTCATGTAGCGAACACATTCACATAATCCAGCATATCCTAATGAAATAGTTGAATATCCATTGAATAATAGTTTATCAATTGGTTCCCCTTTCTTTAAACGAGCTAAGGCTCCGTTTTGCCATAGAATAGGAGCAACATCGCTTGGTGTACCTAATAAACGTTTGTGACGAATCATCAAGGCTTCGTAACATAAATCTAAGCGTTCATCTAAGATTTTCCAGAAATCTTCCATAACTCCTTTAGAAGAACAAGCCACGTCAACTAAGTTAATTGTGACAACACCTTGGTTAAAGCGTCCATAGTATTTAGGTTTACCGTTTTCATCAATGTATGGTGTTAAGAAAGAACGGCATCCCATGCAAGGGTAACAATGACCATCTCCATTTTGATCGACTTTTAATTCTTTCATTTTCTTTTCAGAAATATAGTCAGGAACCATACGTTTAGCTGTACACTTAGCAGCCAATTCTGTTAAATACCAATATTTTGAATCTTCATGAATGTTGTCTTCTTCTAATACATAAATTAATTTAGGGAAGGCAGGCGTAATCCATACTCCTTTTTCGTTTTTAACACCTTTGATTCTTTGTTTTAACATTTCTTCAATGATTAAAGCTAAGTCATCACGAGTTTGACCTTCTTCTACTTCATCTAAATACATGAAAACTGTTACGAAAGGTGCTTGTCCATTTGTTGTCATTAAAGTGATGACTTGGTATTGGATCATTTGCACACCTTTTTCAATTTCACGGTGAACTCTCATTTCTGCCATGGCATTGATTTTTTCTTCGTCATAAGGCATATTTAATGATTCAAATTCTTCTTTTACTTCACGACGAGCTTTTTCACGAGATACTTGCACGAATGGAGCTAAATGAGAAAGTGTAACACTTTGTCCTCCATATTGACTGCTGGCAACTTGGGCAATGATTTGTGTGGCAACGTTACATGCAGTAGAAAAACTATGTGGTTTTTCAATCATTGTTTCCGAAATAACGGTTCCATTTTGAAGCATATCTTCTAGGTTTACTAAACAACAATTGTGCATATGTTGAGCAAAGTAATCAGAATCATGGAAATGGATTAAACCATTTTCATGGGCATCGATAATTTCTTGAGGAAGAAGGAAACGACGTGTAATGTCTTTAGAAACTTCACCTGCCATATAGTCTCTTTGTACGCTGTTGACTAAAGGATTCTTGTTAGAGTTTTCTTGTTTTACTTCTTCGTTGTTGCGTTCCAATAAACTTAAAATTTGTTTATCGGTTGAATTGGCTTTACGAACTAAAGCACGTTCATATCGATAAGTAATGTAGTTGTGGGCAACTGAGAAATATTTTTCACGCATGATTTCTGTTTCAACCATGTCTTGGATTTCTTCTACATTAGGACTTCTTCTTAATGCTTCACATTTGTGTAATACCGTATTGGCAATGTTTAAAATTTGGGCTTCACTCATTTGTGAATGTGTTGTTGCTTTGTTTGCTTTGCGAATCGCATTTTCAATTTTTTTGACATCGAAAAGGACTTCTTCACCGCTTCGTTTAATGACTTTCATTTTTTGGCACTCCTTACTTTATTTTTAAATAGTTGACACTTCAACTATTTCTATTTCGTGTACTATGAGTATATCTGAAAAAAAGTATAAACACAATCTAGACAACCTGAAAAAATTGTGCTGTCCTAGGACTTACCTTAAAAATTTCTTCTTGCGTAAATTACTTTGCCAATGATTTGTACCGGAAGTTCTTCAACTTCTTGCCATGTGAACGTCCTTGATTCAATGTAAGGGTTTGCAGCTTCTAAAATAAGGCCCTCTTTCTTTTTGATTACTCGTTTAACAGTAACTTCTTCTCTTTCGATTAATACAATGGCAATTGTGTTCGTATTTACATCGTTTACTGCTTTTACATAAAGTAAATCTTGATCATGAATTTTGGCATCAATCATCGAATTTCCTTCTACTCGTAAAAAATAATCTCCTTGTTGGTATTCAGATTCACTTACTGCTAAATATCCTTCGATGTTTTCTTCGGCAAATAGGCCATATCCAGCTTTCACCGTTCCTAGAATGGGTTTTTCAAATGTGAATTGAGCGATGCTTGTCATTTGTTCGAAGTCTAAGCCTAATAAATCAGATAACTTTTTTAAGGTATCGGGATTTATTTTTTTGATTTGGCCATTGCACCATCTTGATACCGTCGATTTTGTGACACCGATTTCTTTGGCAATGAATTCATTGGTGACGTGAGTTTGTCTTTTGTACTCGTTGATAATTTCTTGTATATTCATATTTTTATTGTATCAGATTGCGACTTTTATGCAATTACAAAATAAAGTTGCGTAAAAGTTGCTTATAAATTATAATCAAAGCGGTGATGCTATGTTGTTTAAATATTATATTGATGTAGTAACGATGATTGAACAAAACGGAAATCTCGTTCCTATGTATGTGAAATGGAAAGAAAAATTATATAAAGTGGATCGAGTCCTACAGGTTTGTAATAAATTTTCAGAAGCAGGAGGCTGTGGAAAATGTTATCAATGCCAATTTGGAAATCAAATTCGGAATTTATACTGGGAAAGAGATCGGTGGTTTTTAGAAACAGAAGTTTTTTGTCCTGATATCTGATATAATATGCATACTATGAATTACAGTGTATGTATTATGGCTGCAGGATCAGGTAGCCGCTCAAAATTAAATTATAATAAAGTCTTTTATCATATAACAGATCAAGAAACGGTTTTAGATCGTTGTTTGTCTTTGTTTAAAGAAGATAATGATTGTAAACAAATTATCATTGTATGTGCTATGGATGAAGTAGAACAAGTACAAAATCTATATAAAGGAGAAAATAAAATTGAGGTTGTTACGGGAGGAGCAACAAGACAAGATAGTGTGTACAATGGGGTTCAGAAAGTAAAGAGTCCATATGTTTTTATTCATGATGGGGCACGTCCTTATTTGAAAAAAGAACAATTAAATTCTTTAAAACAAACATTAGAAAAAGAAGATGCTTGTTTATTGATGGTTCCAAGTGTGGATACATCTAAGATTGTTGTAGATGGATATGTACAAGAAACATTAACACGTTCAATGGTTTATAATGCCCAGACACCACAGTGTTTTAAAACAGAACTTCTTCGTTCGTGTCAAGAAAAAGCCAAACTAGAAGGACGTATTGGTACGGATGATGCTCAATTAGTGGAATGGTATAGTGATGTAAGAGTCAAAATGGTTTTAGGAGATGAATCAAATATTAAGATTACGCACCCTAAGGATTTAAAAAAGGAAGATTAAAATGAAGTATTCAGCTTTAGTGTTTGGAAAAAATGCTTCTATTGCCTATTTTGATCAAGACAACGATTGCCAGCAGATTATTCAGTGTCTATCTATGGAAGAATTAGAAAACTTCATGCCTGAGAATAATCGCATGTATGTAAGACTATCGGATAAACCATATGTCTCTTTGTTGAATGGATTAAAGGCTGTTAAAGAAGAAAATGT
>JAQYFP010000090.1 GCA_028723085.1 Erysipelotrichaceae bacterium | reverse complement strand
CTCCTAAAAACAGCTTTCATTATACGTTTATACCAGTAATATATCAAATATTTTTTTCATTTTTGTTTCATGAATTTTCATAATGATTTTTCATCGAAAAAATCCTAATTAAGAAGTAATAAGTTGGGCAAATCTATTTTCAATAATAAGGAAAAATCCATCTTAATTTGAATCTAGAAATCATACTTTTCACACAGACTCCCGATTGAACACTCAGAAAACAAAAAAAGCCTTTATCGAATGTGATAAAGACTCATTTTCATAAGTGGTGGTCTCAGTCGGAATCGAACCAACGACACAAGGATTTTCAGTCCTTTGCTCTACCAACTGAGCTATGAGCCCATTTGGTTGCGGGGGAAGGATTTGAACCAACGACCTCCGGGTTATGAGCCCGACGAGCTACCAGACTGCTCTATCCCGCGATGTGAATTAATTAAGATGGCGCAGAAGCTGGGATTCGAACCCAGGCGCCGCTCGCACGACCTACCGGTTTTCAAGACCGGACCCTTCAGCCACTTGGGTACTTCTGCATATGTATAATTGGTGGACCCTGTAGGACTCGAACCTACGACCCGCCGGTTATGAGCCGGATGCTCTGACCAACTGAGCTAAGGGTCCAAGTTAAACTCGTTGGTGGCTGGAGTGAGACTCGAACTCACGACCTTCCGGGTATGAACCGGATGCTCTAGCCAACTAAGCTACCCAGCCGAATTAAATAAAATAATGGTCGGGATGACAGGATTTGAACCTGCGACCCCTTGATCCCAAATCAAGTGCACTACCAAGCTGTGCTACATCCCGATGATGGCGCGCCCTGCAGGAATCGAACCCACAACCTTTTGATCCGTAGTCAAACGCTCTATCCAGTTGAGCTAAGGGCGCATCAATTAGTGCCTAAATAATATACCATGAGGTAAACATCTTTGCAAGCATAAATTTAAATTTTTTTTATTTTTTTTAAAACTTTTTTAAATCAGTGCTTCCTTCATGATTATAGCACAAAAGAATACTAAAAAGCTATAAAAGCTTTCTAGTATTCTTTATTTTTAATGACATTAAAACTTGTTTTATATAATCCTATGAAAACAAGTACCATCACAATACTAATCACAATAATACTTAAATTAAATTGAATTAAAGGAACAATCGAAAAAATAACACAAATACAAATTGTTAATAAAATAGTCGCAATCTTACTCTTCTCGGCATCGTATTTTAAACGAAATGGAATCTGGAAACAAACCATTGTATATACAATAGGTAAACAACACAAAGAAACGAAGATAAAATCCATTGTGAATTTATTTTGAATCATCATTGCTACACTACAACCCACTACACCAATCAACCATCCTGTTACACAACAAATCAAACACAACAAGAATTTCTCTTGTACGTATTGTTTCTTTGTTGATGGAAGGGAAAATAGAAAAGGCATTCCATTATCAAATTGATCATAGCTAATGGTTCCGATGGCATTCGTTGATAAAATAAAAGCTAAATACATAACAGCTGTATAGGGAGACAATACATATAAATAAGCACTCACAAATAAAAGAAAAATACTATACAGTGCTTGTCCTTTCATAATTTCTAAATCTTTTATAAATAAACCTTTCATAGTCTTTCTCCTTTTATCATCATGAAAATAAAATCATCAAGGGTGTTGTTTTCAATCACAATCGATGGATAATTCTCAACATAGAATTGTTTTTGATTCGTTAATAAAGAATAACCATAGGCTTCTTTTTTACAACGTAAAATATAACTTGTATCTATTTTATGAAATTGATCTTCACTTACTTTTAATATGGCATAATCACTTAATAAAACATCCATGTCTTCATGAAGTAAAATACGACCATTATCAATCATATAAATCGTATCGCATAGATTTTCAATATCACTGGAAATATGGGTACTAATTAAAATCGCATTATCTTCATCTTTTGACATAAATTCTCTTAATAAATCCAAGATTTCATCACGACTTACTACATCTAATCCTAAAGTAGGTTCATCTAATAATAGAAGCTTGGCATTATGACTCAAAGCACAAATGACTTTAATTTTAGATTTCATCCCAAATGAAAATTCTTTAATTTTTTTATCTTCAGGAAGATGATATTCTTTTACTTTCTTTTGGAAATAATTCTCATCAAATTGAGGATACGTATTCTTCATAATATTTTTAATTTGTTTAATTGATAAATACGAACTATAAAAAGAATCTGATAATACAACACCAATTTGACAACGATCCAATGAAGTTAATTCATCTTTATTCTTATCAAAAAGAAAAATAGAACCACTATCAATGGAAATAATATTTAATATAGATTTATATAAAGTACTTTTACCCGATCCGTTTTTACCAATTAAACCCGTAATCATTCCCTTAGGAACATGCAAGGAACAATTTAATTCAAAATCAGGATAAGATTTCACAACGTTATTTATTTTAATCATCTTTCTTCCTCCAAAATAAGTGCAACTAAATCACATAATTCTTCTTTTGATATGCCATTTTGTAGTGCACTAGAAAAAACTTGTTCTAACTCTTTTTGTGTCTTCGTTAATTGTTCTTCTTTCATTAATGAACAATTAATTTCCTTAACATAACTACCTTTTCCATGAACCGTTTGAATAAAACCAGTTTGTTCTAAGTTGTCATAGGCTTTTTTAACTGTTAAAGCACTGATTTTTAATTCATTGGCTAAGCCACGAACCGATGGTAAGGCATCATTTTCATTTAATTCATGACTGATAATTTGATTTTTTATTTGATTCACGATTTGTTCATAAATAGGAATCATACTTGAATGGTTAATAATAATTTTCATAGGTACCTCTATAAACAGTATATAACAGTATATAACACATAACAATATCAAAATCTTATTTTTTAAAATAAAAAAGATGATAAAATAAAGAAGGAGGTATCATTTATGAGTGATTTAGATCAAGTAAAAGGGAATTTAATTGTATCTTGCCAAGCTTTACCAGATGAACCGCTTCATTCATCATTTATCATGGGAAGAATGGCTCTAGCAGCCTATCAAGGAGGAGCCAAAGGAATTCGTGCCAATACGGTTGCGGATATTGAAGAAATTAAAAAGAATGTTGATTTACCAGTTATTGGAATCATCAAAGAAGTGTATGGAGATTCACCGGTATACATTACGCCAACAATGAAAGAAGTTGACGCTTTAATGGAAATCAAACCAGATATCATTGCCGTTGATGCGACTTGTCGTATTCACCCCGATGGAAAAACAATTGATGAATTCTTTAAAGATATTAAAGTTAAATATCCAAATCAATTATTAATGGCCGATTGTGCAACACCAGAAGAAATGGTTCATGCCGATGAATTGGGATTTGATTTCATTGGAACAACTTTAGTTGGTTATACAGAACAATCAAAGGGAATGAAAATTGAAAACGATGACTTCAAAATTATTCGTGATTTATTAGCAGTATGTAAACATAATGTTATTGCGGAAGGAAACATTGATACACCAGAAAAAGTAAGACGTGTATTAGATTTGGGATGTTATAGTTGTGTAGTTGGATCTATTATTACTCGTCCACAAGTTATCACAAAACGCTTTGTTGATGCGATTAAAAAATAAATAATATGAAGATGCTTCAAAATGAAAGGAAGCATCTTTTTTTAAAAGAAATTTATATGAATAGTGTATAATAAAGAAAGGAGTCAAAAAAATGTTAGAAAAAAATCAATTGGAAACATTGCTTTCTCTTTGCCTTGATAGTAAAGCTGATTTTGCGGAAATCTTTGAAGAAGAAACAACATCGGAATCCATTAATTTATTAAACGGAATTGTGGAAGACGTTGATCTAACGAATCGAAAAGGAATTGGAATTCGCATTTATTGTGGATGTCAATCCGTATATGGATATACCAATGATTTAGAAATGGAATCTTTAATTGAATTCACAAAATCTTTAAAAGAAGCATTTGGAAACGAACAAAAAAATTGTCAAATTACTTTCAAAGAAGAAACAATCGAAAATAAACATAAAATAGAAATCAATCCCTTTGATGTTGAACTAAAAGATAAAGTGAAATTACTTAAAAAAGCCAATCGCTATGCACATTGTGATGCACGTATTTTTAAGGTGCAATGTAACTTGTTAAGCGTATGTCAACACGTTCAAATCTCTAATACTAAAGGAAAACTCGTACAAGATACCCGAATTCGTACGCGCCTTCCAATTAGTGTTTATGCCAAGGAAAACGACAAAATGCAATCCGGTTTTGAAGGACCTGGAGCAAGTAGTGGATTGGAATACTTCAGTGATGAATTCATCAAAGAAAAAGCTAGAGAAGCGAGTCGAGTTGCCTTAGTCAACTTAGAAGCGAAAGATTGCCCATCTGGAAAGATGCCAGTCATTATTGATAATGGATTTGGAGGCGTTATTTTCCATGAAGCATGTGGACATGCCCTTGAAGCTAGCGCTGTAAGTAAAAATCAAAGTGTTTTTGCGAATAAATTAAATACCCAAATCGCAAGTAGTAAAGTAACCGCTATTGATGATGGTACCATTCCTAATGGATGGGGATCTCAAAACGTAGATGATGAAGGAAATCCGCAACAAAAGCGTGTTCTTATTAAAGATGGAATTCTTGTATCGTATATGGTTGATCAATTAAATGGACGAAGAATGAATATGGAATCAACAGGATCTTCAAGAAGACAATCTTATAAATATGAACCAACATCACGTATGTCAAATACCTATATCGCAGCTGGAGACGATGACTTTGAAGAAATGTTTGAAGGCATTGAAAAAGGATTGTATGCCAAAAAAATGGGTGGAGGAAGTGTCAATCCTCAAACGGGAGAATTTAATTTTGCGGTAAATGAAGGATATTTAATTGAAAATGGTAAAATCACATATCCAGTTAAAGGAGCTACTTTAATTGGAAGTGGAGCTGAAATATTAATGAACATTGACCGTGTGGGGAAAAATCTAGCCCGTGCTCAAGGAATGTGTGGAGCAAGTTCAGGAAATGTTCCAACCGATGTCGGACAACCCGCTATTCGTGTTTCTTCTATTACGGTAGGAGGTACATGCAATGAATAAACAAAAATGGATTTTAAAAGCACAAGAATTAGGAATTCAAGAATTTGAAATCTATCAGAATTTATCTTATGAAAAAGAAGTGACTTGGTTTAATGGCACAATGGATAAATTTGAAACAAGTAAAGTATTGGGAACCTATATTCGTGGAATTATTGATGGCAATATGTCCAATATGTATCTAGAACAAGTCGATGATGACAATTGTGATTACATTCTTCATCAATTAATCAATCAAATATCGATTATTAACTCTAAAGAAAAAGATACAATACGACAAGCTGAGAATATTGAACCCATAAAAAAAGACACACAATGGCTTACACCATCAATGGATGATGTCTACAAAATCATGGAACAACTAGAAAAGAAGACACTTGAATACGATGAAAGAGTTATTCAAGTCGCTCATGAATCTTGGAATGAAGCCAAAGAAACCATTTCAATTACTAACTCCAAAGGAATTGATTTAGTTGATGAAGACCAGCTTCAATACTTAGCTATGTCTGTTGTCGTGCAACAAGGACAAGAAATTAAAGACTATACCGAAATTGAAATCTTACCTGATTTATCACAATTTAAAATGGACGAATTTATTTCAAGAACGGTTGATAAAGCGCTATTGAAATTAAATTCAAAATCATATCCATCTATGACATCACCCGTGATATTCACAAGTGATGCGATGCGTTCTTTATTTTCTAGTTTTATGGGATTGTTTAGTGGCGATTTAATTCATAAAGGACTATCTTGTTTAAAAGGAAAAGAAAATACCCAAATCTTTTCGAAAGACATTACCATTATCGATAACCCAAGAAATTTAGATGCCCTTTGTGTAAGAAGCTTCGATGATGAAGGATGCCCAACAAGTAAAAAAACACTTGTGGACCAAGGTGTCTTTAAATTAGCGCTACAAAGTACGAAATCCGCCAATCGTTTAGGACTAGAAAGCACAGGAAATGGCTTCCGTTCTGGAAGTGACATTGCGGTTCAACCTTTGAATTGTTGTATTATGCCTCAAGATCATTCTTTTGAACAAATGTGTGAACAAATGAATGAAGGACTCGTCATTGAAAGTGTAACGGGACTTCATGCTGGAATTGATTTTGTGAGTACGAATTTTAGTCTACAAGCAAGTGGATATTCAATAAAAAATGGAAAAAGAAATCAAAGTATATCATTAATTACAGTTGCCGGTAATTTCATGGAATTAATGAATGATGTAGAAATGATAGGAAATGACTTGGATTGGAAGTATCATACCATTGCTTGTCCAAGTATATATTTTAAAAAATGTGCAATAAGTGGAGAATAAAAATATGGCAGAATTTAATAATGAAAAACTAAGAGACGTTTTAAGAGATTATCGTCAAAACCCAACCCAAGAAAATGTAAATCGTATGGGAACTACGTTACAAACAGCGAGTATCTTAATTCCTTCAATTTGGGATAAAGAACCAAAAGTAGGACCAAATGGACAAATGTTGTTTCAAGAAAACACCCAATTTCAGTTCGCAATTCTACAATTAAAAAACGAACAAAAATTTATTGTTGCCTTTACATCTTATTATGACTATAAACACTGGGACACAGAAAAACGCTTTAAACCAATGGTTTTACCTTTAACTCGTTTTATGAAATTAATTAAAAATGTACCAGATGATATTAAAGGTATTTTTATCGATCCAACGGATGTCAAAATCCCATTGGATATGAATTTCTTACATCAAGTAGAGGCAAGAGAAACAGCCCAACATACTTCGATGAAGAAAAGAGAATTTAAAGCGAATGAAACATTAAAAATTAAAGAAGCTGAACAGGCAAAGGAATTAAAACAATCAATGATTCGTTTTGCGCAAAACGAACCATCTATTCGTGCTATTTACTTGAAAGAAAGATTAGTAGAAAAAGAAGGAACGCATTGGTTAATTGTGGTCGATATGGAACAAGAAAATCCACAAATGTTCCAGGCATTGGGTTCTTTTATTCATCCATATGATGAAAATAAAGAAATGGAATTTATGTTTGCGTCCCATCCTATTAGTCAAAAAATCATCGAAAATTCAAAGCCAGTTTATAGTAAAAATGAAATGGCCTAACTATATTTTAGAAATACTTGAAACCCTGAACCAAAAAGGGTTTCAAGCTTATTTAGTGGGAGGATGCGTTCGTGATCAAGTATTAAATATTGAATGCCATGATTACGACATAACTACCGATGCCACTCCCCAACAAGTATTAGATTTATTTCATTCCAGTGCAAGTTGTGGTATGAAACATGGAACTATCATCGTTCAAAAAGAAACAGATGTAGAAATCACAACTTTTCGTAAAGAATCAAATTATACCGATCATAGACACCCTGATTCGGTTACCTTTGTACAAGACCTTTCACAAGACTTAAAGCGAAGAGACTTTACCGTGAATGCTTTGGCATATAATCCCCAAACAGGAATAATTGATTTATTTCATGGTCTAGAAGATTGTCAAAATAAAATTATTCGTACGATTTCAGATCCCAATGAATCCTTTAATGAAGATGCCTTACGTATGTTAAGGGCTTTTCGTTTTTGCGCAAAACTTCATTTTGAAATGGACGAACATACATTCCAAGCTATCAATCATCATGCCCAAGATATTCAATATATTTCCAAAGAAAGAATTCATGAAGAATTGACGGAAATACTTTATTATGACCCTTTTCAAATTGAAAAATTGGTGGACTTATTGTATCCTATTATTCCTGAATTAAAGGAAAGTCAGCAATGCACACAAAATTCCATTTATCATTTTACGAATGTTCTTCATCATTCGTTATTAGCTATTTCATATTTACCAGAATTTGATGAAACATTGGCCTATACTTTATTGTTCCATGACCTAGGAAAACCGAAAGCGAAAACAACGAAAAATGGAATAGATCATTTCAAAAAACATCCTCTTTATTCAATGGAAATTGCGAAACGTCTTTGTGAAGAATTAAAGATGACTTCTTATCAAAAAGAAGTGATTCCTACTCTTGTTTATTATCACGATGATGGATTTAAAAAAGGAATGGATTCCATTTATTATTTTCGCATTGAATTAGGATGGAATGAAAAAATGATGGATGATTTAATCACAATACGACGATGTGATTTACTAGCGCATTCTAAAAAAGGACAAGAAACATTAAAACAATTAGATGAATTTGTATTGTTGTATGAACAAGTAAAGAAGTCATCTATTTTTAATGTGAAGGAATTAGATATTAATGGAAATGATATTATTTCGAATACCAATTTAAAAGGAAAACAAATCAAAGAAGCACTAAATGCTTGTTTAAAATATTGTTTTTATCATCCTGAACAAAATAAAAAAGAATTATTATTAGAGTATATTGGAGAACTATGGAGTTAATTATTATTATTTTATTGATTGTATTGATACTATGTGTATTATTTCTTATTTTTGAAATTAAAAATAAAGAAAACCAAATGAATCAATCAAATCACTATATTCAAAATATGGAACAAGACCTTAAGAAAATGAATCAAGTCATGACGAATGTCAAACAAAGAGGAAACTGGGGAGAATATCAGTTATCGTATTTATTGGGCATATATGCCGCTGATAATGAAGAAGTCTATAAAATGCAGTATATCCTAGACAACAATAAAATAGTAGATGCAGCTTTGTTTTTACCAGGAACTGAAAAAGTATTGTGTATTGATTCTAAATTTCCTATGGAAAATTATTTAAAAATGAATGAAGATAAAGAAAACCAAGAGTATTATTTTCGTTTATTTAAAAATAATATAAAAAAACACATTGATGATGTTTCAACGAAATACATCACACCCTATACAGCCAATCAAGCTATTTTATTTATTCCGAGTGAAGCTATTTATCAATTTATTTGTTCTAAGAGCTCTGATTTATTTCAATATGCTTTAAATCAACACGTATTATTAGCTTCACCGACAACGCTAATTGGAATTATTTATACATTGATTTCCTCTACTAAAGATTTTTATCGTCAAAGTCATGTCGAAGAAATTGAACAAGATTTAGAGGCGCTTCTACAAGATGTGGATCGTTTACTTCTTCGTTGTGATAAAGCACAGAAAAATTTAAATAATCTACAAGAACAATATCAAATGATTTATACTTCCAGTCAAAAAATTGGAAAACGAATTCAGAAAATCACGAAAGGAGAATTATGATGATCACAACACTTAAAGGAGATATTTCCAGGCTTGATTTTGATGTCATTGTCAATCCAGCAGGAAAAGACTTAATGCCTGTAGAAGGTGTATGTTCACAAATCTTTGCTCGTGCTGGACAAGGACTCATTGATGAATGTCAATCTTTAAAAGGTTGTGATGTTGCCATGGCAAAATTAACGAAAGCCTATGATCTTCCTTGTCAGGCCATTATTCATGTCGTAGTTCCTACTTTTGTGAATATGGAAGGAGAAAAAGAAATATTGGAAGCTTGTTTCTGGAATGCTTGTGCCCAAGCCTATAGCTATGCCCGTGAACATGAATTAGAACAATTAATGGTGGCTTTTCCAGTATTAGGAAGTGATCGTGGCTATGATAAAAGACAAGCATGTGAAATTGGTGTCAGAACCATTCGTAAGTTATTTAGAGAATATCCGGATACAAAGTGCATTGATGTTGTCTTTGTTTGTGATGACCAAGAAGTATATAGCTATATGAAAGAGGAATTGAAACATGCGATCATTCGTTGATTTATCTCATGATTTTTTAAAACCCGTTCTTCATTATCAAGCTATTTGTGTGGATGCGACATTGGGAAATGGCTTAGATAGTCGTTTCTTTTTATCACAGAAAGTAAAGAAAGTCATTGCCTTTGAAATCCAACAAGAAGCCATTGATAACAGTAATATTCAAGATTCTCATTTTGAAGTCCACTTAATGGGACATGAACACATGGATGAAATTATTCATCAAGAAGTGGATGCGATGATTTTTAACTTTGGCTATTGTCCTGGACTAGATGAAAGTATTCATACGAATGTGAATACAAGTTTAGAAGCTGTAAAAAAGGGATTAGCTTTATTAAAGAAAAAAGGAAGAATGGCATTAGTTTTTTATCCTCATGATCAAGGACAACAAGAAGCACAAGAAATAGAAAATTATTTAATGTCTTTGGATTCGAATCAATATATGATCCTAAAAACAAAGTTAATGAATCGTAAGAGTCCTTACTTAGTGGGAATTGAAAAAATTCGTTAGTTATTTGTGATATAATAAGTACGCAAGATAGTACGTAAGATAGTACGCAAGATGAAGGAGAATTTTTATGGATGCATATAAACCGCCTTTCACAATCACAAATAAAATTTTATCTTTGGTGTCGTCGATTTCAGAAAAACTAGGCCGTATTGTTACGATAAATGAACTTGAATCTAAACCACATTTAAGAAAAAATAATAAAATAAAATCCATTCATTCTTCTCTAAAGATTGAAGCGAATTCTTTAACACTAAATCAAGTTTATGATGTAATTGATGGAAAAGCTGTTTTAGGAGAACAAAAAGAAATACAAGAAGTAAAAAATGCGTATGAGGCCTATGAGCATATAGGCGAAATCAATCCATTTAATATCCAAGACCTAAAAAAGTTTCATGGTATTATGACCAAGTATTTAGTAAAAGAATCAGGTCGATTTCGTTCCGGTGAAGAAGGTGTTTTTAGTGGGGATAAATGTATTTTTATGGCACCTCCTGCCCAATTTGTACCACAACTTATGGATGATTTGTTTGGTTGGATGAACGATGTAAAAGGTGAACTTCATCCTTTGATTTTAAGTAGTGTATTTCATTATGAATTTGTTTTTATTCATCCTTTTTCCGATGGCAATGGACGAATGGCTAGACTATGGCAAACAGCTATTTTGAAAGAATGGAAGCCAATATTTGAATTTATTCCTATTGAAAGTCAAATAGAAAAATTCCAGGAAGGTTATTATGATGCGATTTCTAAATGTCATAAAACGGGGGAATCTACAATTTTTATTACTTTTATGTTGGAACAGATTGATCAAATATTAGATGAAATTATGAAGCAAGTAAATCAAGACGATAATCAACCTGTGTATAAACTTCTTAGTGTAATGGAATGTGGCATCTCGTATTCTACGCAAATGCTTATGAAAAAAATGGGTTTAAAATCAAGAGAAGGATTTAGAAGAAACTATCTTCGCCCCGCCATTGAATTAAAGTTAATCAAAATGACGATTCCAGATAAACCAAATAGTAAAAATCAAAGATATATTAAAGTGTAAGCAGCAAGTCTGCTTATTTTTTATTTGCACGCTTTCATTAAATGATATAACATTAAAAAAGAGGACAAAAATATGGAGATTAAAGAAGCTAGTTTATTTCATGAATTTAAAGGCGATATTCAAGGAAAAGTTGAATGTTCAAAAAAACTGTATAAAGACGCGAAAAGTTTTTATAAAACAGTGGATGAATCATTAAGTGATGATACGATTATGTATGAAGTTAGTGTTGTGAATTCGGACTATAAAACAGAAGGACACTTAAATTGGGGAATTAGTTTATTACATCCTGTTTTAGTAAATGGTGAATGTAACATGACAAGAGGACACTTTCACGAAGACTTAAATTGTGAAGAATATTATTGGTGTGCTAGTGGAAGTGGGCTATTAATGTTGATGGATGAAAATGGAAAAACGTGGTGTGAACAAATGAAAGAAGGAAGTCTTCATCGTATTGATGGAGCCCATGCACATCGTTTAATTAATACATCCAATGAAGACCTAAAAGTCATCTGTGTTTGGAATGCCAATGCAGGACATGACTATAGTCGTGTGGAACAACATCCATTTCAATATCGTTTATTTAAAAGAAACGATGAAATTTGTGTTGAAGAAATATAATTTTTTTTGAATACGAAATAAGAAGCGCTTACAGATTCGAATTCAAAATAAAAAACTTTGTTTTTTGGATAAAAATAAAAAAAATAAAGTAATTTTACACTCTTTCATGCATAATGACGATGCAAGAAGGAGTGATAAATATGTTGTACGCAACCCACTATGAACCAGAAGAATTTGTAGAATTAATCTACAAAAAGAATCTAAAAGTATTTGAAAGAGTTTATGTACTTGAGACGAGTATTGCGGGTGTTGTATACATGTGTCGAGACGATGAAAATTTATATTATATGGATCGTTTCATTCCTACATCACAAAAGAAAGATGCACTTAAGAAACAAGATACTTATAAATTACATCAAGAACTCTATGCCAAAATTAATTTAGATGAAAAAATGAGAAGGAAGAACTATGAGTATTATTTATAAAGGAAGAGAAATTAAATACATTGCCAGTGATTTAGATGGAACTTTATTGTTTGATGAAGGACATGAATTAGAACAGGAAGTATATGATGTTATTGAAAAAATAATTGATAAAGATGTTTTATTTATTGTAGCCAGTGGTAGAACCTATACGA
Organism: Erysipelotrichaceae bacterium; assembly: GCA_028723085.1. GTDB lineage: Bacteria > Bacillota_I > Bacilli_A > Erysipelotrichales > Erysipelotrichaceae > Floccifex. The sequence goes on along the minus strand of JAQYFP010000090.1, from coordinate 6,399 downwards.
ATGAATTAGAAATCATGGAACCATTAAAAGATAAAATATCATTTATCGCATCCAATGGAGTGACTTGTTACCACAAAGGAAAACAATTATTTGATAATGTGATTGATAAAGAACACGCATTAAAAATATTTGAATTAGTCAATGAAAAACAATTAGGTCATTTATTTGTATCTTGTAACAGTCAATTGTATTCCGCTTCGAAAGATGAAAAGTTTATTCATCATATGAATGAAGACCTTCATTTATATATGAAATTAGTTGATGATTTAAATGAAATTAATCAACCAATTGATAAAATATCCATCTTTAACGAAGACGGATACCAAAGTGTTCTACCAACTTTAAAAGATGGACTACCAGATATTAAAGTGGTATCGAGTGGAAATCAATGGATTGATTTTTTACCTTTTGGAGTCAATAAAGGAAATGCCCTAAAACATTTATTAAAAGAAGTAGGACTTGAATTAGAAGATGGAATAGCTTTTGGTGATCAAGACAATGACATTGAAATGGTCAGTGAAGCTGGAATTGGTTTTGGTATGAAATCTGGAACACCTTCATTAAAAGCATCGGCAGATGAAATCGTAACAAGTGCTATTGAAAAATTAAAGGAAATTGTCGCTTAAACAATTTCCTTCTTTTTTTTACATGTGTTTTTTTAGTACATCAAAATATACATTTCCATATTTTAATAAATTATTATGGAAATCCATATCGGACATCTTTTGATCTTTTAAATTAAGAATTTGTAGATATCCATAATAATAAGATAAGAAAGTCGTTGGATTATCGGCTACTTGATTATAAATAGTACTCATATCCATTCCATATTGAGAATTTAATTCATCAAGAGTTAAACCATTGTAGTTGATTTCAATATCCAGTAAAGCCGTTAAATAGAAATTCATTTCCGATTCTAATTTATAACCCGTTGTCGTTAAATCCAAATAATTCAAAGCATAGATTTGAGCATAGGTCGCATATCCTTCTGCTAAACCAGAATTATCAAATAAAAATTGAATTGGGTATTCTAAGTTTTCCGCATTGTATTGAGCTTGATACATATGACCTGTAATTCCTTCATGAGCTAGAGTTGTATATAATTCAATATCTGTAGTATCTTTTCCATAGTCTCTTTGATTATATCGAATTTGATATGGAAGCGTATTATCTAAACTAGGAATCACAAAGTAAGCTACAATTCCATCGGTACTTTGATCATCGTCTAATGGAGTTAGTTCATAGTTCATGTCTTTTACTTCTGGGAAATAACTTTTATAGTTGTCATTTAAAAATGTTAATATTTCCTCAGCGGAATTAAAAGTCGTTGAAATAGGATCCGTTTCATATTCTGTATAAGTATAGTTATACAATACGTCTGTTAAAGCATCTTGTAACTGTTCTTGAATATCTTCAATCGAAGTTGTTGTACCTGTTGCTTTTTCAACCAATAATTCATAGTATTCCAAACCATTTTCTGTATTATATAAACCCGTAACAGGTTGAACTTTATCTTTTAAAGATACAATCGTATCTAATAAAGACTGATAAGCAGGGAATACATATTGTTGTATAGAATCACTGATTTGTTTTTTGTATGAATCTTTATTTTCAATGGAAAGTGTATCCACTTCTTTTTGTAGTTCTTTAGTTATACTTGAATTATCTTTGGAAGCAAGTGTTTCTTGAATAGAACTTGTTACGGTATCATAATCAAAACGAAGCATATTTTGATTGGCTTGTTCTTTGATATAAGCAATTACTTCATCCATGTATCGTGGTGTATCTTCAATTAGTATTAATAAATCTTGAATGTCTTTTTCGTTTCGTAATACATATTCACTAAAGAAAGTAATTAAATTTTCATGAATACCACCCATACTACTTAAAATATTCGTTGTATACATGAATTTTTCATCATTCATTTTTAATTCCCAATTTAATTCTTTTTCTAATTCATCATAAATTACTTTTTGAGTAGTATCTAAGTCATTATATTTAAAAGATTTTAAATCATCGAGTGTTTGTTCAACTTGTTTTGTTGTATCTTCATTCACATGCCCCAATGATATTTCAACACGATCAACATCCACTCCATAATCTTTAGGATTTTCTAGGTATTGATGCATTGTTGTGTAGTCACTTTCCATTTCGTTAATGAAATAATCATTGCAGAAGTCAATAAATTGTTTATTTGGACCTTCAACTTTTGTTGTACATCCACTTAATAAACAAAGCGATAAAATAATAGATAGTAGTTTTTTCATAGTCATCTCCTTTTTTTAAAAAAAACGGGTGACTTAAATGTCATCCGTTATTTCCTTTTTATAAACAATCATTTGATCAATATGATGACGAACCATGTTTTTGACATGTACATGAATTTGTTTAAGATCAATATCAAATCCTGTTCCATCTTCAGGAATTTTTCCATAACAATCCAATATATAGCCACCAATGGTTTCAAATTCATCAACTGGTAAAGTAATATTTAAAGCTTCACAAACTTCTTCTAAATCAGCGGTTCCTTTAATTAAAAATTTATTAGGCGCTAATTTTTGAATATCTTCTGGTTCAATCGAATCATCTTCTTCATTCATTTCCCCTAAGATTGTTTCAATGATGTCGTGTAACGTAACAATTCCATTCATTCCTCCATATTCATCTAATACAATCGCAAAATATGTTTTTTTCTGCTGCATTTGACGGAATAAGTCATCGGTTTTCATGTTCTCAGGAACAAAGAATGGTTTGTCCACAGCTTTCTTTAAAATGGTATCCATGGATGGTTTAGATAAACGAAAATAATCGCGTGTATCTAAGACCCCAATGATATCGTCTTCATCTTGTTGGTAGACAGGATAGAAAGTATGACGGTTATTTAAAATAATAGTATGCCATTCTTTAATATCGTCTTCTAAACTAAGGGCAATGACTTCGGAGCGATGAGTACAGATTTCATCAACATTGGTATCATCGAATTCAAATATATTTTCAATGTATTCTTTTTGTGGTTCTTCAAGATTTCCACTTTCACTTGAGGCACTAATAAGCTCACGAATATCTTCTTCACTGATTTCTTGTGGTTTTACGACTTTGATTTTTAAGAAAAAAGTAAAAATTGATAAGAAAGGATAAATTTTAAAGAAGGATTGGACCATCTTTAATTGAAATTTATCAGATCTTGATAAAGTCCATATTTTTACTAATTTTTCAAAGATTAAAAAATACACATAACCATAAATAAATAAAAATAAAACAAAATATAGTTTATTTAAATATGGCTTTAATAAAATGAGTGAAACCATAAGCATTCCGATAATCAACATTAATTGATACCAGGAAATGGTTGTTAGTATGGAATCGGTTTTCTCATTTTTAGAATCATATTCAAATAGGGTATAAACCATCGCAAAATAAAAAGACAACAAAAATAGTAAAACTAGAATCCACGGGCTCATATGCGAACTCCTGTTTCTATGGGAATCGAATCATCATTTGTCATGTAATATATTCTCCTTTATTTATATATACAAATGTATCATTTATCATTCAATTAATCAATTTTCAAGAAAAGCTTCCATAATGGCTTTACGAGTAATGATACCAATAAAAATATTACGATCATCTACAACCGGAACATAGTTTTGTTTTAAAGATTGTTGTAGAACATCGGGAATGGAAGTTGAAATGGAAACCGCTGGCATAAAGTCTTTTCGAATAATTGTTTTTAATGGTTTATCCATATCAACGTTTTCTTGTGTCACATACCATAAAAAATCACCTTCGGTAACAGAACCAATATAAGCTCCTTCTTTATCAATGACAGGAATGGCGGTGTAACCTGTTTTTTTCATTTCTTCTAGTCCTTGTTTAATGGTTAAAGAACTATTTAAATAGAAGACATCTCCTTTCTTTTTTAGAAAAAAGAAAATGTTATCTTTCATGTAAAATCACCTCAATATTATTGTATATAAATTTAAAAATAAATTGTCAAATAATTATGGTAAATTAAATTATAAGTGGCATTGAAAAATATATATCTTGTGATAAAATAGTCTAAGAAAATTTGGAGATATCCAAAATTTTGTATAGTTAGGAGGATTCTTTAATGAATAAACATTCGTTACTGTCCATGAAAGATTTATCTACTGACGATATTTTTAGTATTCTTAATGATGCTAGACTTTTTAATAATTCCTATAAAGATTGGCAATTTCCTTTTAAAAAGGCATTGGTTGCTAATCTTTTTTTTGAGCCTAGTACACGTACTCATTTTTCCTTTGCGAGTGCGCAACATCAATTGGGATGTCAAGTAGAAGACTTTAATGCAGAAACATCTAGTGTACAAAAAGGGGAAACCTTATATGATACAGTAAAAACATTTGAAGCAATTGGATATGACTGTCTAGTCATTCGTCATCCTAAAGATGAATATTTTAAATACTTAGAAGGAATTAATATTCCTATTATTAATGCCGGGGATGGAGCTGGAAACCATCCAACTCAATGTTTACTTGACCTATTAACAATCTATGATGAATTTGGAACATTTGAAAACTTAAATGTAGTCATTGTTGGAGACATTTTACACTCACGTGTAGCCGCAAGTGATAAAGACGCTCTAAATCGTTTAGGCGCAAATGTTTACTTTGCAGGACCAGAAGAATGGCAAAGAGAAGGGTATCCAACTATGGATTTTGATGAAGCCATTGAATGGGCTGATGTTGTTATGATGCTTCGAATTCAAAAAGAAAGAGGAGCGGCTCTAAATGGTGGAATCGATTATTTAAGTCGCTATGGATTAAATAAAGAACGCTATAGTCGTATGAAAGAACATGCCATTATTATGCATCCAGCTCCATTTAATAGAGGCGTAGAAATCGATGGGGATTTAGTGGAAAGCGAAAAATCTCGTATCTTTAAACAGATGTCAAATGGAGTATTGGTTCGTAAAGCGGTTATGAAACGTGCCTTTGGTTTAGAACCATTTGAGGAGGAAACATGCAAGTAATTCGTAATGGATTGGTCTTAATTGAAGATGAATTAAAGCCATGTGATATTTTATTTGACGAAAACGAAATTATCGATATCCAAGAACACATTGAAGGAGATTACCCTGAAATTGATGCCAAAGGATGTGCCGTACTACCTGGATTTGTTGATGTACATGTACATTTACGTGAACCAGGACACACTGAAAAAGAAACCATTGAAACGGGAACAAAAGCAGCAGCACATGGAGGATTCACAAGTATTTTCTGTATGCCAAATGTAATCCCTTTTCCTGATAATACCGAAACAATGAAAGATTATTTACATTTGATTGATGAAAAGGCTGTTGTTCGTACATATCCATATGCATGTATTACTAAACAAGAAGCTTCTAAAGAAGTTGTTGATATGAAATCTTTATCGCAAATGGGAATTCATTGGTTTAGTGATGATGGGGTAGGAGTAAGTACAAGAGAAGTCATGAAACAAGCCATGGAACAAGCTAAAGATTGTGATGCTATGATTGTAGCTCATACCGAAGATATGGCGTATCGTAAACCAGGAGCGAGTGTTCATGAAAGTGAAGTAACAGCTCAAAAAGGTTGGTTAGGCATTCCAAGTGCATGTGAAAGTGCACAATTAATTCGTGATTTAGGAATTGTAGAAGAAGTTGGATGTAAATATCATGCTTGTCATATTTCGGCTTCAGAAAGTGTTGAAGCTTTAAGACAAGCTAAACAAAAAGGATTGGATGTAACAGGTGAAGTTACGGTGCATCATTTATTATTAGAAGATAAAGATGTACAAGGTCCAAATTGGAAAATGAATCCACCTCTTCGTTCTCATGCCGATCGTATGGCTTTAATTGAGGGATTGGAAAATGGGTCTTTGGATTTTATTGCCAATGACCATGCTCCTCATACACAAGAAGAAAAAAATAAACCAATGGATAAGTGTCCATTTGGAATTGTATCATTAGAAACTTGTTTTTCATTGTTATATACACAATTTGTTGTGCGCGAAAAACGTTGGACATTGGCTCAATTAGTTAATTATATGAGTAAAAAACCAGCTGAGCGTTTTGGATTAGAAAAAGCAGGACAAATCAAAAAAGGATACCAACCGGATTTTGTGATTGTGGATTTAAATGAAGAATATGTAATTGATGCTTCGCAATTTGAGTCTATGGGAAAAAATACACCATTTAATGGATGGCAAGTATTTGGTAAAATAAAACAAACAATTGTAAAAGCTCAAACAGTTTGGAAAGCTAACTATATAAAAATCAATAGAATTTATGAAAAAGTTTGAAAATATATTTTTATTGATTATACGTTAACTTGAACAAATTTGATCTTTGAAATTGTGAATAAATGGCATGACGAAAACAACCTTTATCAGGCT
>JAQYFP010000089.1 GCA_028723085.1 Erysipelotrichaceae bacterium | reverse complement strand
AGAAGGTGATCCAAAATATGTTGGTGCTATCGAAGAATTAATGGATGCTGTTGATTCTTGGATTCCAGATCCAGAACGTGATGTTGACAAACCATTCTTAATGGCTGTTGAAGACGTTATGACAATTTCTGGACGTGGTACAGTAGCTACAGGACGTGTTGAACGTGGTGAAGCTCACTTAAACGACGAAGTTGAAATCGTTGGTATCAAAGATACTCGTAAAACTGTATTAACAGGATTAGAAATGTTCCACAAACAATTAGACGTAGCTCAAGCTGGAGATAACATCGGTGCTTTATTACGTGGTGTTGCTCGTAACGAAATCGTACGTGGACAAGTATTAGCTAAACCTGGTTCAGTTACTCCACACACAAAATTCAAAGGACAAGTTTACGTATTAACTAAAGAAGAAGGTGGACGTCATACACCATTCGCTTCTAACTACCGTCCTCAATTCTATTTCCGTACAACTGACGTAACTGGTGTTATTACTTTACCAGAAGGAACTGATATCGTAATGCCTGGTGACAACGTAGAAATCAACGTTGAATTAATTGCTCCAATCGCATTGGAAAACGGAACTAAGTTCTCTATCCGTGAAGGTGGACACACAGTTGGTTCAGGAACTGTAACTGAAATCGTAGGATAATTTAAACTTAATCTACAATATAAACTGCTCTATGAGCAGTTTTTTTTATTTGTTATAGATATTTTCACATTTTTTCTATATAATGAAAAACATATGAAAATAATAATGTAAATGTTTTCAGAGGTGTAGTATGGAACTCGAAAAATATAAAATATTACTTAAAACCATTGAAAATGGAAGCTTAAGTGCAACAGCTAATCAATTTGGATATTCAATTTCCGGTATTAGCCGTATCATTTCTAGTATCGAAAAAGAATTAGGTGTTTCATTATTGGAAAGAACAAAAGAAGGTGTTGTTCCAAGTTATAAATGCAAGCAATTAATTCAGGATATTAAAGAATTTGTGAGAGTAGGCGATAATATTATGTCAAAAGCATCACAACAAGAAAATATTCCGGTAAAAATTCGAATAGGAGTTGCGCATTTAAGAATTTATTCATGGCTTACTCAATCTTTAATTGTTTATAAATCTATGCATGAAAATATAGATGTGGATTTAATATATGGAACAAGTAGTAAGTTAGCTAAAATGGTTGAAAATAAAGAATTACATTTTGCGATAATATCAAAACGTGATGGCTCTTTTTTATGGGAAGAATTATGGCAAGATGAGGCTGTTGCTTGGGTGCCTGCACAAAGTCCATTAGCTAAAATGAATTCGATTCCGTTATCTGTGTTTGCTTCTGAAAGTTGTGTTTTTCCTTTCTTTAATGAAGAAACAGATTATAGTCGTATTTTTAAAAATTATGACATTGAACCCAATATTCAAATCATGACATCCGATGAATATGCAACGTATTCTGTTGTTGAATCGGGTTTAGGAATTACAATCAATTTAAAAACATCTTCATTATTAGGAAATGATTCATTAGTAGTTAAGTCATTGGATCCTTCTGTTCGTATTCCAATTGGTATTTCTTATCGAAAAGATCTATCAGATGTGGTGTTAAAGTTTATGAATGATTTTGCAAATAGGTGCAAAGAATTTGAATAAAGTATGTATTTTTTATACATGCTTTTTTATTTTGTTCACATATGATAAATATTTGACTATTATGCAACAACTAATTGACAAAAACGCAAATTTATGTGATTATTATCGTCGTGAGAAAGGAGAATATATAATGGATAATTCTCAAAAGAAAATTAAATGGTACGTCCTTTCATTTATGTGTTTCTCAACTCTTTGGGGTTTTGGTAACGTAGTAAATGGGTTCGTATACTTCAATGGTATTCAAGTTATTTTCTCATGGATCTTAATGTTTGCATTATATTTTGTACCATATGCTTTAATGGTTGGAGAAATGGGTTCAGCATTTAAAGATTCAGGTGGAGGAGTTACTTCTTGGGTAGCCGAAACAGCTGGTAAGAAAGTTGCTTATTATGCTGGATGGACTTATTTTGCAGTACATATTACTTATATCGCAAGTAAAAGTACAGGTGGTTTAAAAGCGTTAAGTTGGATGATTTTCCAAAACGCAGAAACTTATTCTTCATTCCCAGTTAAAGGAATTCAAATTGTAACATTCATTTGTTTATTGTTCTTCTGCTGGGTAGCAAGCCGTGGTTTAAACCCATTAAAGAAATTAGCTACAATCGCTGGTTCAAGTATGTTTGTTATGAGTATCTTATTCATCGTAATGATGTTTGCTGCTCCAGTAATTAATCCAAATGCTGGTTTCGTTTCAATGGAAATCACTAAAGAAGCTTTAATTCCACAATTTAACACAAATTACTTTACATCATTATCAATTTTAGTATTTGCTGTTGGTGGATGTGAAAAAATCTCTCCATATGTAAATAAAGTTGAAAATGCTTCTAAAGGATTCCCTAAAGGAATGATCTTAGTAGCTATCATGGTTATGGTTTGTGCTATTTTAGGAACAATTGCTATGGGTATGATGTATGATCCAGCTATTATCAATGAATCAGCTGAATCATTCAACTTATATGTATCAAATGGTGCATACTGGGCATTCCAAAAAGTTGGTGAATACTACCATGTAGGAAACTTCTTCGTAGTAGTTTATGCTGCTTGTAATGCTATCGGTCAATTCTCTACATTAGTAGTAAGTATCGATGCTCCATTACGTATGTTATTAGATGATCAAAACATCAACTGCTATCTTCCAAAAGCTTTATTAAAACAAAACGACAAAGGTGCTTATGTAAATGGTATTAAAATGGTTGCTGTATTATCAGGAGCAATTATCTTAATTCAAATGTTAGTACCTGGAGGAGATGCTGTTATCGCTCAATTAAATAAATTGAACTCAGTATGTATGCCTCTTCGTTATTTATGGGTATTCTTTGCTTACTTAATGTTACGTAAGGCATCAGAAAAATTCCCACGTGATTATAAATTTGTTAAATCAAATAAAATCGCATTATTCTTTGGTGGATGGTGCTTCTTCGTTACAGCTGCATGTTGTATCTTAGGTATGTATTCTGATGATGTATTCACAATGTTATTAAACGTTGTAACACCAATCGCATTAACATTATTAGGATTAATCTTACCTGAAATCCGTAAAGTACAAGATAAAAAAGAATTAGAAGCAAGTAAATAATTAAAGTAAAGAAACCAGTCACTGGTTTCTTTATTATTATGTGGTAATTTTTTTTGACAATACTATAATATTGATGAATAGAAAGGAAAATTGGTATAAACGATTTTATATCAAAAAGATTAATTATGAATACTATTGAAATTTCAAATGAATTATTTAGTTTTATCCAAAACAGTCCAAGTATGTTTCACACTGTATCAACAGTGAGTGAATATTTACAAGAAGCAGGTTTTACTTATTTACCTGAAGGAAAACAATGGAATATCAATAAAGGTGGTTGTTACTATACAACAAGAAATCATTCGAGTGTTATTGCTTTTAAAATTGGTGATACATTAGATGATTATCATTTCCAATTAGCTGCTTCACACGGAGATTCTCCTACATATAAAATTAAAAGTGTACCTGAATTAGAAGGACCAAATGAATATTTAAGATTAGATGTTGAAGCTTATGGAGGAATGATTGATTCAACTTGGTTTGATCGTCCTTTAACAGTTGCTGGTCGTGTCCTTGTTCAAAATGGAAACAAAGTAGAAAATCGATTATTATATATTGATAAAGATATTTTAATGATTCCTAATGTTGCCATTCACTTTAATAGAGAAATCAATAATGGATATAGCTACAATCGTCAAATTGATTTATGTCCTATATTCTCATGTGGAGAATTGAAAAAAGGTGATTTTGACAAAATGGTTGCCGAAGAATTGGGTGTAGAAGTTAGTCAAATTTTAGGAAAAGATTTATTCTTAGTAAATCGTTGTCAACCAGTGATTTGGGGATATAAAGATGAATTTATTTCAACTCCAAAACTAGATGATTTACAATGCGCATTTACTTCTTTAAAAGCATTTATTAATGCGAATAATGAACATGCAATTAATGTTTATTGTTGCTTCGATAATGAAGAAGTTGGTTCAAATACAAAACAAGGTGCAATGTCTACTTTCTTATATGATGTATTACGTCGTATTCATACTGGATTAAATAAAACAGAAGATGAATTCTATCAAGCTATTGCGAAATCATTCTTAGTAAGTTGTGACAATGCACATGCTTTACATCCAAATCATCCTGAAAAGAGTGATGCCGTTAATCGTAACTATATGAATAAAGGAATCGTTATTAAAGAAAGTGCCAACCAAAAATATACAACTGATGCATTCAGCCGTGCTGTATTTACAGCTATTTGTAATAAAGCTAATGTTCCAGTTCAATATTTTGCGAATCGTTCAGACATGGTAGGAGGATCTACTTTAGGTAACTTATCAAATACGCAAGTAAGTATGCATGCCGTTGATATTGGTCTTCCACAATTGGCAATGCACTCTTCTTATGAAACAGCTGGTATCAAAGATACAGTTTATGCAATTGAAGCATTAGAAACATTCTTTAATTGTAATGTTGAAATTGAAGAAGCAGAAGGGTTTACTTTAAATGACTGATTTATCAAAGTATTCTTTTGTTTCAACGAGTCTAAAACCAGTCGAAGGTCATGATCATGATATTAAACAGGTTATGGATGCTTTGGATAAAAAAGAATGGCCTAAAATCCGTAAATACTTTTTATCATGTTATTATTTGACACATGCTGATGAGTTAAATGTAGATCGTGATATTTCAAAGGAATTACGTAGTTGGGAAAAAACAAGTTCTTATAAGAAGTATAAAGATCAATTGAAAAAAGATGATTATGATAAAATGAATATCGCATCTATCCTAAGTGCTTTTTCTTTTGCGATTGCTTTAATGTTTGTGAAGAATTTACTTACTCAAACATTTGTTGTGAACTTCATTATTGATGCGGTAATTGGTGTATTCTGTATTGTTACATTACTTCGTAATTATATTATACGTTATCGTATTTATCGTCTATACACTGATGATAATTGGTTTTTAACAATGGATTTAACATCAGCTATTTTCTGTGTTTTATTGAAGGTTATATTGCCTGGATTTGTCGATATTTCAATGATTATTATGATTGTAAACTACTTTGTAACGGTCAGAAAACAGTTCAAAAAACTTTTAGAAAATTACTAAAAAAA